>NZ_KV797721.1:117907-157015 GCF_001809455.1 Corynebacterium sp. HMSC074C11
GAGCCATTTTTATTATAAATTCAGGGCTTGTTTGTTATAATAAAATTATTATCACTACCATCCGCTCCTCGATTGAAAATAGAAAAGAGCAATCATGCGTCGTGCATCGATTTTCACTGCGAGTGTGACCACCGCCCTGACGCTGGCACTGGCCACTCCGGCAGCATCAGCAACCCCAACGGATTTCATTAAAAACCCGCTGGAGCCAACCCCTGACCCGCAGTCCACTGCGATGGTCGAACTGCCAACTACCCCGGCGCCGACCACTACAGTTGACGGTCGCCACGTTACGGTGACCGACGGCTATATGACGTCGGAGGATGGCAAGGGCACTCAAATCTACTGGAAGTCCAACACCATTCCGAACGCCAAGGCCACTGTCGTCGTCGTGCATGGTGCTGCAGAGCACCTGGGTCGCTACGAGTGGGTAACTGGCAAGCTTCTGAACGCCGGCTACAACGTCTACCGCCTCGACCACCGCGGTCACGGCCACACGGGCCAGGTTGAAGGCACTCCAGTTGCTCGTGGTCACATCGATGATTTCCACTCGCTTGTCGATGACCTACACATGCTTGTAGAGAAGGCCAAGGCGGAGAACCCGAGCACGAAGACCTTCCTGCTCGGCCACTCCATGGGCGGTCTTGCTGTGGACTTCCACGGCATCAAGTACCCGGGCAGTGTCGATGGCATCGTCGCCAACGGCGGTGGCGCTCTGTTCAACCCCTACGGCGGCACGGACAAGGGCGAAACCATCACTCCAGAAGCCATGACCGATGTCGAGCGCGAAGCCCAGCCGACGATTTACCAGCGTCTGCCGTTCCAGGACATGACTACTTTCAACACGCGCATGCTCAAGGAAGTACCGAACCGTACCGAGATGCGCGTCCCATCGCTGCCGGGCACTGACCTGATTCAGGTTGGCAACCCGCTGGGTGCGAAAACTTCTTCTTCCCAGGCAGTGCGTGATGAATACGGCACTGATCCGTACAACAACTCCAAGCTTTCGCTCGGCATGGCTCAACAAATGGCGTTTGCCGCCACCTACAACGGCACCAACTCCGTCGACTTCGTTGAGCCGACCCTGGTCATGATGGGTGGCCAGGATGAGATTGTGCCACCGTTCTTCTCGCGTGACTGGTACAACGGCATCTCGTCCACCGACAAGCAGCTGATCGAGTTCGAAGGCCAGTTCCACGAGGTATTCAATGAACCGGCACAGCACCAGGCCATTGCGACGGCTATTGCCTGGCTCGATGAGCGCATTTAATTGAACGCTAAATAGGAACCGAACCGGTTCCTAGCTGTTACAAGTTCTTCATAGAGCCAACCCGGTGGGATGAGGGGCGATTGTCTTTTGACAATTGCCCCTCATTTTTCTTTGTTCTGTTCTCTCTGTGCGGTATAGGCGTGCAGTACTTGGCAATACAAACTACTGGGGGTATAGTTGGCATTACAAGGTACTAGGTATGAAAAGGATTCTGCTCAAACAACTTCCTTCTACCGCCGGAAAGAAAGCACAACGCCATGCCCAAACGCCCACAAACACAACTGAAGAAGGGAGTACTCGAGCTCGCCATTCTCAAGCTGATTTCTCGCGAAGAACTCTATGGCGCGGCACTCGTCGCAAAGCTCAACGCCTACCCCCACCTCAGCGCGCCCGCAGGAACCGTCTACCCCCTACTCTCGCGGCTGACCACCAACGGCTTGATTAGCAATCGCTGGGAGGAATCCCCCAAGGGGCCGCCCCGCAAGTACTACTCACTAACAGACAAAGGACAGCAAACACTCACGCAGCTACATCAGGACTTCATCGATCTATCCGCCGACATGACCGCACTATTTTCCGAGGATCCCCAATGAACACCTACCTCACCGCCATCGACCACAAACTGCGCGAAATCGGAACATCGCCCGCACAACGCAAGGCGATCATTGCCGAGCAGGAGAGTCTTCTGCAAGAGCTTAACGACGTCCACGCGGACCTGGCCGAAGAGCTGGGAACGGCGACCGAATACGCCGAGCGAGTCGCCGAGCAAGTTGGTGAACCGAGCGCTTTGCGACGCTACCTCAGCAACCCACTTCGAGCATTTTCCAAGCGCGGTCGCGCTTCCCTGTGGAATATGAACGACCCGCGGATTCTCCAACCTCACCTGTTGGGTTTTGGCTGGTCTATCAATTGGGCTGCAGTAGCCACCAAGCTCGGGATTGTCCGCCCGGACGATATTGACGGTGAGGTTATCTCTGAAATTCCGGCTCGCGCACTGCAGGCGACCGCTTTTCTCCCCGCGGCTGTGACGGTTGCGCACGGAGTCGCACTGGCCAGGTGCTGGAAGCAGTTGCCTTCAGAAGTCCACACAAAATGGAAGCTAAACGGCGAGGCAGTTCAAAAGACAGCACCGAAGGAAACTCTGCTTCTTCCCTTCGTGGTTTCTACGGTCGGAGCTGGATTCTCAGCTGCTTCGCTGCTCAAGGCAGATGACCGCGAAGATACTCTGCGCGTCGCGTCCCTAGGTACTCTCACTTGCGCCATTGCTCCAGCTCAGCTGATCGGCGTTCTCACGGAAGAAAACTCCAAGATCAATCCAGCATTAGTCCAAGCCGGTGTTGCCACGGCATCGGTCGCAGCTTCGGCCGCATGCCTTGTCTTTCCCCTCCGAGCCGGACTGAAGGCTACCTGGAAGAAAGCTGGGGTGGCCTAGATCATGCCGATGTAATTTGGGCAGGTCAAAGCGTTACTCCGCAGCCCGTCAGCACCGGCCTGCTCGCTATTGCAATCGAAGTACTTCACAGCTAGGAGCTGTAGGCCAACAGCTCCTAGTAGAAGACGTTGCCTCTCCGCCTAGGATTCCCCTTTTCCCGCCGGCGCAGCCCGACCGCTTAGTCGGAGCATTGTGGCCGCAGCTCCTACATAATCGGCGCAATCGCCATCAATTCCGATGCAATAGCCGGAATAATCGCAAGACCGCCGGAAAACCAATACTGCAGCTTGCCCATTTCTAATGGTGCGCCCAAACCAATCTCAATCGAGGAAAAATCATTAGTTTCCCGTGGTTTTCCTCGAACAAGTGCACAATAGACAATTGCCACGGCAGCCCATAGCATGGAATACATGGGATTTAGCGGCATCCCCGGAAGGAATTGGACGGCCATTCCCAGGACGGTCACAACGCTCAGTATCGCCACTCGCCACGGCAGCTGACCTGGCGCTTCGAGCCTAGTCGCCCGCCATACTGCAGAGGCAAGCACCGCCCAGCAGAGCAAAACCAGCGTGCGCCCGCCTTTTCCAATCAGCGGTGCAACAGAAAACTCCGCCAGCGCCACCGCAACAAATAGCAACGGGATATACCCACGCCGCACCAGCCTGCGCAGCATCAACACCGGCAAGGAAGTTTGCGCGAACGGCCGCTCCTTGACCTTGGCACTCCGCAGCCAGGAAGCAGCGTAAATATTCGATGCCAGCTCCGCATTAAAGAACATCACGGTCACACGAGTCATCGATTGTGTCACGCCATTAGAAAGCACCGTCGCTAAACGACGTGGTCGTGCACCCCCAAGGACATATCGAAAAACCCCGCCAATGCCGAACCCAAATACGGTGAACACCAGCACTTGGAGCCAGCCGTCGCGGTCAATGCCGGGAAATCGACGTGCGGGGCGATACTCCCATTCCCATCGGTCGCGGTCAACGGACCTCAGCGGAGCCATTCGTTCCGCAATGATGACCAGCAGGAAGATAATCCCTACTAAGCCAACTACTTGAAATACGTTGAGAGGAAAACTCAAGCCTTCAAGGTTCACAGTCGAATCTCCCAGTCTGCCTCATCGATGAGACTTGGCGAATGCGATGCCACAATCACTGTGAATCCAGACTGTGCCATTTGGCGAAGTTGCGCGCACAGCAGCCGAGTCCAATCCGCATCGAGATGGCGCTCGGGTTCATCCAACACAACAACCGGAGCCGCAACCGCCAATTGGATTCCCAAGTTTGCCCGCTGCTTCTGACCGCTCGAAAGCCGACTGGGCAAAGTGTTGGGCAACTCAGCAACGCGCCATGGCTCCAACCGACTCAGCAGCGTGTCCATTCCCACACCTGTGCGCAGGGAAACCAGGTTAATATGCTCGCCGAGAGTTAAGTCCGGTAGAAATGCTGGATCAGAAATGCTGGTCACGCAGCCAGCGCCTTGCGGGCTTGACGGATCAACGAAAGTTTCTTCGCCCTCGCAAGCAACCCGCACAGTACCTTCGATTGGCTCTATCTCACCAGCAATGGTGCTAATCAACGTGGATTTTCCCACCCCATTCGGGCCGGTGATACTGACAAATTCCCCCTTACGGATCTCCGCGCTAATCTCACCAAGAATGCTGCTGTGTCCATATACGCAGTCAACTTCGAGCGAAGTTTTTCCTAGTTCAATCATGCCGCTGCTATCGATCCTCTTGCCAAATTATTGACTCAATCCCCCACCTACTTCTTAGCGCAGTCACCCCACCCACGTCTTGGGAATTGAAAATTGGCCCAGCCCACGCGAACCCAGCGAGCCGACGCGAACCTATCGCCGGCCAGGTCGACGGCATGCTGGAGGACTTCCCTGCCTCCGAGGCCTTGGATCGAGTATGCCGGAAATCGGTATCAAGACCGCAGCACAAATCTTGCTTTCCATCGGTGATGGATCCGACTTCGCATCCTCTGGCCACCTGGCCGCCTATGCAGGAATTGCTCCTGTGACACGAAAATCAGGCCCACCAACACCAGTTGATGGGCACAATAACCATGCCTAAACCTACCCCCAAGAGTTTCACTTAAAAACTCCGATTTAGGCTTGACAAAAACATAGGGACGCCCCCTAGGGCACTTCACGACACCTATGGCACCTCATGCCAGCTGTGGAGGTGGCATGAGGTGCCATAGGTGTCGTGAAGTGAGTGTGTGGCTGTGTCGGGGCCACACCTACTTAACCGGCTCGAGAACTTCCTTGCCCATCATGAACGGACGCAGGGCCTCCGGAATCACCACAGAACCATCGGCCTGCTGGTGGTTTTCCAAAATGGCGACCAGCCAACGCGTCGTAGCCAGCGTGCCATTTAGGGTGGCGCAGTACTGGGACTTGCCATCGGCATCGCGGTAGCGGGTCTTCAAACGACGAGCCTGGAAAGTCGTGCAGTTCGAAGTCGAGGTCAACTCGCGGTAAGTGTTCTGCGTCGGCACCCACGCCTCGGTATCGAACTTGCGGGCAGCCGATGCACCCAGGTCACCACCAGCAACATCGATGATGCGGTACGGAACATCGACCGCGGCCAGCATCTCGCGCTCCATGTTTAGCAGCTTCTGGTGTTCTGCCTCCGCCTGCTCCGGCGGACAGTAGGAGAACATCTCCAGCTTGTCGAACTGGTGCACGCGCAGGATTCCGCGGGTGTCCTTGCCGTAAGAGCCCGCTTCACGACGGAAACAAGAAGACCAACCAGCGTAGCGACGCGGCCCCTCCGACAGGTCAATAATCTCGTTGGAGTGGTAGCCGGCCAGCGCGACTTCCGAGGTACCGACCAGGTAGAGGTCATCTTCCTGCAGGTAGTAAATCTCATCGGAGTGCGCACCGAGGAAACCGGTACCCGACATGGTCTCCGGACGAACCAGCACCGGCGGCACCATCAGCTGGAAACCATTCTGAGTTGCCTTCTGAGCAGCCAGGTTCATCATGGCCAGCTGCAACATGGCACCGTAGCCGGTCAGGAAGTAGAAGCGGGAACCGGAGACCTTGACGCCACGCTCCATATCAATAAGTCCCAGCGACTCACCGAGGTCCAGGTGGTCCTTGGGCTCAAAATCGAACTGTGGAATCTCGCCGATTTCCTCCAGCACGACAAAGTCATCTTCGCCACCGGCGGGCGCACCCGTAACGATGTTGCCAATCAGATACTGCAGACGCTCGACCTCAGCCTCGGCTTCCTTCTGCTTCGCTTCGGCTGCCTTCACGGCGTCGGAAAGCTCCTTGGCTTTCTCCAACATGGTCGGACGCTCTTCCTTCGACGCCTGACCAATCTTCTTACCGAAGCCCTTCTGCTCCGAACGCAGCGCGTCGGTGGAGGCAATAACCTCACGGCGCTTAGCGTCAGCTTCCAGCAGCTGATCGACCAATGCCGGGTCCTCACCACGGGTGCGCTGGGACTCGCGGGCTACTTCAGGGTTTTCGCGGAGAAATTTGAGATCAATCACGTCCCCTAGAGTACCTGGTTTACGTCGGCAAGCAGGCACAAGGCATGTTAGAGCGCCGCTTCCGCTCCTGAGGCGACCAGCAGCGCGCCGAGGACGAGGAAGATTACACCGGCGACAGTGTCAATCCACGGCCCTGCCAGCACCATTCGCTTGACGACGGCATCCGTCGACACCACGATTGCGATAAATAGGAAGAAAGCGATTTGGGAGACGATTAGCACCAGTGTACAAAGCACGAGCGTCCCCACAGATGCGCCCGCGGGAATGAACTGTGAAAGCACTGCGGTGAGGAAGAGAACAATCTTCGGGTTCGACATGTTGGTGAAAAAGCCCTGGCGGAACGTCGCCTTCGGCGACCGGAGCGCCTCGCTTCCCAGGGCTGGTGCGGCACAGGCGCGCAGTTCGCGGAGGGTATTGATGCCTGCCTTGGCCATACTGATGCCCATGTAAATGAGATAACAGCCACCGACAAGTTGAATTACGCCCATCAGCAAAGGATTGGCGGTAATGACGGCTGCGAACCCAAAAACTGTGAGGGTCATCCAGATTGTGGCGCCAGTACTGATACCCGCGACTGCCGCGATGGCGTGCCTTCGGGATTTGGTGGCAAGGCGCAGGACTAAGAAGACGTCAGGCCCTGGTGAGGCCATACCAATAATGTGGACGCCCAGCAGGCTAAGTAGTGCAGTCCAGGTCAAGACTCGTGTCCTCGGGTAGCGAACAAATACCGGACTATTGTAGTGCTTAAAACTCTTGAGCAAACTCGGACAGAGCGTCAATGGCAGAGCTCCTTGCCACGACATCGACGCTCATGGGGACGTTGTCGCTTTTAGCGTTACCTTGTCCACAGGCTCATTGGCGGTGCACAATGGGGTCACTATGGCTGATGACAATATGAACCAGGATCGCGAGCACGCTGCCGCCACAGACACTGACTCCGGTGCAGGTACTGGCGCAGATGCCAGCGCTGGTGCATCCTCCGTAGCCAGCAACGATGCCAACGCTTCGAATAACTCGCGTGGAAGCTGGGGAATGCGCGCTTTGTCGACGGCAATGCTGGTCGGCGCCGCGGGGATGGCATTCGCGCTGCAAGCGGGAGTCATCGAGCCACCGAGTGGGCCACTTGGGGGCAAGGGTTCGTCGGCAAGCGCGTCATCGTCGACAACGACCATCGTCGACAAGGAGACGACGGCGTTCACCAGTGCAACCGCGGGCAACTGTCTGGACTGGAACCTGGCAGAAGATTTGAATGTTTCTGACTTCCGCGTCGTGCCCTGTGAGCAGCCGCACGCTTATGAGGTGGCCAAGAAACTGAATCTCGCCGATTACGAGGAACATCCGGGGCAATACGCCAAAACTGCCAACTACCCGACAGCAGACAATTTGGTGGCTCTGCAAAATGGCGTGTGTCGCAACACTGTGACTGAATACCTGGGCGGCCAGTACGATCCAGACGGTCGATTTATCACGGCACCGATCATTCCTTCGCCTAGCCAGTGGGAAAAGGGTGACCGAACCTTCCTGTGCGGTATCCAGGTCGTCGATGAAGACGGCAACACGGCGCACATGTCCGGTCCTGCGGCCGGGCAGGACCAGTCCCGCGTGTTCGAGGGCGGCCGCTGCGTGACATTGGACGAAAACGGCGCCATCCGCCAGGTGCCGTGCGTGGAAGATCACCTGATGGAGTCGACGGGAATTGTCAATCTCCGCGACCACTTCGGTGACAATGTCCCCACTGACCAGGAGCAAAATGATGTGCTCGCAGAGCAGTGTGTGACTCTGGCGCAGAATTACCTCGGTGGCGACGACCCGCTGTACAACTCAACGCTGCTGCCATTTTGGACGTCACTGTCGCAGGAGTCGCTCAATGCTGGCTCGCGCAGTGTGAACTGCTGGTTGATTAAGGACAATGGCCAGGGCGGGTTCGCCACTCTCAATGGCCACGCTAACGAGTCCTTCACTATCGACGGCCAGCCGCCCGTGGCTCCGCCACCGCGCAATCCGCTGCGGGAGGAGCAGGGTGACGCTGGCGCTGGCGCTGGCACAGGTGACGTCGGTGAGGTCGGTGCCGACGGTACTGGCGCAGGAGCAGGCGCTGCGGATAACGCAGTCGCTCCCGCCGGACAGTAGAACAATCGGCCAGTAAAACAAGAGGACATTGCGAGGCAGCACCATAAATGGTTGACGTTAGCCCGGAGCGGTTCGATGCACTTGTCGATGAGGCCATCGACCGCATCCCCACGCAGTTTCTCGACCAGCTCGATCAGGTCATCATCCAGGTCCACCCGTATAACCTCGACGAGCCCACACTGCTGGGCCTCTACGAGGGGATACCTCTGACCGAGCGTTCTAACAACCACTGGGGTCCACCTGACCAAATCAGCCTGTATCGCGACATGCTCTGCCGCATCAGCCGCACCGAAGAGGAGCTGGTGGAGCAGATTCGGGTCACTCTCCTGCATGAAATCGGGCATTATTTCGGCCTCGAGGAGGAGGATTTGGACCGACTCGGCTACGGGTAATTTTGTCCCGCCGTGCACGGTCTCGTTCCTCTCGCGATGCTGTCCCCTCCCCTCTTCTTCCCTGTAACCTTAATAACCATGAGCGACAACTCGAGCGAGAAGCCAGAAATCAGGGTCGGCGACAGGGAGCGCAACGCTGCCATGGAGCGTCTCGGCAATCATTTCGCTGATGGCTACTTGGATGTCGATGAGTTCTCCAAACGCGCCGAAAGTGCTGCTTCCGCTAAAACTCGGGCAGAACTGCAAACTCTCTTCGCGGACCTGCCCGCTGAGGTCTCCCCCGAGAGTTCACAGGGCACCCCGGCTAATCCGCAGCATCAAAGTGTCGATCAAGAGCTGCAAAACCTGATGAAAAAGGGCCGCCAGCTCAACATTGTTGATTCTGCTGCAGGCGTTATCGTATGTGTCACTATCGTTCTGATGTTTTTCACCAATATCGATAACGCGTGGCTCGGCTTCATCGTCGCTGCGGCCGTTGCCCTTATCGGGCGCGCCGCCTTGAACATCAATGATGACGAAGAAGAGCTCCTCAACGAAATCAACGAAGAGGAATCCAAGCGTCGCACAGAACGCCTACGCCTGGCAGCTCAGAAGCGCCGCGAGATTCAGGAGGGCCAGCAGTAACGGTCAGCAGTAACGGTCGCCGTTTCGCTCCCTTCTAGGGCAACTCGCTGTCGCCCCAGCGACGCACATCCCACGCGCCCGGTTCAATGCCAGCACGCTTGCCGACGGCCACTGCGTTCGGAACCAGCTCAATTCGCTCGGTATTGGCAATGCGGTGTCGCAGTGCGTATTCCGGATCCACCCCGGTCAGATACTGCCCAATCAGACGAATAGCCGCGCCGTGGCTGACAATGACGACATCCTTGCTGCTGGCCTCCCTGGACTCCTTGGATTCACCACCTGTCGCTCCTGCCTGCTCCAGCAGCTGCTGTAGCGTCGGCAGGTACCGATTCAGCACGTCAGCACCGGATTCACCGCCGGGAAGGCGGTACTCCAGCTCTCCATTGAGCCACTGATAGAAGGCGCGCATGTACTCCATGTGCGCATCGCGATCATTGCGCCCCTCAAGATCGCCGGCCTGAATCTCGTGGAGACCACCCTCATGGCGGATGCGAACGGAAGTCTCTCCCAGGTGGTGCAGACTCGCGACCGCGCCTGCACCAGTTTGGCGTGCACGCAGGGCATGGGATGTGACAATGTCACCGATTCTGTGGACGTCGGGAAGCAAAAGACGTCCCAGACTGCGCGCCTGCCTCACACCGAGGTCGGTGAGCGGTGCGCCCGGCAATGCGGTATCCAGGCGGCGGTTGATGTTGCCGGTGGTCTGCCCGTGGCGGATGAAAATGATGCGCTGGGAATCAACCGGCATGACAGATTCAGGGCGGTCTGGGCGGTCATCGAGGAAAGGCAGCTGTCCAACTGGATTTTCGGGCGCGGTGGGTGTCATGTTTTACCTTCGTCCTTCCTTGAGCGCGTCGACCCATTCAATTGACTGGGAGATATCCGGCGGCGGGGTCATAATGCTGCGGCGACCGCCCTCAGCAACCGGCCAAGATCCCAGATACCGCAGGTCTTCGGCGTATTCGTGCAGTGCCGCGAGAGCCGCCGCAACCTGTGCATCATAAACGTGGCCGTTGCAGTCGATGTAGAAGCGGTAGAGGCCGAAGAGCTCGCGTGTCGGCCGCGACTCGATGCGGGTGAGGTTGACCTGTCGCACTGCGAACTCATTCATGGCGCGCATCAGTGTGCCGGGCTGGTTCGGCAGCGTGAAGGAGACCGAGGTGCGGTCGGCGCCGGTGCGCGGCGTCGGCACACCAGGGCGCCCCACCAGCAGGAAACGGGTTCGGGCACCGCGCACGTCGGCGACCTCAGTGGCCAGCGCCTCAAGTCCGAGCAGCTCACCCGCGCGGGCCGGGGCAGCGCAAGCGTCGTGGGTACCCTCGGCGACCTGGTGAGCCGCCGCCGCATTGGAGCTGGCCTGATGAACTTCCACGCCCGGAAGGTTGGCATCCACCCACTGTTTGACCTGCGGATACGCCACAGGATGTGTCGTAAAAGTACGCACCTGTTCCGCCGTCGTACCGGGACGGACCAGGATAGAGAAGACCACCCCGACCTCGGTTTCACGGAAAACCTGCAGCTCCGGCCCAGCAGCGAGGGCATCAAAAGTTGGTGTGACGGGACCGTCCACGCTGCTTTCGATAGCCACGCAGGCGAAGTCCGCTTCCCCTCGGCGCACGGCTCCAAGCGCGGCCGCGGGACTATCCACCGGCACGGCATTGACCGCGGATTCCCCTGCAGGATCAATCTCGCCAGCACGCGCCATGTCCCACAGCGCCTGCTCGGTGAATGTGCCCGCTGGACCCAAATAAGTAACCGTCGTCATAAGCTCAGATTAGAGGGCTTCTACACTTATTGCATGACCTTTTCTTCCGAGATGCCCGCCCGCGCCCTCACTGAAGCCGTGCGCAGTGGCGCAATCTCGGTATCGGAGATCGTTTCGGAATTCGCCACGCTTGCCGACGACGCCGCGGCCAATCCCGCCCGTTTCGGTATTGCCACGTCCTTGGCCGAGCACGCTGTCGACCGCGCACGCAGCCTCACTGCCCAATCAGAGGCCGCCCGGCGCGCTAGCCACGGCCTCCCGCGTGACCTCCTGGGACTGCCAGTGGCGATCAAAGACCTATTCACCATCGCCGGTGTCAAATGCACGATGGGCTCCGCCAACTTGGCTTTCACCGCCACCGAAACCTCGGAACCCGTGGCGAAACTTCTGGCTCGCGGCGCCATCCTCACGTCGACTACACACACCTCCGAGGTTGGGATGACGGCCTACACCGAGCCGATTGGCTACCCGGCTCCGGAAAACCCCTATTTCGCCGTGCCCGATCAGCTGTCCAATCAACCGGATACCACGCCACGCACTCCCGGTGGTTCCTCGGGTGGCAGCGCGGTGGCTGTCGCAACTGGTGTCGTTCCCGCAGCTCTGGGCTCTGACGGTGGCGGTTCCATCCGCGTGCCTGCCGCCTGCTGTGGCCTCGTTGGGTTGAAGCCAGCACACGATATTGCGGGTGGAAATCTCTCCACGCCTGCCTTTCTCACTCGCACAGTCGATGACGCAGCGCTACTGGCCGGGGTGCCCTTTCCCGCAACCTCGCATGTTTTCCGACGGTCCCAGCGCCCCCTTCGCATCGGTGTCACTATCAGCCCTTTTCATGCTGAGGTGGACGTCGATAAGCGCTGGGCAAACGGTGCGTGGGCGGCGGCTGACCGTCTTGCCGA
Organism: Corynebacterium sp. HMSC074C11; assembly: GCF_001809455.1. Classification (NCBI taxonomy): domain Bacteria; kingdom Bacillati; phylum Actinomycetota; class Actinomycetes; order Mycobacteriales; family Corynebacteriaceae; genus Corynebacterium; species Corynebacterium sp. HMSC074C11. The sequence goes on from NZ_KV797721.1 coordinate 129,926, forward strand.
CGCCGGGTATGAGGTGGTGGAAGTGCCCAGCCCCTATGACCCGGCAGGTCCGGACGTGTTCGAGATCTTTCGACGGACCATCACGCGAATGTCCACGAAATTACCGCGCGCGGACTACTCCGAGATCGTGCAGTGGATTCGCGCCTGTGGCCAGGAGATTTCCGCAACTGAGGCGGCGGCGACACATCAGCAGCGGATGGCTCTGCCCGGCGCGATTCGATCGCGTTGGGAAGTCGATGCGGTGATTACGCCAACGCTGGCGTTTGATCCGCCACGTATTGGGCATTTCTCTGCGTTGGCGCCGTGGGAGGACTTTGACGAGCAAACCCGGTGGACACCGTGGTTGTCGCTGTGGAATCTGACTGGGTGGGCAAGCGTGTCCATGCCAATTGCTGTGCCGGGCACAAGCGGCAGCACACCCAATGCGAAGCTCCCCGCCACCAGCGTCAACATCGGTGCGGTGCACTGCGGTGAGGCAGAGCTACTGGAGATCGCTAGCGTGCTGGAGGCTGCTAACGCCAGCTAACGCACGTACTTCGCTGCCATTGCCGCTGCCTGTCCGGCGTATCCGCCACCAAATAGCACCGCGTGCATGAGCACCGCGTAGAGCTGGTGGAGTTCGCAGCTCTCGGCGAAATCCGGCAGGGGATGTACAGATTCGTAGCCACGCAAGATCTCATCGAAGTGCGTTGCCCCGAATAGCGCCAGCAGTGCCAGATCTTCCTCGCGGGCTCCGCCGTGTGCCGCGGGGTCAATCAAGATCGCGCCGTCTGCATCCCACATGAGGTTTCCCCACCACAGGTCACCGTGGACACGCGCGGCGTCTGGCTCGTTGTCGAAATCTCCAGCCAAGAGCCGATCAATGAGCTGGTCAAAGATATCTAGCTGACGGTTATTGTAGGAGTTTTCCAACTTTCCCAGCGCAGGCAGAAGACGTCCTTTCGCCCAGTATTCACCGAAGCTCTCCCGTGGAGTCAGGTCCATCTGTAGTGGCTGATCCAGCGGACCGAAGTAGCCGTGCCCCTCCCACTCATCGGGGCCGGCACCCCAGCCAGCGGCGCCCAGATTGTGGGTAATAGCCAACGATTTTCCAAACTCGTACGCTGCCTGTGGATTCGGCGCCATCGACTCAATTCGACGCAATTTCAGCGCATGCCCGCTCACGCCCAGCACATCCACGACGCGCGCACCACCGTCAGATTCGCCCTCGCGCAGCCAGTCCAGCCCCGCCGCCTCACAGGCGAAGAACCCTCGAGGGACACCATGTCGGCTCTTGACATAAACATCCGACTCGTTGACTGCGCATTCGTAGTTCTGGTTCATTGCGGACATATTTCCAGCATATTCTTCTTCGGTCCCAAACCCTTTCAGCACGTCGCATGCAGGGTAACGCCAGCGCTACCACTACTTGTATTGCTGTGTCGGTTCTCTTAGTGCACTGTCGTTGCCTATTCTTAATTGGTATGGAAGGCAACTTCGACGACTCGCGCATTGCCCGCGACCGATACGGCAGACCGCTCAAAGATCGCTATGGTCGCCCCATCTACCGCCGTGTGGACGAGGCGTCGCCGAAGCATGCTCGCCCCCGTGAGGCCGATTCGCGTGGCGCTTCACGACGCCCCATCCCTCCCCGCCCTGACCGCCGTTCTCGGGCAGGGGCAGCCCGCCCAGCGCCTATGCCTCCACGCAGGTCTAGGCCGCAACCAGAACGTCGGCAGGCGCCACTGAACGAAACGCGCATTGAGTCCCGTCCACCGATGAACCGGACCGGTAGCGGACGCGCTGGCAGCGATCCGCGGTTTCCTCCACCCGGCTATAACCCGGATGCGGATTTCCAATCTTCCTCGCAGGGTTCGTCGCAGGACTACTACAGTGCCCCACAAGCAGCGAGTTCTGGCCGTGGTGGACGCCGCAGCAGTCGTGGCGGAGCCGGTGCCAGGTCGAGCTTCCACACGCGACGCATGCGGCTGCCACGCTTGCGCTTTAAATCCATCATCCTGGTTGTCGTCATCTTCCTTGTCGCCACGATGGCACTTGTCGACATCCGCCTGACCAGGGTCGACGCGTTCTCAGGTCTGACAAATCGCCCTGCCAATACGATGTCCTCCAACTGGTTGCTCGTCGGTTCGGACTCTCGTACGGGCTTGTCAGAGGAAGATGCCGCCAAGCTGTCGACGGGCAGTGGTGATTTCGGCCAGCGCACAGACACCATCATGATTGCCCACATTCCGGTGTTCGGTAAGCCGAAGTTGGTCAGTATCCCGCGTGACTCCTTCGTGGATATCCCGGGCAATGACAAAAACAAGATCAATGCGGCATTCGCATTTGGTGGCCCCCAGTTGCTCATCGACACCGTAGAGAAAAACACTGGGATTCACATCGACCACTACGCCGAAATTGGCTTTGGCGGTTTCGCCGGTGTCGTCGACGCTGTCGGTGGCATCGAAATGTGCCCTGAAGAAGCCATCGACGACCCGCTGGCAGGCCTGAATATTCAGGCCGGTTGCCAGAAATTCGATGGCGCGAGTGCCCTGGGTTACGTGCGCACGCGTGCTACCGCCCAGGGAGACTTGGACCGCGTAGAGCGGCAGCGTGAATTCATGAGTGCGCTGATGGGACGGCTGAAGTCACCTGCGGTATGGCTCAACCCCTACCGCTGGATTCGCCTGGCCAATGCTGGCACTAAGGCCGTGCTCGTCGGCGATGGTGACCATGTCTGGAATCTGACCTGGCTGATGTTGCGCATGCTGTTCGGTTCCGATTCTCTTACCGTGCCCACCTCAGGCGCCATGGATACCGGTTATGCGGGCAATGTGCTGCTCTGGGACGAAATCGAAGCGCCAACACTTTTTGCGGAGCTGAGATAGCCAAGAGAGTAGCTAAAACTGCTTCAGATAACTTAGAGACAACTAACGCGTGTGGCTCAGCTTTTCGCTGAGCCACACGCGTTAGTTCTTAAACCAGTTCCGCCTAGTTCCGAATGGTCACCTGACGGGACACGATGGTCTCACGGGACTTACGCTCCTCGGCGGTCAGCGGCTCTTCGCTGGCCAGCGCCTCAGCGATACGCTTGTCGGCCTCTTCCACGGCAGCAATCCAGTGGTCGTGCGGCTTGGTGTTATCCAGGTCCCAGACCGGCACCAGCACGCCATCGGTACGGAAGACACCGGCGAACTTCGTGCCCTCGCCCAGCGAGAGGTTGTCCGCAGCGTGCACGCGTGCCAAGGCATCCAGCAGCGGCTTCTCATCTTCACGACGCACCCAGCGGATGTGGGCGCGCTCGCCCGGATCAATCCACCACACAGCACCAGCGGCCTTCGCATCCAGGCGGTATGACGGGAGAATCGCGTCGTTAGCCACGGCCAGGTTCTGCTCGATCATCGGGGTGCGTTCAATGCCCTTGGGAATCCACCACTCGAAGTCCTGGTGGACCTCCATGTTGTCGAGATCCACGGCGGTCAGGACGTCGGTAAGCGGTGCAGCCTCGCCGTCAGTAGCGGCCGAGAGCTGCTGACCCGGCTCTGCATCGCGAGCCCATGCCAGCGCACGGGAGAGATCCGCAGCGCCGTCATTGGTGCGAGCCTGCGTCTGCAGCGCGACGAAAGCCTCATTGCCCTGGTCAGCGGCACGCGTCAGTGCGGCTACGCCACCCGGCAGCACGGTGCAGAGCTTGATGTCACGCTCAGCGTCAGCGACCGTGACCGGAATGACCACAGCCGGAGCGAACTCGCGGACAGCCACGATGTCAGCCTCTTCGTCGAAGTCTTTGAACGGACGCGGATTGCCCAGCAACGCTGCACGCTCAGCAGCGCGGGCTGCCAGCTTCGCCTGACGGCGGCTCATGCCCTCCGGGGCCTGATTATTCTTCTTACGAGATTTCTTTCCCACAAGGCCACAGAATACCTATTCGCAGTCCGTAATTCGCGACTGCCTGGGCTACTTATAAAAATCGTCGACGAATTCGCTCGCCGTTCCTTCGAAAAGCTGCTTGTCGACGGCCAACGCGCCCGCCTCCCCTTGTTCATCGGTAGCTTCGCTGGGGATGAAGCCCTTGGACCAAAAACCGGGCTGGGTGCACTCGCGACCTGCCCCAACGGGAATGTTGCGATGCACTTCCTCGGGAGCCAACACGTAGCGGAGTAGCCGCGCCGTAAGGGCAGTTGTCACACAAGCTAAAACAGTGATGATTCCGGCCTGGAAGTATGTCCTGGACACGTCGGCAGCGATAAACCAACCCGTTGCAAGGGGCCACAAAACGCAGGCCAGATACCAGATAAAGCGACCTGGCCCCATTACGGCAGTGACTCCTGTTTCAGCCAACGCGACCACGGGCCCCGTGATGTTGCGCACTGGCCACATGTGCATCGTGCGCACATCCGTTGCCGTGCGCGACAGCAGTGGGCGGGCATACGTTGCGCGGTCACGCAGCACCTGGAGGGTCTTGTAGACCGAAAAACCCAGACCAATGAGGGAAACCATTCCGCAGAGACCGAAAGCCCACGCTCCCAATTCGCCGAGGAGGGAAACCACCAAATCCTGGCCGGGGCTCAGGATGCTCATCCAGATGAATACGGTAAATGCGGCGAATACTCCGGCGCCGCTCATTGCCCATCGAAAGACGCTATCCGCACGCTTGCGAACAATCTCATCGGCCTTCCAGCGCGGCGTCGCACCTGTGATGGCCGAATCCGAGACAGTCGGCTGCCAGCTCTGCTGCGGTGGCAGCACCACCTGAGGTGGGGACTGCTGTGGCTGCTGTTTTGGAGACTGCGGCGGCACAGCCCACCCCGCGTTTTCTGCCTGTTCATTAGACATTTTCCGCAGGGCTCCTCTCGTACGCGCGGCCGGCTTCTTCCGCAGTCTTTTCTCCCACGGTGTTTTTAGGTGCGCTCCCCCTAACCTACCTAAACTAGCCCGGCCCCTAACCCAGCCACTAGTCCGACCAGCTGCGAATCTTCCGCAGCATGATGCGGCTCTTACGCTGCGAACGTCCCATCTTCCGGGCCAGGTTGTTCAAAATCGCGATGGCCTCGGTAATGTGCGGCCCCTTGTTCAGCATCACGCACTCGGCACGCAGGGCGAAGGCCGCATCGGTAATCTCCGCGCGGGACGGCAGGCCGGCCTTGGCCATGTTCTCCAGCACCTGAGTACCCAGAATGGTCGGCACACCGGCTGCCTGCGCCAGCGTCAGAATCTGGCCTGGGACCTCACCCATACGGTCGAAGCCCAGCTCCACAGCCAGGTCACCACGAGCAATCATCAGACCGGACTTGGCGCGCTTCATGCTGGTGATGATGATTCCCGGCAGATTCTGGAATGCCGGAATAGTCTCAATCTTCAGCACAACACCCAGGTTCCGAGCCTTCGACGCCAGGTCCTCACGGCCCGCAGCCTCATGTTCTGCCGCAATCTCATCGAGCACCTTGTAGACGTACTCAGCATCCCCCTGCGTGCGAATAAAGCTCACCGCAGCAATATCCGCATGCTCCACCACAAAACGCAGGTGCTCAATGTCTTCGTCGGTAAGCGAATTGAGCGGCAGGTCGGTGTTCGGCAGATTGATGCCCTTATGCGCCGCCAGCGGCTGACCATTCGGCTTCGTACGCAGGACACGCAGCTGGGCATCGACGTGACTATCTTCGCTTGACGACGTCTCGGAGACCTCAACCACCTCAGCGCCAAGTGCACCGTCGTCGAAAAGTACCGGATCGCCCGGTTTCAGAGCCGCCACGGCAGACGGCAGCGAACAGGAGACGCGTGGAATTTCATCGTCGGTGCGTGGAATGGTGGTGATTTCCTCACGGCTGGTGAGAATAAACTCATCCCCAGTGTGGAAACGCAGCTTTTGCACGGTCGGTGGCACACCACCAGCGCGCGTGACCTCGTAGTTGCTCCGCAGGTGTGTGCCCTCGGCGATCCACGCGTTCTTCTCCCCCTCGGCGAGGACAGCCTCGACCTCGCCCTCGGAGTCGGTGTCGATGCGCACAACGGTGAAGTGACGCTTGGCCGAGCGGGAGTCATGCAGCGTGATGACGTCCTCGAGCTGCAGCTGCTCCAACCACCCCTGATCTGCTTCCAGCGGCAGTGCGGGACGCCCCGGCAAATCGCTCGGAGCTGGCTTGGGGTGCTCATCCAGCCGTGGAGTCAGCCAAATCTTGGACTTGGAGATGACCGTGCCGGCGTCGTCACGCACAACACGGGCGCGCCCCACACGCGGCCCCGGTTCGATATCGCCTGTGCGCAGCTTCGGGCCAGCCAGATCCATGGACACGAAGATGCGGCGACCGGCCTTCTCAGCTGCAGCATTGACGTTGTCAATCATGCGGCTCCACTGCTCAGGGCCGTCGTGGGCGCAGTTGATGCGAGCGAGATCCATGCCAGCGGCAGCGAAGCTCTCCACCAACTCTGCATCGTCGGCGGCCTCGGCGGGCAGGGTCACCATAATGTGCGAAGTGACATCCGCGCGCTCCTGACCGAACAGCTCGGTGGCGTTGTTATCCAGGGCAATATCCGCGCGCTCATCGTCGGCAATAATGCGGGCGACATCGATGTCTGAGGTGCGCCCCGCCAGCGCCAACAGCGCGTTGAGAGCGAGCTCAAGGCGCCCCCGGGTGAAAGTCTCCACCGTAGTCAGACTGGTCACGCCGAGGTCGTGCAAGCTGTTTTGCAGCTCACGGATGTCAATTGTGCGCAGGTGTGCGTAGTGCAGCAGGTTTTCCGCGTGCCGACGGCGCTCCTCCGGCACCTCTGCGAGCAGTGCAGAAGCCTCCACCGAGACGTCGTCCAACTCTGTGATCAGATCAGTGACCTTGCTGATGAGGTCATCCAGACGCGGTACGGCCGCGCCGCTTTCAGTGTTGTCAGTTGCTGTTGCTGTGTCTTGAGGGCTCTGCGCTGCCATAGAGAAGGCACTCCTGTGTTTAAGACGAAGCGTTGGCCAGAGTCGGCCACGCGGGCCAATAGAAGGTGGGCATTCTCATTCTCAAATGAGACGGCCGAAAGCGCATGTCGAGAAGACATCTGCTCTCGCTACCAGCAGTTACTTCCAGAATGGATCCTGCACATCTCGGAGCGTCTGAATGGACTTGTCCAGCTGCTTCTTTTCGTATTCGTCCAGCTCAAGCTCGATAACGCGGCGAACTCCTCGACGGTTCACAATGGCGGGTGTTCCGATGAACACGTCCTCATGACCGTATTCACCTTGCAAGTATGCGGAGACCGGCAGAGCTACCTCTTGGTTCTGGAAAATGGCGCGCGTAATGCGGGCCAGACCCATACCGATTCCGTAGGAAGTGGAGCCCTTGGCATCGATAATCTCGTAGGCGGCATCACGGGTTCGGATGAAGATGTCCTCCAGCTCGTCGTGAAGCGCGGGGTCGGCGGCGAGGCGCTTGGACAGACTGACGCCTGCAACGTTGGCGCTGGACAACACCGGCAGCTCGGAGTCGCCGTGTTCACCAATGATGTATGCGTGCACGCTCATCGGGGAAACATCGTAGTATTCACCCAGCATGTAACGGAAACGTGCGGAGTCCAAGATGGTGCCGGAGCCGAAGACACGGTTGTGTGGCAGCCCGGAGTACTTCCACGCGGCGTATGTGAGTACGTCGACGGGGTTGGAGGCGATCAGTAGGAGCCCATCAAAACCGCTGGCCATGACGGAATCGACGATGGACTTCATAATTTTCATATTCTTGTCCACCAGCTGTAGGCGAGTCTCGCCGGGCTTTTGTGCTGCGCCTGCACAGATGACTACCAGCGCGGCATCGCCACAGTCGGCGTACGTGCCCTGAGTGACTTTGGTGCGCGACGACGCCCACACGACGCCATGGTTTAAGTCCATGACGTTGCCCATCGTCTTCTTTTCGTCGATGTCAATGATTGCCAAATGGTCGACAGTGCCTTGGTTGACCAGCGAGTACGCATATGCCACGCCGACGTCGCCAGCGCCGATCAGCACGACCTTATTTCCTGTGGATAGCTTCATAGCCCTCGAATCCTTCTCAACCGATTCGGAAAACGTTGCGACACCCCACAGGCTACGCTTTGTGCGGAAAACTGGCGCGAGATGAATAAAAACCCCGTGGAAAAAATTTTGCCATGATGGGATTTATGAGATTCCTGCGTCGCGCATTTACTTCGATTGCGCCCTCGATTGCGTCTACGGGCAACACACCTGTAGCTCAGCCAATCGAAACCACCAGGACAGTGCGAGCTGCACGAGCAGCGCGAACGGGAATTGCAGGAGTCGCTGGCACAGCTGGCATGGCCAAAGCGCTGGGCGCAGTCGGCACCGGCAGTCTGATGGCTACCAAAGTCTTTCGCGAACGCCTCCTAGGTACCGGCCCTGGCACTATCCGCAGCGCACTGCGGGCGGGCATCCCCTCCAACCCCGGTCTAATTGGTGCAGAAATTGCGTCATGGGCTGCCTTTAGCCCCTCGCTGATGCCGCGTACTCGGACCGCCACCGTTACTGTGACCTTCCTGGCACAGTTGGCGGGCCATGTCACCGGGGTGGCTATCGGCTATGGCTACAACACGACGATGCGGCGTCTGGCCAGCACTCTGCTCAACCGCTTTGCGCCGGCACCTCGACACGAGCGCGCACTGGCCGTGACCTGGCATGTTGCCACCACAGCCACCACCGCGGCGCTGTGGCTGCGCTCTATTTCCCAGCAGCGCGAAATTGGCCGACTGGTGGGCAAGGATGAGCAGGAATCCGCACGCAGCCAGTTCGCTTCCACAATGATTGCCAGTGGTCTCTACCTGACCACTCGGGGGCTCTCCGCGCTGGCCAATCGCGGCTATGACTTACTGCGGGACAACCTCCGCCCCTGGCTGCCGCGCGGTCTCGCCCCGGTTCTCAGCGGTGCCATCGTCGGTGGTGCCGTGGCCGCCAGCATTGACCGACTGCTTATCCGTCGGACTTTGGAGTCCATCGCCAAGAAGTCCCGATACCTGAATACCCTGGTAGTTCCAGGCCGCATGCAGCCCTGGGAGCCGGAACGTTCCGGAAGTCCATGGTCTTTGGAGCCGTGGTACGCACTCGGCGCCGAGGGGCGCGTCTTCGTCGCCGAAGGCCCCCGTGCCCGAGATTTGGCGGTGGCCACTGGCAAGCCGCTCTCCGAACTGCAGGAACCCATCCGCATTTATGCGGGCAAGGTGCCAGGTCGTTCTCTGCGGGAACAGGCGGAGCTCATCATCCGCGAGATGCACCGCACCGGCGCGTTCCGGCGCGATCATTTGGTTGTCTTCACCACCACCGGCACCGGTTGGGTGCCACCGTGGTCGGCGCAGGCTGCAGAGTTCTTGACCCTTGGCAACTGCGCCACTGTCGCTCTGCAGTACTCTGACCTCCCCTCCCCAGTGGCATGGCTAACGGACCACGAAACCCCAATCGCGGCTGGCCACACCCTTATCCATCGGGTGTTGCAGGAAGTCGACAAGATGCCGGAGAACGACCGGCCAAAGGTCTACGTCGCCGGTGAATCCCTCGGCGGGTTTGGCGGTCTCGGCGCATTCGAGAATTCCGCTGACATGCTCGCACGCGTCGACGGTGCTGTCTGGACGGGCGCACCACAGTTCTCCGCAATGTGGAAAGAGCTGACGCACCGTCGGACAAAGGGGTCTCCGGAAATCGCTCCGGTCATCGACGAGGGGCGAAACATCCGCTTCGCTACGCGCCCCGACGAGCTGTACCACTCCTTCTATGGCACCAAGTTCGGGCCGTGGGAATTCCCGCGCGTCGCATTCCTGCAGCATGCCTCTGACCCCATCGTCTGGTGGGATTACCCACTGGCCTGGCGCCGCCCCGACTGGCTTGCAGAGCGCGTCGGCCGCGATGTTCTCCCCTCCATGCGCTGGCACCCGTTCGTCACCTTCTGGCAGGTGCTTATCGACGGCCTCGCCTCCGTCACCGTCCCCGGTGGTCACGGCCACCGGTACGAGGAAGAAATGCTGCCAACGTGGGCTTCCATCCTCGACATTCCGCTTGACGACGACCTGGGTGGCGCAGCCGGAATGCGCTTCAAGCGCGTGAGTAAGTGGATTCGCCGCACTCAGCCGCCGCGTTCATAAACTTGTGACAGATATCCCTGAACAGCATTTTTATGAATTTCGCATTAATTGTATTGCTTAAATGGTTGCGCATCCGCTCATCTTGAGTACCATCAACGGCACAACCTAAAAACGTGTTGAGGAGGAATTTTCCTAATGACTAAGTACGAACTTCCTGAGCTGGATTACGCTTACGACGCTCTGGAGCCGCACATCTCCGGCGAGATTATGGAGCTGCACCACAGCAAGCACCACGCTAATTACGTCAACGGCGCCAACGCTGCTCTGGAGAAGCTCGCTGCTGCTCGCGAGTCCGGCGACTTCGCAGCTGTTACCGGCCTGTCCAAGGACCTGGCCTTTAACCTGGGTGGCCACACCAACCACTCCCTGTTCTGGAAGCTGCTGTCCCCGAACGGTGGCGGCCAGCCGACCGGTGAGCTGGCTGAGGCTATCGAGCGCGACTTCGGCTCTTTCGAGAAGTTCCAGGCTCACTTCAACGCTGCTGCTCTGGGCCTGCAGGGCTCCGGCTGGGCTGTTCTGGGTTACGACACCATTGCAGAGCGCCTGGTTATTGAGCAGATGACTGATCAGCAGGGCAACCTGTCCATCAACCTGAAGCCGGTTCTGCTGCTGGATATGTGGGAGCACGCTTTCTACCTGCAGTACAAGAACGTCAAGGCTGACTACGTCAAGGCTGTCTGGAACGTCTTCAACTGGGATTACGCTGCAGAGCTGTTCGCAGCTGCCAAGTAATTTCAGCTAACAGCGCGCGGTTTTTTACGCGTCCCTACCGCGCGCTAAAGATGGCTTACCGGCTCGCTGACGGGACTTACCCTCAGCGGGTCGGTTTTTGTGTCTTGTTTGAGACCACTTTTGGTATTTCCCGGGCGGCACACGTGACCGTCGTTTAGCGTTAGTGCCCATGAACACCAGCAACAATGTCAACGTCGCCTATGAATACCTCGCCGTAGCTGATTCAGAGGCGGCGAAAATCGCTGTCGTCAGTTTGGACCGCGGAGACAAACTCAACGGTCTAACACTTGAGATGCTGACCGAGCTGTCCGCCGTCGCTCGGAAACTGGCAGCTGACCGTGATCTGCGTGGCGTAATCCTACGTGGCGAGGGCAAATCGTTTTGCGCTGGACTCGATTTCGCCTCGGCATTTAAGAAGCCCTCGCGCATTCTGCGCTCATTCGTCCCCGATATCCACGGCACGAACCTGTTCCAGCGCGCCTGCTGGGACTGGCGACGCCTGCCGGTGCCGGTCATTGCGGCAGTGCATGGGCACTGCTACGGCGGTGGTCTACAGATTGCACTAGGTGCTGATTTCCGCATTACTACGAGCGATGCCAAGTGGTCAATCCTCGAAGCGAAGTGGGGACTGATTCCGGATATGTCCGGTATGCGAACCATCCTCGATGAGGTCAGCGCCGATACTGCACGTTGGCTGACCATGTCTGGCGAAGAACTCAACGGCAAGGAAGCAACTGAGATTGGTCTGGCGACGTGGGCCGTGGACACGGAGGACGCTGCACTTGAGCTGTCCAAGGAGAAGTTGGCACAGCTGGCGACACGCTCGCCGGATCAGCTGGCGGCGACGAAGCGGCTTTTCCGCGATGTGCACCGCTCTCCTCGCGCAACATTCCGTGCCGAGCGCACACAGCAGCTGCTGCTGTTAGCCCGCAAGAACACGGCCATTATTCGCGATGCTGCGATGAAGAAGGTCTCACCTAAGTTCGCCCGGCGCGGCACGTGGGCGCGTGGTTAGCGCGTTAAGGAACCGGCAGGTCATCCCCATGCGGCAGGTCCGCGGCCGCGCGCTGTGAATCCAGCCAGTCGCGGACGTGGGCTACCGATCGGCAATCATCGCCGTTGTAGCGCAGCAGCATGGCGCGAGCCTCGGCTTGCGTGAGCTTTTCAAAGGACTGTTCCGCGACAAAGTCGAGGTCAGTGGCCGTCGCAATGCGATACAGATCCAGCGATGCCTCGCCGTCAACATCGGCGTCGCGCCAGTGGAAGCCCGACCACGGGGCCACGACTTTAAGCCCCATACCGACGGTGGAGAGAATCTGGCGACGGGCGACCTTCAGCATGTCCACCCAGTCCTCCGCGGCAATGAACTTGTCCACTTCTTCGCGGGTCGGCACCCGCACAATCTTTGTCGGGCCAGCTGCCTCGGAACTGGAACCAGCCGCATCGCCTGTAGCCAGCTCCGCCGAATCTGCGGGCACCACAAATTCCTGGCCGCCGAACCGGGTGGCGCTCTGACACAGCCAATAGTTCTCACCCTCTGCCGCCCAGCAATAGGCGCGGAAGGTCTTGCCTTGTTCATGCGCCGCATTTCGACGCCGCATCAGGTAATCCCAGAAAATCGCAAAGTTCCTGGCCTCCGCCGTGCCACCGAGCCCTTCTGGCCCCGGTGGCTCCCAGGTGATAAACCCGCGGTAGTCCTCCCCAGGCACCCACGTTCCCCACAGGTAGGCGCCATCGTTGGGGTACGCCTCCATATCGATATCCATCTCAACATCGCCACGCGGGGCCGATGTCTTAGCGGCTACCCGGAGCGCATCGACGTCGGCAAGCCGCGCCCTCGCCATCCACACCTGCTCCTTGCTGACGTGCGGAGTGTTGGTACTCGCCTGCGCCAGTGCCGTGACCGTGTCGATGCCCACACTGCGCAACCGCATGGACTTATCCCCAGGTAGGAGGAGGGAAATATCGTCACTTGCGGTCAGCTCAGCCAAGCAAAGGTCGTGGTGACGGCAGGTTCGGCACTCCCGGATGCGCCGTGGCGCCAGCGGCCAGGTGCCTGGCGTAAACCGTGACGGTCGCCCCTGAGTGGCAGCGACGGCATCACGCGCGTCCCGCAACGCCATCCGGTACGAGGCCACGCGCGAACCTTCATCGGCAATGACAATATGCCGTGTATCCAGGTTCATCCCGGTGGCACTAATCGCCCCCACCAGACCACAGGATACGCCCAGGCGGTGCAGTATCGCCGCTGCCTGCCCAAGCTTCACAGCATCGGGTCCGTAATGCCGTAGCTTCCACTCGTCCGTGACAACCATCGCCTGACGCAGGGTCCGCCCCATCACGCCAACACGTCCGAGCCGGTCAACGCCCAGCAGTCGCACCTGCATCGCCGCCGCACGCGCCGCATTGCTTGACGACGGCTTACGCCGCCGGCCCGGTTTGCGCGCAGAGAGCAAGTGCCGTGTGACAACCAGGACCGGCATGTACGTCGGTGAGGTCGTCTGTGGTGAATCATCGACCTTGACCAGCAGATCGGGGTGGCAAATCTCGTCGATTCCCGAGTACACCCCACCGGGAATCGGACGCTCATGCATGAGCACGCCACCGGCGATGACGCTTTCTCCGCGGGCGATGGCCTCAAGGGTATCCAGGTGAGCGTCCGGCCCCGGGGCCACTGTGTACAGGCCGGGGATGGACGCGATGGACGTCGGCAAGCGGTGCTCATGGCGAGAAGCAGGTTCGACTAGCCGCCCCTCGCGGAGGTCGAGGCTCAGCCGGTAGCGGCAGCCGATGAGGTCGCTCGCGTGGAGAAGCGGGCGCGAAACGGATGAATCAGTCACAATGAGAATTAGCGTATCGCCACTCGGTAGGAAGTTTCACGTTAAGCTTGGATAGCAAGAATCGTGATGCAGCCACTGCATCTGGCAAGCGCACTCCGGCGCGGTGGGGTTTACGGGTTTTCCGCCCCGCTTTTCCGGAGGGACTATCTGCGAGCAACTAGGCGAAGGAAAAAATGAGCTTCTTGGGTGACATCCGTGAGCGTCGGCGCGAAACCGCCAAGCAGGTGAAGGCTGCCAAGGCGAAGGCTAAGGAAGAGGCTCGCCACGCAGCTCGACTTAATCGCAAGGCACATAAGGCTGAGGTCAAGGCCGCTAAGCGCGACCAGAAGCACCAGCACAAGCTGGAGCTGAAGGAGGCCGCTGGCCGCGTTCGTTCTGAGGAAAAGCTCGGTAAGAAGGAACTCAAGCTGGAAAACCGTGCTCTGAAGCGCGCGGAAAAGATCCGCAAGGCAAGTGCCAAGGACGAGAAGAAGGCGCTGGCCGCCAAGCAGCGTCACCAGACCAAGATGGCCGAGAAGATCCTGCAACAGCAGCGCAGCCAGGGCTTCAACAAGGACAAGGCAAAGTCGTGGATCGGTGGCGCACGCCTGCTGGTACCGGTGCTGGTTCCGCTGGCCTACCGCGCCATCACTGCCATTCAGCGCCGTGAACACTCTTCGGCCGCGCAGAAGTTCGGTGTTTCCGCTAATGATGCCGCTCGTTACCAGGGGCACGGTGCGCCGCTGCTGGCCCGCATTGAGGCCACTCGTGGTTCACTGACAGAGCTGCGTAAGTCGGGCGTCAAGGGTACCGATGGTTTTATCAAGGACGCCAACTCGCGTCTGGATGTCATGACTGATGCCATTAACACTGCCGAGAAGATGACCCCGGAGCAGCGTCGTCGCGCACACCACTCCATTACCGCAGAGCTGGATTCTCTGGATCGCCAGATCATTTCGGAGCTGGGCGCGTAAACCTGGCCGCTTCGGGTTAAGGCCACTCGCCGAGATCCGTCGAACTAAGCGCGACTGTTGTTGAGCAGCAATAGTCGCGCTTTCGCTCTTATTACCCCCGTATCGGGCTATTTTCTCCCTCCGATGGCGCTACGGACTGAGAACTACTGTAATGAGGGCTATGCCATCTTCAGATAAATCTCAGACTGCAGCCTCGGATCTGAACGGCGCGGTCTCGAATAGCGACGCAACAGCCCAAAAGCCATTCACCCCTTCTCGTCGTGCCGTACTGCGTGCCGGCGCTACCGGTGCTGCTGCTGGCGCCATCGGCCTGGCGACCGCTACTAGTGCGGGGGCCAATCCTGAGTCACAGTCTCCAGCTAATGCTGGCGGTTCTGGCGGTTTTCAGGTCTTCCAACACGGTGTGGCCTCTGGCGATCCACTGCCGGACTCCGTTCTTATCTGGACTCGTGTGACCTCGCACCCAGGCGACACCGCAGGTGCAAACCAGGGCCGCCCTGTTGCACTGAAGTGGGAAGTCGCTTCTGATGAGGGCTTCGGCAACATCGTTGCCTCTGGTGCCCTGAACACCGACCCGGATGCTGACAACACCGTCAAGATCGATGTCAAGGGTCTCTCCGCTGATTCCTACTACTTCTACCGCTTTACCGTCACCGCTGGTAATCACGCGGGCCAGGTTTCCCCGATTGGCCAGACTCGCACTGCGCCGCCGGTGAACTCCTCGCCAGATCACCTGGGCATCGCGCTGACCTCCTGCGCTAACTGGGAAAGTGGCTTCTTCTCCGCTTACCGCGATATGGCGGAAAATGACCGCATCGACATCATTATGTGTGTCGGTGACTACATCTACGAGTACGAGGCCGGTGGCTACTCCGGCAAGGGCCCGGTTCGTGACCACAAGCCGGCTCACGAGATTATTTCTCTCGCTGACTACCGCCTGCGCTACGCCACCTACCGCACCGATGCGGACCTGCAGGAAGCTCACCGCGCAAAGCCGTGGATTGTGACCTGGGATGACCACGAGGTCGCCAACGATGATTGGCACAGTGGCGCTGAGAACCACGACCCGGAGACCGAAGGCGACTACGTTGCCCGCCGCGACGCCGCTATCCAGGCTTACCTGGAGTGGCTGCCAGTTCGCGCTGTCCCCTTCTCCCAGGGCGGCAAGCTCTACCGCAGCTTCCGTTTCGGCGATCTCGCCGACCTGACCATGCTGGACCTGCGCACCTACCGTGACCAGCAGCTGAAGTTCATCCGCGCTGGCGAGACCGATGATGAGAGTCGCTCCATGCTCGGCTCTGAGCAGTTCAATTACCTGCTCGGCCAGTGGCGTTCCTCGAGCGCAAAGTGGCGTATCGTGGGCAACTCCGTCATGTTCACTCCAGTGCTGGTTCCGCCGCTGGATCCGGAGGCCACTCGCGCTGTCACTGAGCTGCTGAGCTTGCCTCAGGACGGCCTGCCGTACAACTTGGATCAGTGGGATGGCTACGCTGCTGAGCGTCGTAAGCTGATTGACATCATGGGTAAGGAGGGCTACGACAACGTTGTCTTCCTCACCGGCGATATTCACTCCTCCTGGAACTGCAACGTACCGAAGGTCCCGGGCCAGTACCCGAGTGCCGGTATTGCCGCCATTGAGATTGTCTGTACTTCCGTCAGCGCCCCGAACATCGATGACATTGTGAAGCTGCCTCAGGACAACCCGATTTCCTTGGCTGCTACCGCTGGACTCAAGGCTGCGAACCCGTACGTCAACTACCTCGAGTTCGACCGCCACGGCTACACCGCTGTCTACTTCGGCCGCGAGGACGTTACCTCTGAGTACCGCCTCGTCGAGCTCAAGGAGGAACCGAACCAGCCACTTTTCGTCGCCGCTACCTACCGAGGCAAGCCTGGTGAGGGCATGACCCAGGCTTAAGCGCTTTCTCATCCTTTCGCTTTCCGACGACCACTGAGAGCGCACCCCGCATTGCGCCCTCAGTAGCGTAGTTGCTGTTCACGACGGCCCTGCACAACATGCAGGGCCGTCTTTTTATTACCCCAAGTTCTTGTGCACAATTAATCGAATTATTAACAAACCATGTATTCGATATAAGTTGCACAATCTAGCTCAATTATCGTCAATAGACATTAAATTTCTTTGCACTTATACTGTGAGGGAAAGAAAACAGGGCTTGATATTAATTTGAAATTTCACCGTATTGAAGTTTCACCGTAAGCCTTCTTCATTATTACAAGTTCAGCACCAAGCTTAGGCAGGGATTCTATGGCACGCCGCGAACTAATTCAGTACATCGACGACCTTGATGGGACTCCGCTTGATTCCGCAGATCACCAAGTCGTTCGTTTCTCTTTCCGCGGTAAGAACTACATTCTCGACCTCTCTCAGGAAAATGCTGAGAAGTTCGAGCAGGTATTAGAACCGTATATTGCGAACGCTTCTATTGATCACAGCACGGTTGTAGCTCCGCGTAAGCGCTCTTCCGCTAATCCCAATGCCGCTGAGGCCCGTGATCGCAATCGCAAGATTCGCCAGTGGGCACGAGAGAATGGCATGGATGTTGCAGACCGCGGTGCGCTGCCAAAGCACATTATTGAAAAGTACGAGAGCGCTAACTAGTTCTCACCCAGGTTCGTTTGCCTTCCACTGGATGTCATCCAGCTTCACTATCTTAAAGACAGGGTCCCGCCACAGCGGGGCCCTGTTTTAAAGTTGGGGCAGGTGATTCGAGTCGCTAGGATAGCGGCTGGAATTGGCACACCGGCCTAATCCGGTTGTCTTACTTTTCTTATCCTTGACATGGAGGAGTCGGCCCGTGGTTATTTTGGAACCATTTGTTTGGCTGGTCTCGTTTGTCCTTAAGGCGTGGCACCTTTTACTGGCCTCAGTGTTTCACCTGCCATCTTCTCTGTCCTGGACGCTTTCTCTCTTCCTGCTGGTGTTTACGGTGCGTGGCGCTCTGGCGTTTCTCGCGTTCCAGCAATTTATCTCGGCGCGCAAGACGGCCAACCTACGGCCGCAGCTTTTTATACTCAAGGAGCGCTACCGCAGGAGCATCGAGCCGAACTCGCCACAATACGTAAACTTTGCCAGCAAGGAAATGCGCAAAGCCGAAGGTATTAAGACCTCCGTAATGCTGGCGCCCCTCTTCGTCCAGATTCCCGTGATTATGGGCCTTGTTCGCATGCTGAGGCACATGCTGCGGGCGTCTGAGGGGCCTGGGCTGCCTGCGTCTCATAATGTCGGATTCATCTCTAAGGATGAGATTTCCGACTTTCTGAGTGCGACATTCTTGGGGCAGCCTCTACCCGCGTATCTGCGCATGGACCGGGAGCAACTACAAATCCTTGGGGGCGATCATGATTCGCTGTTAGCTTTCTGCATTATCGGCATCGTGGCAGCGGCCATTTTCACCGGTTTTAACTTGGTCATTTCCTACCGCCGGTTGCAGCGCACTCTCGACTATTCCAATAGCGTCAGTGTATTCCTCAGCAAATTCATGCGCGTAATGCTTATCTACGCACCGCTGATGATCCTCTTCGCGGGGTTCTTTGGCCCAACACCTGTGGCTCTAATTGTCTACTGGGTCACCAATAACTTCTGGACACTGACCCAAAATATTATTCTTACCCGCTATGTAGAAAAGACCTACCCGCTCACGGACGATTTCCGAACTCTTCAAAACCACCAAAAGGGTGAATACGAATCGGAGCGGGAGGAAAAGAAGAAGTTAAAGCAGGCCAAGCGTCGCTTTTATATCAAATCCGCATTCGCTCCGTGGAAAATAAAGCAGTATAAGAGCGAATATGCCGCTATTGAGAAGGAATCGCGGGACCGTCGTAAAGCAAAGCAGGACGAAGAATATGCCCAGGCTTTGAAAATTGCGAAGGTTCGCTACATGGTGACCCAGATGAGGCCTGGCGCTCAGGACAATTTGCCGTCCCTGACGCAGGATATGAAGATTTCCTCGGGTATAGTTCCGCCGCTTCCCGGCCTGGCCAAAGTGCGGGCAGACATGAAACGACAAGCCGAGAAAGCACAAAAGGCGCAGAAGCGGCCGAAACCAATTCTGATTGCAAAGAACCTGGGAATGCTGCTCGGCCAGAATACGAAGAATATGGTTAAGAAAGCCACCGGCTCAAAGGAGTCGGACTGGAAACGCTTCCGGGATTAGCCCGTGAGCAAAAGGCGAGAACTAGGGCGCGTTAAAAAAGGGAATTAGGTATTTACGTGACCAAGTCACGGGCCAGGTCGCGCGCCATCTGCAGCGGGTTCAGGTCTTTGGACATCTTGGCACCCGCGAGGCCGCCGTCGAGGTAGAGCAACAGCATATTTGCGTGAGCAGACGGCATACTAGATTCATTTTCAGTCAGCAGCGTGTGTAGCTGTTGCCAAACCCAGGAGCGGTGATCGGCTGCGGCCTGGCGGATGTCCTGCTCCGACTCCGTTTCCGGCCGTGGATATTCACTAGCCGCATTCTGGAAGTGTGAACCACGGAAGTCGATTGCCGGCTGCTCCGCAATACACTGATCGAAGAAAGCGAGAATCTTCTCCGCCGGGGTATCCAACGAGGCCACTCGCTGCTCCCAAGCCTCCCGCCATTTGGCATCGAGGTCTTGCAGATACGCGATGACCAGCTTGTCCTTGGATCCAAACAACGAGTACAGGCTGGCTTTGGCGACATCAGCTTCCCGCAGGATGCGGTCAATGCCGACAACGCGGATGCCTTCCGTTGTAAACAGAGCTGTCGCTGATGTCAGGAGGCGCTCCCGCGGACTGGGGCGGTTACGACGGCGAGAGGAAGCGCGGCCGCCTTTTGCGCCCTTGCCCGTTGTCGCTTCTGCCACGGCAGTACCTCTCGTCCTTCCAAAGTCACACCCCGTTATAACAGCTGCTTACTCGCAAATATCGGCATTCGCGTCATTGCTTTCGCAACACTGAGCAGGGCGTTTATAGTTTGTGATATTCCATTGTAGGCGCATCTGCGACTGTGATTTTGTAAAAGAACAAACTAGTCAGTCTTTCAGCCTCTAGTCCTACTTTAGCGTGCGATGATTACTGCCCCCAACAGATGTCGCGACAACCGCAGAACGCCTACTTCACGACAACCACACAAGAAAAAGGGCATCTCAATGTTAATGAGATGCCCCGCGCTCTAGCTCACTATCCAGTAGATAGCAGCGTTACGACGCTTTGTGCTGAGCTGTGCTGTTTTTCTTGGTTTACTTACGCTTCTGAACCAGGCCGACAATCCACAGCAAAATCACGGCGCCGAGCAGACACGTAAGGAAGCTGAAGATCATTCCACCACCGGCGACATCAACGCCGAACAGGGTGAGCAGCCAACCGCCGAGGAAGCCACCGACAATACCGACGACGATATTCAGGACGACACCCATCGAAGCATCGGTGCCCATAATCTTGGAACCAATCCAACCGGCAAGGCCACCGATGATAATCCAGCCGAAGAAGCCCAGAGAGGGGCTAAAGGAGGCAGCAAGAAGAATCTCGTTCATGATAGATATTCCTTTCCGAAATCGTTCTGACTCAACTATAAGGCTTTCCAAAATATCTTGCACCTACTGCAAGCACTATCAGGCCATTTCGGCCACTGGGAAACTAGCGAGATAACAGTCGGATAACCACAGGAAAACCCTTATAGAATCTGTACTTTCTGCATGAAAACGGGGTTTATGCAGACGAGAGGCCCCATTTATATAAACCGAAGCCGATCTCCGAGACATGTCGGAAACCGGCTAGGTTCTACTTATAAATATTCGGTAACGGTTTCTGTTCTCGGCGCTAAACGCACCTCCACGACCGGCACCGGCGTCTTTTCTCAGCCTCCTCGAAGGGCGCTTTAGGCGTCAGTCTCCGGGCGGACGACCATCATCGGGCAAGCAGCCGCCTGCAGGAGTGCACGCGAGGTGGAGCCGAGCAGCATGCCCTTGAAGCCTCCGCGGCCGTGGCTGCCGACGACCAGCAGCTGCGAGCCTTCCGAGGCATCAGCCAGAGCACGAACCGGGCGGTCGCGGGTAACGACCTTCTTGATGGCCACGTCCGGGTACTTCTTAGCGTACTTCTCCAGGCGGTGGCCGAGCAGAGCCTTCTGCTCCTCTTCCACAACCTGCCACTGGCTCTGAGCTGCAGAAAGACCGGCCAGGGAAGCCTGTACCTGCATGTCCATCCAGGTGTGAACTGCAATCAGCTCTGCACCACGGGCATCGGCCTCACGGAATGCGTACTCCGTTGCCTTTTCGGAAATATCGGAGCCATCGACGCCGACAACGACCGGGCCGTACTTGGTCTCATCGGTGACCAGGTTGTCCTCGCGGACAACAACAACCGGGCACGATGCGTGGGAAACAACAGCGGCGGAAACCGAACCCATGACCATGCCAGAGAGCCCACCCAGACCGCGAGAGCCCATAACCACCATGGTTGCCTGCTCAGACAGGTCGAGCAGCATGTCAATCGGGCTGCCCTCTTCAATCTGGTGGCTGACATCTACCGACGGTGCGAAGTCGAGGGCAATCTTCTTGGCCTCGTTAATCTTCTCCAGGGTTTCGGCCTCAAGATCGTCGTAAAGCTCCTGCGGCGGAACCATGCCCTCTGCGTAGAGGAACTGTGGCATGGAGTAGCTGCTGACCAGACGGAGTGGCTCACCGCGCTTCACTGCGGTGTTAGCGGCCCACTTGACGGCGGTCTTGGACGCCTCTGAGCCGTCGACCGCGCACACAATGATGTTCTGCCTTGGCATTGATTGCCTCCTTATTATGCGATCCATAAAAATTGGCTCTCCGCGGCCAGACCGCAACGCAGCTACACCTATCGCACCTGCTTGGACGCCATTTTAATGGACAAGCGTTGCTATATGGTCAGCTCTTCCGAGCCAACCCTTTTATTACTTTCACCTCCACCCTACCCCCATTATGTTGCGACCGACAGGGCAGAATGTTGTCCACCTACGCCATTGGGGGCGATACCAACACCGCTCTGCCACAGCAACTCCGCTTGCCTGCCAGATGAATCCGGGGCACCTGTTAAAGTCAGCCGTATGCGTCGCATGCCACTGCCCATTCGCGATGGGCTCAACCCATCCCGCATCGCCGCTCCCGGGCGTCATGGCGATGCCCCCACCCGTGCGTGGGTTCTGCTCGCAGGCGCTATCGCAGGTCAAACCCATCGCCACCCGGACGATGATGAAGCGGCCGTAGCTAAACGCTTTGCAGATGGACTCGTCGTTCGCGCCAACTCAGTGCCGTACAGTCCAGATGACATGGTGAAGCCCGGCGCGGAAATGTGGTTTTACCGCACCCCGGCACCGGAGCGCACAATCGCGGGGCCGATGCCGATTGTCTTTCAAGATGACAACCTTGTGGTCGTCGACAAGCCGTCGTTTTTGGCAACGATGCCACGCGGCCGACACATCACGGAAACCGCTGTCGTACGCCTGCGGCGGGAGCTGGGAAATCCGGAGTTGGTTCCCGCGCATCGCCTCGACAGACTGACGTCGGGGTTGCTCATCTTTACCGCCCGGCGCGAAGTTCGTGGCGCCTACCAGGGGCTTTTCGCATCTGGGGAAGTTACTAAGCGCTATCACGCGCTGACATCGCCCACACCCATCGCTGGCGCGACCAGCGAAGCCCTGCCCGAGACCCCGCTGGAGTTGCGCACACGACAGCACAAAGTTGCTGGCCAGATGCAGGCTTATACTCTCGAGGGCGAGCCAAACGCCCACACCATCATCGAGCACATTTCGCTTGTCGACGTGCCTTCGGACGCCGACGACCTCGCTGCCGACAGTGGTCGCGTTGCGCTGTGGCAATTGAAACCCATCACCGGACGCACTCATCAGCTACGGCTGCACTTGAGTGAGCTGGGCTTTCCCATCCTGGGCGACCAGTACTACCCGGAGATTCTGCCGCTGGAGGCCGAGAATACCTCGGAGCCCCTGCACCTGGTCTGTGTAGAAATGAGTTTCGCTGACCCCGTGACTGGTGAACAACGAACGTTCCATTCCCGCCGCAGCGTTTTCAATCCGCTTTCGCTGCCGGATATTAATTCGCCGTTGATCAAATCTAATTAGAAGAGAACCCCCTCCCCCATGTCTGCCAAGCATGCACAACAATCCGCTAAATCATCCGCTGAATCTTCTTTGGAGCATTCCGCCCCACCAGCGGCGGCCTACGCTGAGAGGCTCACCAAGAAGTACGGTGTCGGCAATGCCGCTGTTACTGCACTGGACCATGTCGATATCTCTTTTGCCGCTGGTGAGTTCACCGCGATTATGGGCCCGTCCGGGTCCGGTAAGTCGACATTGATGCACTGCATGGCCGGTTTGGACTCCGCGACGTCGGGAAGCGCGTACATCGGCACGACGGATCTGTCGAAGCTGTCGGACAAGGAAATCACGGCGCTGCGGCGTGATCGCCTGGGCTTTGTGTTCCAGTCCTTCAACCTGGTGCCGACGTTGACGGCGGCAGAGAACATCACCCTGCCTATCAATATCGCTGGTCGGAAGGTGGATAAGCAGTGGTTCGAGGAAATCACCACACGCCTCGGGCTTAAAGAACGGCTTACGCACCGCCCCTCGGAACTGTCCGGTGGCCAGCAGCAGCGTGTCGCCTGTGCGCGTGCCATCGTCAGCCGGCCGGAGATCATCTTTGGCGATGAGCCGACGGGCAACTTGGACTCGAACTCATCTCGTGAGGTATTGACGATTCTCCGCGATGCGGTTGATGACATCGGCCAAACCGTCGTCATTGTGACGCATGATGCCACCGCTGCGTCCTACGCAGACCGTGTTGTGTTCCTCGCGGATGGCCGCGTGGTTGACGAGCTTCGCAATCCCACGCCCACCGATATCTTGGCGCGCATGGCAGATATTGAGAATCTTTAGGAAGGCAGGTCATCTCCCCCATGGCATCATCGTCTTCCACGCTGAGCCGCGTCGCCTGGCGCAACATCACCTCGCACAAGTTGCGCCTCGTGCTCACAATTATTTCGGTCGTGCTGGGCACGGCCTTCATCACCGGCGCATTTGTGTTCACATCATCGCTGGACAAGGCCTTTAAGGGCGCAATGAGTACCGCTTATGACGGTGTCGACGTGGTGGTGACGGCCCCTGCTGACAATCCCGGTGCGCTCACCAAAGAAACTGAACAGAAGGTAGAGAACTTCCCTGGGGTGCGCGCCCTCAACATCGGCAATCCCAACAACAGCATTACGGCCACGGGAGCCGATGGCAAGCCGATTCAGACCAATGGTTCGCCATCGTTGGGTCTTCCCTACTATCCAGCGGCCGAAGCAGTAGGCAACAAGGTCACGATTACCGAGGGACACGCACCGGAAGCACCAGGTGAGGTGGTCGTCAATTCCACCACCGCCGAACTCGGCAACCTCCACGTCGGCACTGAAATCAAGGTGGCCACCCGTCTCGAGCGGGCGACGGTGAAGGTTGTCGGCATCGCTGATACCTCCATCGACGAAACCGGCTATCTCACAGTCTTTTTCACCCAAGATCAGTGGCGAGAGCTCTACGGCGCGGACAGCCATATGGACATGTTCACCCTCGCTGCCGATTCCACCACCGACGCCGCCGCACTCACCCGTGACATCGCGGCCGCGTTCCCCGAGCTCAAGGTAGAGGCCGGCTCTAAGCTCGCCGACGAGGCTTCCGAACGTGTCTCCTCCGCCTTAAGCTTTGTTAACTACTTCCTCATCGCTTTCGGGCTCATCGGTCTGCTGGTCGGCATCTTCATCATCTCCAATACCTTCACCATGCTGGTCACTCAGCGCATGAAGGAATTCGCTCTCCTCCGCGCCCTCGGTGCTTCACGACGGCAGCTCACTGGGTCAGTCCTCTTGGAGGCATTCATTGTTGGCCTCATCGGTTCCGCACTAGGTGTAATCACGGGATTTGGGCTGAGCCAGGGGCTATTCATGCTTCTCGATGCCATGAGTATCTCCATGCCCGGCGACGGCCTGACATTCGAACCGGTGGCAGTTATCGTGCCGCTCATTGTCGGCGTGGTAATTACCATGATTGCCGCCTGGACGCCGGCCGCCCGCGCTGGCGCGGTCCCTCCTGTGGAAGCCATGCGCTCTGGAGATCAAACAACCAGCAATAGTCTCAGTGCTCGGACGTGGACCGGCGCAGTGCTGGCATCCGCTGCTATTGCAATCATTGCCTGGGCATTGCAGTGGAACGACGCGGAAACCAAGATTCGCGCCATCTTCGTTGGTGTCGGTGCGGTGATGGCCGTAGCCTCCGTCTGGCTTGTCGGCCCTGCACTGTCCATGCCTCTGATCGGAGGACTGGGGCGCGTCGTAGGTGCGCCTTTTGGAACCGTCGGCAAGCTTGCGGCAACGAACTCTCACCGCAATCCGCGCAGAACGGGAACCACATCGTTTGCACTGACGCTCGGACTTGCGCTGGTGACTGTGATCGGCATGTTCGGCGTGTCCATGAAGGAAGCGGTCAATGAGTGGTCAGAGACCAATCTGACGGCTGACTTCGTGCTCTCACCGCCTCTGACTGCGCATTCGGCCCTGCCTCTTGGTGTCGAGGACGCGGTGAAGGATATCGGTGGCGTCGAAGACACCGCAACGTTGTCGATTGGTGCCCTACTGGTGATCCCGCCTGAAGAAGCCGCCACGATGATGACTGCCGACGGCGAACAAACTGAAGTCGGACCGGAATCTAGCAATGTGTCGGTTTTCAACTCCAACGTCGGCAAATGGTACGGCACTCGCGCCATCCAAGGATCCCTTAATCTAGCCAAGCCAGATGCGGGAATTGTCATCAGCGAATCAACGGCGAAAAAGAATGGTTGGAACGTTGACACTGAACTTGCAGTAGTTTCCAAAGGCGGCATAACACGGCTCCCTGTCACCGGCATTTTTGCTGACACAAGAGATCCAGGCCAGTCGATTTTTGTCTCCTACGAAGCCGCCCATAAATATGTCAAGAGCAGCCACCTGTTGCCCTTCCAGACCTACGTCGATGTCTCCGATTCCATCGCGGCAGACAGCGGCTCCTTGGATGAAATGAAGCAAAAGCTTAGCGACGCCGTTGCGGACTACCTCGTAGTACAAGTGATGACTGCTAAGGAGTTTGCGGGCCTGGCTAATGCCTCTATCGATGTCATGCTGGGAATCGTGTACGCACTGCTGGCACTGGCGGTCATCATTTCGATTCTGGGAATTATCAATACTGTCGCGCTCTCAGTTGTCGAGCGCCGCCAGGAGATTGGCATGCTTCGAGCCGTCGGCCTGCAGCGCTCGGGGATTCGCCGGATGATTCGCCTGGAATCTGTGGAAATCTCCATTTTCGGCGCGGTTGTGGGTATTGTCCTCGGCTTGTTCCTTGGCTGGTCACTGCTGACCGTGCTGAAGGATGAGGGCCTGAATACTATTGCGGTACCGTGGCTGCAGGTTGTTCTCATGCTGCTTGGGTCTGCGCTTGTAGGCGTTATTGCTGCTCTCGGACCTGGTCAGAAGGCCGCAAAGACACCACCTCTGGCCGCTATCGCAGACGAATAGTCGCCGCTATATGAAAGCGCCCCGTGCAGATATAGTTTCTGCACGGGGTTTTATTTCGCCTTATCGCCTAGGCCGAATCAGCTATCCGACTCACGCATTTCCGCTGGAAATTTATACGGCTGCGTTGGCCTTGCGATTCACGCGTTCACGATTCTTCAGCGCCTTATTGAGAAGCATAAAGAACCACACAAAGCCAACCGTCAGGATAATGTGGCCGAGTCCTGCAATTCCCGAGTACATCGGACCCCAGGCCTCCGGGCCTGAAACAACGTGGACAATACCGTTTGCCACCATCATGCCGATCGTCCAAACAATGCCGACATTCTGAACAATGAACCAGCGATCAAAGCCCTTGACAGCTGAAATATTGAATTGACCATCCAATGCCAGCGCAACCAAGAAAAAGATCGTGCCAAGGACAAGGAAATGCGTGTGCAGCGTATTGAGCTGCGTTTTATCGCCAAAATCCATCGCACGGGTAAATTCACGATAGAAAACGCCAGAAAACAGACCAAGACCGAGGTAGACCGAAGCGGCTGTGAATAACTTACGCATACTTCGTAGCCTACTCAGAAAACACTGGCTTCTACATGGACTAAACCCAGGGGGTTAAACGAAAGTTTGATACCGCGAAACTAGAGGGCCTCAAACTAACCGCGCGAATCGAGCCACCACACGTTTCGGCACAGCCTTAAATAGAGCCATCACCAGACCATATAGACCGGGTGCGACCTCCGCTCGGCCGCTCTCCGCTGCACGTAACGTGCGCTCCACCAGATAACTGAGATTCTGCTCAGGCATAAGACGCAACTTCACCGACTTCGCCTGCTTCACGACGTCCCGGAGCGCCTTGGTCTTAACCTTTCCCGGGTAGCAAATAGTTACAGTTACACCATTAGGCTTTAATGGCTCTTCCGGTTTCGGAGTGCGTAGCGGGGTG
>NZ_KV797722.1:0-198095 GCF_001809455.1 Corynebacterium sp. HMSC074C11
CCGCGCTGACCTCCGAATACATTACACACACGCCCTTATTTAAGCGAATTCGCTGGTAGAACCATGAAAACAATTCACTTTAGTTAACCCCGTACGCCAAATCAGAGACTTCCTAAGGCTCGGTCGCTACTTGTCAGCAACTCAGCAACCGACCAATTACTTAGTCAGAGCCGCCTTGTCACCTGCGAGTCGTCGCCAAGCAGTGGCAGACGCGACACCCATCAGCGCACCCGCCCCCAGAAACACGCTGCCCGCACCCATCGCGGTAGCACCCAAACCAGCAACCGGCGGCAGGATGACCTGCGCCAAGCGGTTACCCATCAGCCGGATGGATAGCGCCTGAGCACGCACCTCGGCATCCACCAGGGAGCTCACCCACGTCATCGACATAGGCATGACAAAGCCCCACGCCAAGCCACAGATACCAACCGCGATAACCATCAGCCACGCACTCTGTAGCCACGGCATTGCCAAAAGCGGCAGGACACCGGCACAAACTGCAATGATAAGGACCCGATTGCGGTTAGCTTTGCGCAAAACAGTCGGCATGAGGGCTCGGGAAATAATCGCAAGACCACTACGCGCACCAAGGATCGCCGTCACCTCGGCAACACTAAAGCCCAGTTCACGTCCCAGCACCGGCACATATGCCGTCAACAGGTCAATGGCTACGATGACCGCAATTGAGACAGCCATGGCGTTGGACATGCCATCGATACGCAGGATGCTTAAGACCGATGCGCCACTGGCTTCGGCCTGCGCCGGTCGCCTCTCCTCCATCCGGCTGCGGTCGCTAACAGTCGACGCCGGAGAATACTCAGTTGAGCTAGCAGCTTGCACTTCGGCGGCTGCATTCGCTTCGTGCCGTCGATAAGCAGTTGCGACCGGCCAGCCGATGACCAGGGCGATCGCACCGATTCCCGTCATCGCCCAGAGCGCGGAAGTGGTGGCGGTCATGGCGCTGCCGTCGTGGTTGGGAGTGAGCAGACCCGCACCGACGATGCCGAGGAACTGCCCGACAGAGATTCCAAGCGTGAAGTATGCAAAGAGGCTATCAAGCCCGGCGACGCCGCCACGCAGGTGCGAAACCATGCCTTGAGCGGCGATGAGCGTGGTCATGTGGGCAAAACCCAGGGCCACGTAGCCGAGCAGAAGAATAGGTAGGTTCGGCGAGAGCGCCATTACTGCCGCAGCGATGACGGTGGCGACGAGACCGGAGTACATGACTTCGGTGGCACGATGGCTGTCGACAAGCTTGCCGGCGGGAAGCGCAATAATAAGAGGTACAAGTGAAAATGCGGCAGTGAACCAACCGACGGTGGCGGCGGAACCGCCAAAATCGAGGACTCGCCAAGAAAGCAGCACGCGACCGCCGTTGAAAACCGCTTGCCCCAACACAGTAATGAGAACCAATAGGCCGAACCAGCGTCTCATACCTGTTTGCAACTCCCCTTCTCCTGTGTGGTCGCACTCTTCGCGGGGTGATTTCTTTGCACGTCAATACCTAAATTGATCGGTGTTTTCTCGTCGGCTCGCACTTCTGCCAACCCGCGAAGAACGGTCAAAGCAATGCGGCTTATTAAGAATAGTCCCTGAAGTTAAACATGTTTAGCGCATAGAATGAATTATTCGGGCATCCTTGTCGATGTAACCGGTTTGCTTATTTAGTTAATAAAGAATCAGGAATTAGGAGCCATGCTTGAACGCACATTGGTGTTCGTCGATACGTCATATTTACTGGCGAGCTTTTACAACTCGTGGGAAACCGGAGCCCGCGGGCAATTAGAAATCGACCTTAGAGAAGTAGTTAGTGTCCTTGACCGAATGATTAACCAGCAGCTGAACCAGCCAGTTCAGCGGCAACTTTGGTACGACGGCATCCCGGAGTCGGGGCCGCATCGTTACCAGCGCTCACTGCGCACGATTGATGGTGTGCAGCTGCGCGCAGGTCAGCTCATTGAATGGGGTGACCGACGGACGCAGAAGGCCGTCGATACGCGACTCGTCGCAGACATGGTTGTCGCCGGCCTACGCAACCAAGTTTCCGATATCGTGCTGGTCTCGGGCGATGCGGACATGCTGCCCGGCGTCGCTGAGGCTTCGGCCGCCGGTGTGCGCGTGCATCTCTACGGCTTCGGCTGGGACTCTATGTCCGGTGCACTTCGCCATGCCTGCGATTCGACGACAATCCTCGATCCCCGCGAGGACTTCGCCGACGCCATGCAGCTCAATGTCCTCGAGGGTCCAATCCCACCGGTCGTCCGCACGAATAAGCCGCTGGGCGATGCCGAACCAATCGAAGATCTCGGCGCCACCTGCGTACCGGATACGCGCATCACTCCTCCAGGTGAGGGCTCGCTTGACGACGGCACGGAGAACACTCCCTCCGCCGCCGACGGTGACGTTGCTTCGCCGGAGGCCGGCACTCCGGAGGTTCCGCAGGACCAGCGCGTTGTGCCATCCCCCACGGCTGACAGCGATTCCGACTGTCGTAGCGAAGACAATGCCGCAGCCACGCCGACGGCCAAGGCCGACTCGCCGAAGTTCAACGAGGTCGAGCACGCGGCCAAGATGGGTGCCCGGGAAATCCCGGCGCAGGCTGAGCACCGCGCTGAGGTAGAGCGCACCGGCGGTTTGGAAGCTACACAGGTGGATTCCGCTGCTTCGGGCGTTTCGGCTGACTCGCCAACGCAGCCAGCGCAGCCTTCTCCAGCGGCCATGCCCGGCGCGACAGTCAATACTGGCAGTGGGGCTGGTAACGACACTGCGAACAACATCGGAGCCGAGAATGCAGGCGCGTCTGCCTCCGATTCCGCGTCGTCGACTGCAACCGGCAGTGGGGAGTCGGCGACGGAGCCGTCGGCAAGCGAAGACGGTGCCAACGCGAGTACACCGAAACCAAGCCCGCGGCCGAATCCTTCGATGATGGCGCCAAGGAGGAAGCTGCGTAGTCGATACGTGCCCCTGCCGAACGAGGTGTGGGCATCCGCGGGTTTCCAGACGCCGTTCGATGTGGGACAGCAGTACGCGAACTGGTGGTACGAGAATATTGCGAACGAGCAGGCGCGCGATAGTGCCCACTTGCTCTCTGGTGGTGGGCTGCCGCCGGACATTGATCGTCCGCTGCTGCAGTTTGCGTGCGAAACCCTGCACGAATACACGCTGACGGAGACGCAGCGCGTCAATCTGCGCGATGGTTTCCACGCCGGTATCCGCGGGGTGCTGCTCGCGCGGAAGAACGGCGAATTGGAGAAGTAGCGCGCCTCAAGGCTTCGGCAGTTTCGATGGCTTCAGCACTACTGGCGCTACTGTCGCTGCTGGTGCGGCTGACGCGAGAAAGTGTCGGGGTTTATGGCAGTTTAGGGTGGTTTTCCCGCTCAGACTGCCATAAACCCCGACACTTTCTTGTTGGCGATTGTTGGCAACTGGTGAAGGCTACTTCGCTTCGTCTGCGTCCGTTGTGGTGTCCTCAACGGCCTCGGCGGCCTCGGCGGACTCCAGCTCGCCGGCATTATCCTTCGCGGCAGAACCGGATTCGAGAGCAGCGCTTTCATTATTCATCTGGGCACGAATTTCGGCCAGGCGCATGTCGGCAGCGGCATCGCGAGTCGAAGTCTCGATCTCAGCCATGCGACCTGCTTGTGAGGATTCCGCGAGCTCCTGAGCGCCCAACGCATTGGCGTAACGACCTTCAATCTTCTCACGGACCGAATCTAAAGTCGGCACATTCGGATCCTCGGAAATACCCTGCATGCTCTGGAGAGTCTTCGACGCGGTCTCTTGCATCTTGGCCTGATCCGCCTGCGACTCCAGCTTGCGGATATCCTGCTTAATCTGCTCGTAGCGAGCCTGCGACTGCTGCGCCTGACGCTGTGCCTCCTCAGCAGCAGATACGGCCTGCTGGTGGAGCTGCGTAGTATTTTCCAGCTCCTTTTCAACATTCACCAGCTGGGTGGCAAACGCCTCAGCAGTGCTTTCCATCTTCTGTGCAGTGGCCTCATCGCCCTTGGCACGAGCCTGATCCGCATTGGCGAGTGCCTGGCGGGTGTTCTCGGTAATCTTGTCACGCTCGGAGGTCAACCGCCCCAGCTGCATTTCCAGCTGATTGCGGTTGCCGATGATAGCCGCAGCCTGACGCTGAATCTCCTGATGGCGCTGACGCTCGGCCTCAGCTGCCTGTGCAATCTGAACCTTCGGATCCGCATTGTCCTCGATTTTCTTATCGAACGAAGACATCATGTACTTCCAGCCCTTGGCAAATGGATTAGCCATGCAAATCCAACCTTCCTCAACATATGCGGAATAACTAATCGGAACCGAGAAGATTCCATCTCTTAAAAAATTGTACGTGAGCTAGCTCGCTCTCTCTCGGCAAACGGAAAGAGCTGGTTACCGACAAGCAAGACTCCCCCAGAGTTGTAAACTCTCTAAACATGGTTCATTGCCCTCAACGCGCGTACCGCGGACTTGCCGCGAGTCTCGCCGCGGTAATTACTCTGTCAGCAACTGCGCCGCTGGCTAACGCGACAGTCACCGCAACTGCTGACTCCACCGATACCGGCGCATTTTCGCAGGTAGTCGTCGCAGCTCCATCCTCAACGGAGCCGACTAAGCCCTCCGACGCAAAAACCAAGAAGACCACCGAAAAGCCAGCTGAAAAGACTCCCGAGAAGAGCACAGGAAAAACCACAGAGAAGTCGGCGGAACAGTCGCCTGAGAAGTCGACTGAGAAAACCTCTTCAACGACATCGGAAACGTCCTCAACGGAGCCGTCGGAAAGCACTGCGAAAAGTGAGCCGAAGGCGTTTCCCCCACTTGTGCCGGGGGCGAAGACCCAGTGGGGCCTTGGCGTCCAAACTCGTCTCGACCAAGTGACCGAGGAGTTTGATGCTAAGGGCGGCATGCTCGGCATGGGCATCCTGGATCGCCAGACCGGTGAGTTCATCTGCAACGCACACTGTGATGATGTTTTTCGCCTCGCCAGCCTGATGAAGGTATTCATCGCCGATGTCGTGGCCTACTCCAACTACACACAGCCGAAGAAGGACGAGATCGTCGCTGGCCAGGGCGATATGCCGGTTGAGGGCAACCCTGACGCCATGCTGCGCGACGACATGATTCGATACTCCAACAACGAAGCAACTGACGAGCTGTGGGATTCCTACGGCGGTGTACGCATCGTTGACAATGTCCGGCAGCGCTACGGCCTGTCGGATAAGACCGTCGGCTCGCCTATGTGGGGAGCCACCACTAGTACGCCAGCCGACATGGTCGCCTACTTTGACCGCATGCTGAGCGAAGAAGGCGGACTGAGCGACACGGAGACCAAATACATGCGTCAGCTGATGTACTCACTGCCGCGCTACTCCTACGGCGATGCAGACCAGAACTTCGGTCTGCGTGCAGCGCTACCGAAGGAAACGATTGCCAACAAATCCGGTTGGTACGAAGAGCAGCACACCACTGCCGGATTCCTTGGCGACGATGACCGTTACGCTATCGCGGTTCTGGGCAAAAACCTGACCGCCAACGACCTCACCGAAGCTGTCAAGCACGTGTTCCCGGGCGGGCAGGTTCTGCCAACAGGTGAGAAGGAGACAAAGCATGCCCGCACCAGCGCGGCACTGTCGATTGAGGAGGACTCAAACAAAGTCGCTCCAGCCCTGTGGGCACTAGTAGCGGCACTCGCTGGCTTTGGTATTGGCTGGCTCATTCGTGGCCAGCGCGCGGACTAGATACAAAAAGCCCCCGCGGGCTTGAGGCGCGGGGGCTTATCCGGCAGTGCTCCAAGTTGGAAAACGCACAGTATGCGGACTAAATCGCAGAATTTACTCGGTAGCGCTATCCTGTGCGGCCTGCTCGGCAATCTGCGCACGGACATCATCCATGTTCAGCTCCGAAGCCTGGCCAACCAGGTCGCTCAGAGCGGTCTCAGGCAGCACACCAGAGTGCTGGAACAGCAGGATTCCCTCGCGGAAAACAAACAGCGTCGGAATCGACTGAATGCCCAGGGCGGCCGAAACCTCCTGGTTGGCATCGGTGTCCAGCTTTGCGAACACTACCTCTGAGTGCTTCTCCGAAGCCTTCTCATAAATCGGGGCGAACTGGCGGCACGGACCGCACCAGGATGCCCAGGCATCAACGAGCACAATGTCGTTGTTCTGAATAGTCTCAGCGAAAGTCTCGTTCGTAATATCAACAGTTGCCATGGGTCTAACTCCTCTTACTCTTTAACGTCGTGTTCTAACTTCACGTTCTTTACGTAGGTTTTTACCCGTTAGTCTCCCACAACGCACGCGGGGGTCGATTCATTCCCGCCGGGTTCGCGGGGACGTCGTAAAGCGGCGCGTGCTAGTGGTTGATGCGGACGGTGTTGATCTGTTTACCCAGGCCATCGATGGTGATAATCATTTCCTGACCATCCTGAAGGTAGGTCTGCGGGCTCATGCCGTGGCCAACACCCGCCGGCGTTCCCGTGGAGATGACATCGCCCGGGTTCAGCTGCACGAACTGTGAGATGTAGGCGATTAACATCGCCGGGGAGAAAACAAGGTCCGCAATCGGGGCATCCTGGCGCAGCTCTCCGTCGACATATGTGCGCACCCGTGCGGAGTCCGCATCGAAAGCATCGGCTGTGAGCATCCACGGACCGAAAGCACTGGCGCGCTGCAACGTCTTCCCCTGTAGCCACTGCGCGGTGGCGTACTGGAAATCGCGCTGGGTGAAGTCATTCATAATCGCGTACCCAGCGATAGCGTCCTGCGCCTGCTCCTCCGACACCCGCAAGCAGGTCTCGCCGACGATAACCGCGAGTTCGCCTTCATAATCGAGCTTTTCCGCGCAGGCCTCCGGCACTCGGATATCATCCTTCGCACCGGCGACGGCATCGGCAAACTTCGCGAATAGCGTCGGCACCTCGGGGCGCTGGTGTCCCATCTCATCGATGTGCACGGCATAGTTCAGGCCAACACAGACGATCTTGCCCGGCCGCGTGATCAGCGGTGCGAACGCCCACGCGCTCTCCGCCATGACGTTGTCAGGGTTGTCCCCCGCCTCCGCCAAGAGTTCTTCCGCTTCACGACGCCACGTTGGCCGCGCTAACACATCTCCGAGACAGTGGTCATCAAAAAGGACCGCTACGCCGTCGCCGAGAATAGCGGCGCGGGTTGCACCCTGGTATCGCAACGTTGCTAGACGCATGGCTTTCTCATTTCTTCATGGCTATTCTCTGTGTCACTTCTGCCGCCTGATCGGCTCTCGGTTCCACGCTACCGCCTTGTTGAGCTGAATTAGGAAGCAGGTTCGCTCTTTGGTTGACGCAGAGCCTCGCCTTCAGGCTGGGAGGGAAGATTCTGGCTGCGCTGAAGAGCACGCTGTCCCGGCGTAGTCATGCGCACTACCCAAGCAGGACGGACGAAGAGCCATCCGGCACCGATGGCAAGCAGCAACCTGTGCAGACCGAGACACAGCATCGCCGCGATGATGGCCACCAGCGGCGTCATGATGACCAAGTGTGGGTCCTTCGGCAGGATGAGGTCGCAAATAATCATGACCACAACCAACATTGGAATGTGCATGAGGAAGATAGGCAGCGTTCGGCCGCCAATCTTTTCAAAGGGCACAACTAGGCGAGTGTTCTGCAGCATCGCCATAACATTGATTGCAGCCAGTGCGCCAGTGGTGGACAGGTACACGCGGGTGAAGCCGACGTTGCCTTCGTTAAAGCTCGCGTAGGTCGCCTGCACCCAGATTGCCACCGACAGGAACGCCGTCAGCGTCACTAGCAGTGAGAGGCCGCTGCGACGCTGTGCCATCCGGAAGATCCAGGGCGCACCGTACATGCCCAGCACGTAGAAGAACAGCATCTTGCTGACAAAGTCCCACGACCAGCTGGATGAGGCAAAAGGCGCCCATGCACTAATGAGGCCTGAAACGATGAGCTGAATCACCGGATGTACCCAGCGGAATGCTCGTGTGAGAATTGCAAATAGCGCCAGCGCCCACAGGAACCACAGGTAAGAAGTTGGCTCGATGACCGCGTGAAGCGTGTTGTAAATCCGCGGCCCCCACGCGCCGCGGTCCGCAATCGGCGGCGGAGACACGATGCCATCGGCATCCACGTGCGTATATGGCATGAGGAAAAGCACGAAGTCACGCAGTGGAACCCAAATCACGTAGAGATAGACCATCACCCAGATTCGGCGATTGGCCAACTTATGCCACGACTCCTTGAGTGCCTTGCCGGCGAACAGACCAGATAGCAGGAAAAACAGCGGCATACGGATTGGTCCGAGGAAGAAGTTAATCCCCGCCCACTGCGCCGTGTAGTAACCGTGCGCTTGCAGCTCTGTGACGGCATGGCCTAGCACAACCAATAGAATGCACAGCCCCTTGGCCGCATCTACCCAGCCGACGCGCTGTTTCGGCGCACTCTTATGCCTTTTAGCTTTGGCCTCCGCTGCCGCGGGAGCGGCAGTTGGTGACATAGTGCTTCCCCGCTTCCCGACGACTCCGCGTAACCCTCAAAACCTTCAAAACCGTCAACGCACGAAAACTCGCCCCATTGACTGTCACTCACCTTACCTAGCCACCCGGATTGCACTAATTCTGGGTGGCTAGGCCAGGAACCTAGAGAGAACCGCTGGGCTCCTCCGCCAGGTTGGCGAACCTGGAGTAGTGCAGCTGGTGGGCCACAGCAATGCTTCCGGTCGGTCCACCACGGTGCTTTGCGACGATAATATCCGCCTCACCAGCACGTTCATGGTCAGCCTCCTGCGAGTCCGGCCGGTAAATCAGCATGACGATATCGGCATCCTGCTCCAGTGAGCCCGACTCACGCAGGTCCGAGACCTGTGGCTTCTTATCTGTGCGAGCTTCCGGACCACGGTTCAGCTGCGAAATTGCAATCAGCGGTACCTCGAGTTCCTTCGCCAACAACTTGAGCTGACGGGAGAACTCCGAGACCTCTTGCTGTCTGGACTCGACTTTTTTACCCGAGCTCATCAGCTGCAGGTAGTCGACCACGATCATCTTCAGATCGTGCTTCTGCTTCAGCTGACGTGCCTTCGCGCGAATCTCCATCATGGTCAGGTTCGGCGAGTCATCAATAAACAGCGGAGCATCGCGGATCTTGTCGCCGACCTCGACCAACTTGGTCCAGTCCCGCTCATCCAGGTCACCGGAGCGCAAAGATGCCATGTTGATCTTCGCCTCTGCGGACATGATGCGCATCATGATTTCATTGCGCGACATCTCCAACGAGAAAATTGCGCTGGTCATGCCGTTGCGAATCGAGGCCGAACGCATGAAGTCCATCGCCAGCGTGGACTTACCCACACCCGGGCGAGCCGCAATAATCACCATCTGACCTGGGTGAAGACCGTTTGTCAGCTTGTCCAGGTTGGTAATCCCCGTCGGCACACCCTGCGCCAGACCGCCGTTTTGGGTAATAAGATCCAGTTCCTCCAGCGTGTCATCCAGGACATCGGCGATGGGAACGTAGTCATTCTTCGTGTTCTCACGTCCAACACTGAAGATGAGCTGCTGCGCCTCATCCACCAGCTGCTCCGGCTCCGTGTCCTCCGCGCCCGCATAGCCGATCTGGGCGATCTTCGTGCCGGCCTCTACCAGGCGACGGATTGTCGCCTTCTCCGCAACAATGCGGGCATAGAACTGCGCATTCGCCGCCGTTGGCACCAGGGAGGCCAAGGTGTGCAGGTACAGCGGACCACCGATGCGCTCCAGGTCTCCAGTTCGATCCAGACGACCTGCCAGCAAAATGGGGTCAATTTCCGAGGACTCACCGTAGAGGTGCAAAATCGCCGAGTAAATCGTCTGGTGCGCCGGTCGGTAAAAATCCTCCGGTGTCAGCTGCTCGTACACATCCGCAACGACCTCTGAGTTCAGCAGCATCGCGCCGAGCACACTCTGCTCCGCCTCGATATTGTGCGGCGGCGTGCGCTCAAAAGTCGCGCCAGCGACCGCACTCGCACGAGCGCCACGACCACGGTCTCGCTCCCAGTCCCGCGCCCCAGATCCGCTTGCCGACGATCCGTTGCCCGAGCTCTGCGAGAAAGAATACTCCTCCGGTGGAGCATCCTCTACCGGCGGTTCCGGGGGCAGCGGAACGTCATCGAAAGAATCATCGTGGGAATTTACCGAGTAGGACGACGCCTCGTCCCCTGCTCCTGAATGACCACCATCACCTACAGGCTGACTCATCGTGAGCAGCTCCTCCCCTTCTGGACCACTTAGGTGCCTTTTCAACCCTGTTGCTGACTGACCGTCACATTCAATATGTCTGTTCCGACCGCCAGCACTGGACACCTGACTACCTACCGCAGTTATACCTGTTCGAGCGGATTGACGGACCTGTAAAAGTACCCTTGAAGGCCCCAGAAAACAATCTTCTACGGCGTTTATCCCCGAAGTTATCCACAGCACCTGTGGATAGGCCTGGGGAGAACATGTGCACAATCAAGAAAAGTCCAGGTGAACGGTCCGTAACCCTAAACCGCCGCTTGAATGTTAACGGGGGTAGCGGAGTTTCAACCCGAAAATATTCTATCTACGCAGGTCAGTACATATTTGCCTTAATCCTGCACAAATGTAATCCTCTGTTGCCCTTTTAGCATCGATGCTGCTCATGCGGAGATTATTAACGATGAATTAATAAAAATCTCGCGTTCTCCAGAAAAGTTATCCACGGCAGCCAGGCAAGTTACCCACAGGTTTATCCACAACAATCATCGTTAGCCTGTGGACAAGTCGTAGATGCTCTTTCCAGCACCTGCGTAAAAGGCTTTAAGCCAGCCTTAAACCACGAAAAGCCCCGACCTTTCACTACGAAAGATCAGAGCTTCACGTGTGCTGTTGTCATTGGGCCTCAGAGCCCGCGCACATCCTTAGGCGCGGCGCTCGTCGGCCGCCGTCAAAGTAAAAACTTTAAACCGCGAACTTACGCGGCGACGACCTGTACGGAAACATGCGCGGTAATCTGCGGGTGCAGCGCGATGTCAACGGTGTGCTTACCAAGGGACTTGATCTGGCTCGGAGCAAGCACGACTGCGCGCTTGTCGATAGCCTGACCGGAAGCCTTACGAACTGCATCGGCGATGTCACCCTTGGTGACGGAACCGAACAGCTTGCCATTTTCCGAAGCCTTCACAGCAACGGAGACGTTGTCGAGCGAATCAATCTTCTGCTTGACTTCACGTGCATGGTCGAGGTCGCGGATAGCGCGAGCCTCCTGGGCACGACGAATGCCCTCGATCTGCTTTTCTGCGCCGCGGGTGGCAACAATTGCCAGTCCGCGAGGAAGCAGGTAGTTACGTCCGTAGCCGGCCTTGACCTCAACGATGTCGCCTGCGACACCGAGCTTGTCAACGTCGGCGGTGAGGATCAGCTTCATGATCCCTGCCTTTCGCTGGATATGTCTTTAAAAGATTATGAGAATTGTGGATGCTAAATCTGCTGCAAACTAGTCACGTAGTGCCGTGGCTGGAAGGAGCTTAGAACGGAGGCTCATCGCCGCCGAAGCCGCCACCGGCCGGAGGAGCTGAGTTCCACGGATCTTCCGCAGGAGCTCCGCCACCAAAACCGCGATCACTCTGTCCACCCTGGTTGCCTTGGTTTCCACCAAAGCCACCGCCGAAACCACCACCGGCATTTCCACCTTGGCCGCGGTTACCGCCGCCAAAGTTTCCACCGCCGTTGCGTGGAGTGCGCGTGACCTGAGCTCGAGCGAACTTCAGGGACGGACCCACCTCATCGACCTCAACCTCAAAGACGGTACGACGCTCGCCCTCGCGGGTCTCGTAGCTGCGCTGGCGCAGACGACCCTGGACGATGACACGCATGCCCTTGGAGAGACTTTCGACAGCGTTCTCCGCTGCCTCACGCCACAGGCTGCAGGTGAGGAACATGCCCTCGCCGTCAACCCACTGGCCATCTCGGTACACCCGCGGAGTCGACGCGACGCGGAAATTCGCCACGGCGGTGCCGTTCTGGGTGTACTTAAGCTCCGGGTCAGCAACCAAGTTGCCAACCACTGTGATTTGTACGTCTCCCTGAGCCATGCTTCTTCTCCTCGGTTGTATTCTGTCGAGCTGATGATGGGGCTTTCGCCCGCTATCCTACGGCTTTCGCATTACCGGTGTGCCCCATTCGAGCACTCTGGATACGCAAATATGACGCAGATTAACGATCAACCCGCAGCACCTTGGTGCGCAGGATGCTGTCGTTCAGATTCAGACGACGGTCGAGTTCCAGCACGGTTGCGGACTCGCAGGTGAGGTCGACGACAACGTAGATGCCGTCTTCCTTCTTCTCGATCGGGTAGGCGAGGTGGCGCTTACCCCAGATGTCCACCTTCTCCACCTTGCCGTTCTCCTTGCGGACAACGTCGAGGTACTTCTCCAGGGACGGGCCTACGGTGCGCTCATCCTGAGACGGATCGATAATAATCATTACTTCGTAGTGACGCACGGACCTCATCACCTCCTATGGTCTA
Source organism: Corynebacterium sp. HMSC074C11 (assembly GCF_001809455.1). Classification (NCBI taxonomy): domain Bacteria; kingdom Bacillati; phylum Actinomycetota; class Actinomycetes; order Mycobacteriales; family Corynebacteriaceae; genus Corynebacterium; species Corynebacterium sp. HMSC074C11. The sequence continues at coordinate 12,512 of NZ_KV797722.1, forward strand.
GTTCTTGTATTTCGGCTACACAGCGTGGTGCGCTGGCACTATCTTTCATGCCAGCCGCTATGCAGCAGGAGGATCGTTGCGTCAAGCAACCCTGCCAGGGTACCGCAGGCAGAGGTATATGTCCTAATCGCAGGCGCCGTCGGCAAGCAGTACTGGCAAGCGGCGTCGGGGCGCCGAATTCAAAGAGACGCACACAGAGCTACTGCGTGCGTCTCTTTAAATTGTGAAGTTGTCGCGTGCTTGGTGGGCAGTTAGCGCTCTAACAACTAACTATCAGGCCTGCGTCCTACATTGCTGTCGAGGAAGCATGCGCCAACGCAATAATCACCGGAATGACTGTCGCGAACAGGAAAGCTGCCAGACACAGAACCCAAATGATTGCTGTTTTCCACTTCTGCATGAAGCCCCAAAAAGCCGTGCCGAACATCAGGAAGCCAATCGCGACGCAGACGATGGTGAAAATCACCCAAGTATCCACTTACTGTCCACCCCCAGAGTTACCAGGGTCTCCGCCGCCTTCATTGCCACCACCGAGACCACCGCCCCCTGGAAGCGGGATGGGCAGCAGGTCAGCGATTCCGCCACCGCCACCACCGCCGCCGTCGCCGCCCGGAAGCGGAAGTGGTGCAGGCTGCTCATTGGAGGACTCAGGGGTCGACTCCTCGGATGACTCCTGTTCGGTGGTCTCCGGGGCATAGTCCTGGCCATAGTTAGAGTCAGAGGTCGACGGCGCCTGGTACTGCGGTGCACCTGCGACACCGCCGATTGGTTCCGGCTTAGTGAAGTACTCAAAGTCCTCGTTAGCCAGTGCGTTATCCATGGTGTACTTCCACAAATCACCCGGGGTTTGGGCACCATACATGACTCCACCGTAGGAGTTGTAGAGCGCCGAACCATCGACGTTGCCAACCCATACTGCGGTCGACAGCTGCGGGGTCGAACCAATCATCCACGCATCCTTGTTCTGGCCGGTGTCACCCAACTGCGTAGTACCGGTCTTGGCAGCCGACGGGCGACCACCGCCCAAAGGCTTGTTACTGTAGCCCGCAATGGGCTCCATGGCTGATATCACGTTGGTGGCCACTGCCTTAGAGACTCGACGGTCACCCTTGTCGGCATTGGACTCGTAAACGATCTCACCCTTGGAGTTTTCGACCTTCTCTACGAAGTGCGTCTGCTGGTAGACGCCGTCATTAGTCAGCGTAGCCAGACCAACAGCCATATCCAGCGGACGTGAGAGGTACTGACCCAGGGTGATGCCGTCCTGCGAGTGGCCATTGTCATCCATCAGAGTCTTTTCAATACCCGGGATCGACTCGGCCACACCCAGGCGATGAGCCATCTTGGCGGTGTCATCCGGGCCATTCTTCAGGTCACGCTGCAGGCGAATAAACGGGGTGTTCAGCGACTGCTTCAGGGACTCGTAAATCGGGAGAACACCACCGCCGGCGCCACCGGAGTTGTACAGAGTAGCGTTACCGGACTGGACAGGTGCCGAAGAGTACTGCGCGGTCAGAGGAATGCCCTGATCAAGCGCTGCTGCCAGCGCAAAGATCTTGAAAGTAGAACCGGTCTGCAGACCGCTGTTCGCGTAGTCCCAACCAGTCGGATCATCGCCACCGTAGTAGGCGCGGACAGCACCGGTCTTCGGCTCCACCGAGACGATGGCGGCGCGCAGACCTGTTGACTGGTCGACGTAGTTCTCCATCGCATCCAGGGCAGCCTGCTGCACCGTCGGGTCAATGGTCGTCGTAATGCGAAGGCCGCCAGTGTTGACCTCCTGCTCGGAGATTCCCTCGCGCTCCAACTCAGCCAGCACCTGATTCTTAATCATGGCAGCCGGGCCGGGCTCCGGAGCCTGCTTCGGCGCCAACGCCGGATCGATGGTCTCCGGGTACTGCATTCCCGCGCGGTCCTGCGGCGAGACGATGTTCATCTCCACCAGGCCATCGAGGACGTAGTTCCAACGCTGCTCCGCCTCTGGACGGTTAGTCCACGGATCCAGTGCGGATGGACGCTGAATCGAGGCCGCCAGCACAGCACCCTCTTCGGCATTCAGCTCACCGACTTCCTTACCGAAGTAGGCCTTCGACGCTGCCGCGATACCGTATGCGTTACGACCAAAGTAAATCGTGTTGAGGTAGGCCTCAAGGATTTCGTCCTTAGTCCACTCCCGCGCCATCTTCGCCGACATCACCAATTCCTTGGCCTTACGGGTCAGCGTGCGCTCATTGCCCACCACAGCATTCTTGACGTACTGCTGCGTAATGGTCGATCCGCCACCGGCACTGGAATTACCAGTCACGACTCCCAGAGCCGCACGGCCATAACCGGTCAGGGAGAAACCCGGGTTGGTATAGAAATCACGATCCTCGGCTGCCAGCACTGCATTGCGTACAGCATCCGGCACCTTGTCGATTGTGATGTTGCTTCGGTTACCGCCCTCGGGGACGATGCGCGTGATTTCCTTTTCACCAGTACGGTCATAAATCACCGCAATCTGGCTATTGGCCAACTCCTCTGGCTCCGGCACGTCCGTTGTCGCATAAGCAACACCGAACACAACTACCGGCAACAGCACGACCAACGCCACGGCTAGACCGAGCCACGCTAAAATTCGCCGCTTATTATCAGTCGGCTGTTCTTCCTGTGCCATCGAGCTTTCCTCTTCATGGTCATCTGGTTCATGGTCATCTGGGGCGTACTGCCCCTTCGCCGGGTCCGGCTCGCTTGCCGACGTCATCTCTGAATCGGTAGCCAAACCCTCGTCACTGCCACCGACCGAAACAGCATCAATGCTGTCGCCGGAATCGTCGTCAAGCGATGCGTCATCGGAGCGTGCGTGCGTATTGAAGGAATCAGCATCCGGCTGATCCCACCACTCGCCTGATGAATTAGAACCCTGGCCCTCGTGAGGGCTGTTAGGACCGCCTGGGCTATCGGGTCGATCATTGCTCACGGGTGCTCTCCCTAGTTTTCTGACTCTTCTCGAGCTGCCTGAAGTGTCCGGGTCAGGAAACTCCACTTGCAGTCGGGGCACACCTCAACTTCTTTGACGGTGCACGAACCATATTCATTAACTATTGCGGATAATTCATTTTCAGTACAAGCAGAGCCGGAACGACGGCCCAAGTTTTCTCCGAACACCCAGAATACGAGTCGGAGATGGAATTTGCGACATACTGGGCACTCTTCCTGGGACTTTCTGCCGTGAAAACGCGCGGCAGCGACCAGCCGAGCATCGGCATCACAGAGTGATTTCCGTGAAATCTCCCCTACACGCCACTGCTCCAATAACTGCTTCTTGAGCAAGGAGTGATCAATCTCGCCCTGCCATGTCATCACGAAGACAGATTAGCAGGCTCGTGCGGGCTGGTTTCACCCCCGCTTTATCGGTAAACACATGCCCCCTCACGGTTCGGGCATCGGCAAAAAACGCATAAAGGTATAACGTCACGCTCGTTACCTCAATGCGCGCGCCCACTCACGGCCGCACCGCTGGCGCAAGGTCCTGGTGCGGGGTTCTGATGCTAGGTCTTGATGCGAGTTCCCGGTGTGAGTTCCCGGCGCGAGGTCAAAGCCTCCGAGCACATAGTTTCAAGGAGAATTACTAAATGAGTTCAATTCGCGTCGCTATCGTCGGCGTCGGCAACTGCGCCTCTTCCCTGGTGCAGGGTGTCGAGTTCTACCGCGATGCAAAGCCCGATGAGACCATTCCTGGCCTCATGCACGTCGTCTTCGGCGACTACCACGTCTCCGATGTCGAGTTCGTCGCAGCTTTCGACGTTGACGACAAGAAGGTCGGCAAGGACCTCTCCGAGGCCATTGTTTCCTCCGAAAACTGCACCATCAAGATTGCCGATGTCCCGACTCTCGGCGTTGAGGTTCAGCGCGGCCCGACCCTGGACGGCGTTGGCAAGTACTACGCGGACACCATCGACGAATCCCCGGCTGAACCGGTCGACGTAGTTCAGGCGCTGAAGGACGCCAAGGTCGATGTCCTGGTCTCCTACCTGCCGGTCGGTTCCGAGCAGGCCGACAAGTTCTACGCACAGTGTGCCATTGACGCTGGTGTGGCCTTCGTCAACGCCCTGCCGGTCTTCATCGCATCCGACCCGGAGTGGGCCAAGAAGTTCGAAGACGCGGGCGTTCCGATTGTCGGCGACGATATCAAGAGCCAGGTCGGCGCAACCATCACCCACCGCGTCATGGCCAAGCTGTTTGAAGACCGCGGTGTTCGCCTCGAGCGCACCCTGCAGCTCAACGTCGGCGGCAACATGGACTTCAAGAACATGCTCGAGCGCGACCGCCTCGAGTCCAAGAAGATCTCCAAGACCCAGGCTGTCACCTCCAACCTCACCGGTCCGCTGGCCGGCAAGATCGATGACCGCAACGTCCACATCGGCCCGTCGGACTGGGTGGACTGGCTGGATGACCGCAAGTGGGCCTACGTCCGACTCGAGGGCAAGGCCTTCGGCGAGGTGCCGCTGAACCTTGAGTACAAGCTCGAGGTCTGGGACTCCCCGAACTCCGCCGGCATCATCATCGATGCTGTTCGCGCGGCCAAAATCGCCAAGGATCGCGGCATCGGCGGCCCGGTTTACGCCGCTTCTTCCTACCTGATGAAGTCCCCGCCGAAGCAGCTTGCCGACGATGTTGCGCGAGCACAGCTCGAAGCATTTATTAAGGGCGAAGACTAAAAGGTACAAGCACTCAAAAGTACAAGCGAGCAGCTCCGAGAGCATGTTCCTTGAAAAGCGCCAGCCGGTTACCCATGCAGTAGCCGCTGGCGCTTTTGTGCTCCTCTATCCCCTATCCTCCCCGTTTCCTTCCACGCCCTCCTCGCCCTACTCGCTGCTGCGCCCACCTCGTCCCTGCCATGGATGCGTGCGCTGCAGTCGTCGTAAAGCTGACAGCAATACATCCGAGAGGATTGATTCGCGAGATATATCGCAAGCCGAAAGTATTCGCGAGAGTAGCCGGATGGCTACCTCCAAGCCAACGTTCTAAGTACAGAAGAAGTGACACTTTAGGGGGTTTCTGCCAGCGCCGAAAAAACCTTATACGCAGATAGGTTTAATGCTTTGTACTGGGGTTTTAGATGATCGATGGAGGATTCCTAATGATTTCATTGCCGAAATCACCAGTTGTAGAAAAATAAATAGCACCCCAAATAAATTTCGTATTGGCAACTAGCGCTGTTCGCATATAACATCGTCGCTATGACATTATCTTCGGGCTCGATTGGCAATCCTAATGCCGTTACTCCTCTGTCGCTCGCTAAGCGCATTCGCCCTCTCCTGACTCGCGCTGAGCTGCTCTACAGCCGCCGCTCCTCGGAGTCCCAGCTCAGTCGTGCGCAGCTGTCCATCATGATGACCCTGGAGGCACTGGGCGCCTGCCGTATCAGCCAGTTGGCTGAGGCCGAGGCCATCCGCATGCCCACCGCCTCCAACGCCGTGCACCACTTGGAGGTCGCCGGCATGGTGGAGCGCGTCCGCGACAGCAAAGACCGCCGTGGCGTCCGCGTTGAACTGACCGACCGTGGCCGTGAAGAACTGCACCGTGTTTCTGAAGAGCGCAATCAGCAGATGGCTGAAATGTTCAGCACGCTGACCCAGGAAGAGCTGGAATTTGGCGCTGGTCTTGAGACGATTCTGTCCAAGATTCTCGAAAACTACCCGGAGCATCCAAAGACAAACCCAAGCGTCTAGTCTCTTTTTCAGCTTAGCCCTGCCCTCTTTAAGCCCACAGGCAGGGTACATAGCTTTTACACGTCATCAGTGCCGTTTTATATATGCCCGCCTATCCACGTAGGCTATTACCCAGAAGCACCACTTGGATATTTCTGAGTAATCACAGGAGGATTAGCGATGGCTTCCCGCCCGCTTCGTATCATGATTGCGTGGCGTCCAGGCGAGTACGGCACCGAAACGCTTGCTTACGCCGCTTGGTTAGCTCGCACCACGAAGGTGCAGATTCGCGTCGTCAGCGCACTGTCGCGCGGCTGGCCGCTGACCTCACTGGCTCGGCTGAGCACCAATGACTCCTGGGTTGCCCACGAAACCGAGTCTCTTGAAAAAATCATCAAGGATGAGCTAAAGCTCGCTGGCCTGCGCAAGGGCATGCTTGACGACGATGCCGTGCGGATCATCGAATCCTCCAGCGAATCTACAACTATCTGCAACGAGGCCGAAGAATTCGAAGCTGATATGGTTCTGCTTGGCACGCGCCGAAGCAATACCAAGGACTGGGCCGCCAAGAACCGCAGTCGCTTTACCGCGGGGTCGACTTCGGATGCGCTGCTGCACTACTCGCCAACTCCACTGGGGCTGGCTATCCCCGGCGCGAAACTTTCTAAGCATGGTGTGACCCGTGTCAGCATTTGTTACATTGACACTCCGCAGTCGCACCACGCATTGAATAAGGCTGCTGACCTGGCACACCGTTGGGAAGTTCCCCTGCGTCTGGTCTCGTTTACGCCCCGCGGTGCGACCATGTACCCGACGGAGAACGGCTACGGCCCTTCCTCGGACCTGATGATTGAGTGGCGCGAGCAGGCGATGGGGCTGCTCGACCGCGGTACCGACCGCGCGCATACCCGTTACCCAGATCTGTCCATCGATGCGGACGTGGCCTCCGGCAACGGTTGGGAAGAGGCCATTCAGTCCATCAAATGGAAGAAGGGGGACTTGCTCGTTTTGGGTTCGTCTACTCTTGGCCCATTCGGACGAATCTTCATCGGATCGTCGACTAACCACATCGTTCGCCACAGCCCGGTGCCAATGCTGATTACTCCGGCCTAGTATGGCAAGCACATCAGAAGGGATTTAGAGGCGAGGGGAGCAGATGGTGGATAACGCACCGGGGCACAGTAAACCGGAGCGCAGCGAGGATGAAATCTTCGACGAGCTTGAGCGCAAGATGTATTCCGGCAGGCGCGCCTACATCTACACCGCGGGTGTGATTCTTACTACGCTGCTCGCGGGCCTCATTATCGGCATCGCTGGCGCGATTGTCGGTGGCCCCACCTGTGATGCGGGTAAGTCCAGCTTCCTCTGCTCCCGCACGTGGGAGATTCTTTTTCCCGTTGTTCCAGGCGTAATCTCCCTGGTTGGCTGCCTTTTTGGTTTCTGGCAGACCTACGTGGAGTGGAAGAACTTCCGCAACTGGCGCCCGTGGCTCGCCATGTGCTGGGTGCTCATGCCCTTCACTTTGATGTGGATGCTCTCCACATTCGGCGTCCTGATTCTGGGCGTTAAGTAGGGGTAAGAGGCGGCCAGCCTCGACGCCACCCTCTTGAGGTTTTTGCGAGAACGCCTCAAGCGAGAAAGTGTCTGGGCTTATGGCAAATTTGAGCCGATTTTAGGCCTTAAACTGCCATAATCCCAGACACTTTCTTGTACGCACTGGCCTCCCTGGCTACTTCTTCACAACCAGGTTGACCATCTTGCCCGGAACGACAATGACCTTCACGATATTGCCACCGGCGCTCTCCACCGCTGCGACAACCTTTTCGTCGGCACGCGCGACGGCCTCGATATCCTCGCGGGAAGCATCGGTAGCCACGTCAATGCGGGCACGGACCTTGCCGTTGATCTGAACTGGCAGCTCAACGGTGTCATCGACCAGCCACTTCTCGTCAACTGCCGGCCACGGACCGTGCGCCAGGGACTCGGAGTGGCCGAGGCGGCTCCACATTTCCTCCGCGATGTGCGGTGCCACCGGGCCCAGCATGAGAGCCAGCGGCTCCACAGCGGCGCGCGGTGCACCGGCCGATCCGTAGGTCTTGGTCAGGTAGTTGACGTACTCAATGAGCTTTGCGACGGCCGTGTTGTCACGCAGTTCTGCGTAGTCAGAGGTAACCCCTTCCACGGTGCGGTTGAGCGCCTTGAGGTCGTCGTCGGAAAGCGCTGCGTCCGTGACGACGAGCTCACCGGAGTCCTCATTGACCACCAGACGCCAAGCGCGCTGGAGGAAGCGCTGCGAGCCGACCAGGTCCTTCGTCGCCCACGGGCGGGAAGTGTCGAGTGGGCCCATGGCCATTTCGTAGACGCGCAAGGTGTCGGCGCCGTAGTTGTCGCAGACCTCGTCGGGGGAGACGGCGTTCTTCAGAGACTTGCCCATCTTGCCGTACTCCTGGAAAACCTCCAGGTCAGAGCCGTCTTCGGCGCCACCTGGAATGAAGAACTTACCATCGCGCTCAACTACCTGATCCGCCGGCTGGTAGACACCACGAGCATCGGTGTAGGCGTAGGCCTGAATGTAGCCCTGGTTGAACAGACGGCGGTACGGCTCCTTGGAGGTCACGTAGCCGAGGTCGAAGAGGACCTTGTGCCAGAAGCGGGAGTAGAGCAGGTGCAGCACCGCGTGCTCGACGCCGCCGACGTAGAGGTCGACGCCGCCTGGATCGTCCTTGCCGTGCGTCTCCGGACGGGGGCCGGTCCAGTAGCACTCGTTTTCCAGGTCAACGAACTTTTCAGCGTTGTTCGGGTCGATGTAGCGCAGCTGGTACCAGGAGGAACCTGCCCAGTTCGGCATGACGTTGGTGTCGCGGCGGTACCTCTTCTTGCCGTCGCCGAGGTCGAGCTCGACGTTGACCCAGTCAGTGGCCTTGTCCAGTGGAGCCTTTGGCTCGGTGTCGGCATCGTCCGGGTCGAATGTGACCGGCTTGTAGTCCTCGACCTCCGGGAGCTCGACCGGAAGCATGGACTCGGGCAGTGCGTAGGCGTGACCGTCCTCGTCGTAGACGATGGGGAAGGGCTCGCCCCAGTAACGCTGGCGGGCGAACAGCCAGTCGCGCAGCTTGTACTGGACCTTCTCGTGGCCAGTACCTTCCTTCTCCAACCACTCAATGACGGTGGCGATGGCGGTGTCCTTGTCCAGGCCATTGATGTCCAGGTCGGAGTCATTGGCGGAGTTCACGCACGTACCGTTACCGACGTACGCCTCCTTTGCAATGTCACCGCCTTCAACGACCTCGCGGATTGGCAGACCGAAGGCAGTGGCGAACTCGTAGTCGCGCTCATCGTGGGCCGGGACAGCCATGATGGCACCGGTGCCGTAGCCAATCAGGACGTAGTCGGAAATGAATACCGGCACCTGTTCGCCGCTGACCGGGTTGGTGGCGTAAGCACCCAGGAAGACGCCGGTTTTCTCCTTGTTCTCCTGGCGTTCCAGGTCGGACTTGGAGGCAATTGCGGCGCGGTAAGCGGCGACGGCCTCAGCTGGGGTTTCCTTGCCGAAGGTCCAGCGCTCATCCACACCCTCGTAGGAACCGCTGCCGGCTTCGACCAGCTGATCCACCAGCTCGTGCTCAGGAGCGAGCACCATGTAGGAGGCTCCGAAGAGAGTGTCCGGGCGAGTGGTGAAGACCCTGATCTTGGTGGAGACCTTCGGGCCGACCTCAGCTGCGAAGTCGACCTCAGCACCGCGGGAGCGACCAATCCAGTTACGCTGCATGGACTTGACCTTGTCCGGCCAGTCCAGCAGCTCCAGATCATCGACCAGGCGGTCGGCGTAAGCGGTGATGCGCATCATCCACTGGCCCAGCCGCTTGCGGAACACCGGGAAGTTACCGCGCTCCGAACGACCTTCGGCGGTCACTTCCTCGTTGGACAGCACAGTGCCGAGGCCCGGGCACCAGTTGACCATCGAATTCGACTGGTAGACCAAGCGGAACTCATCCACAGCTTCGCGCTGCTCAGCCTCGCTGAGCTCAGCGTAGACGCGACCGTCCTTGGTAGCCATCTCGCCGGACTCCAACAGCGGAATCAGCTCATCGATACGACGGGCCTTCTTTTGATCCTCATCGAACCAGGCGTTGTAAATCTGCAGGAAAATCCACTGCGTCCACTTGTAGTAGTCCTGGTCAGTGGTCGCGAAAACACGACGGCGGTCATGGCCAAGCCCCAGGCGGCCCAGCTGGCGCTCCATGTTGGCGATATTCGCTTCCGTCGTCACGCGCGGGTGCGTACCGGTCTGGATTGCGAACTGCTCCGCCGGCAGACCGAAGGCGTCGTAGCCCAGGGTGTGCAGCACGTTTGCGCCCTGCATACGGTGGAAGCGCGCGAAGACGTCGGTGGCGATGTAACCCAGTGGGTGGCCTACGTGCAGACCGACGCCTGACGGGTACGGGAACATGTCCTGGACGAAAAGCTTGTCTTTCGGCGGAGTCGAGCCGTCGGCAGCTGCCAAATCGCCCACCGGGTTGGGGGCGTAGAAGGTGCCGTTATCTTTCCAATACGCCTGCCACTTTCCCTCTAGCTGAGTCGCCAGCTCGGGGGAGTAGCGGTATTCAGTGGCTTCTGCCGAGGACGAGGACTTTTCGCTGTTGGTCATGGTCTCACAGTCTAATAGGTGCGTTTGGCACGTGCCCAACCACCTATATAAATTGGAAGCATGATTGTCATCCCTGTAATTACCCTGGTTCTGGCTGTTTGCATAGCCGTTGTCGCTGGTTTGGCATGGTCGGCGAAGCTGCCGGGTAATAACTGGATTGGAATTCGTGCGCCCGAGGCTCGAAAGTCCCAGGAAAACTGGGATATTACGCACCGCGTTGCCGGGCCGCCGTGGGCTGTGTCCGCCGTCGCTTTCCTCGGCGCCGCCATGCTCGCCTTCCTCGCCATCCGCCCGGAGGCCTCTGGTTGGATGTGGCTGTGGTACGCCGTCGCTCTGCTCGCCGGTATCGCCATGCTCGGCGTTGGTGCGGCGATCGGCTCGCACACCATCGCGCTTTACGACGCCAAGGTCTCCGCGGAGTCCGGCTCCGGTTGTGGGTGCGGTGACGGTGACAGCGGCTGTGGCTGTGGCTCCGCCACCACTGATGCCGCCGACACTGCAGCTGATGATGCCTGCTGCTCCGACAACCCAGCAGCAGACTGCGGTGTCTCCGGTGGCTGCAGCTCCTGTGGCCTGGAAGGACTGTGCACGGACAAGGGCTCATCCGCGAATGCCGCTTTCAAGCCTGTGGACAAGGATGCGCTGCGCAAGGCAGCTGAGCAGAAGAAGTAAAAAATTATTGCAGAGAAAAGCTTCTGCAAAATAGTAAGACAACTTCTGGTTGCCCACTAAACTATTTGTCCATGTGGCAACGAATTGTGAGTTGGCGTCCAGATCCCCTCATCGTCGGTATCGTTGCTGCAGCGATACTGGCGATTTTTTTTCCTGCAAGCGGCACTACCGCTGAGGTTTTCAGCTGGGCAACGAAGATCGCCATCGGCTTCTTGTTCTTCCTCTATGGTGCGCGTTTGAGTCCGCAGGATGCGTTGGCCGGCGTTAAGCATTGGCGGCTGCACATAACCATTCTGGCTTTCACATTCGTGCTGTTCCCAATCCTCGGCCTGCTGATGAAACCCCTGGATTGGTTTCTCTCTCCTGGCCTCTACCTGGGCATTCTGTACATGACGCTGGCCCCGTCAACGGTGCAGTCGAGTGTGAACTTCACCTCCATCGCCAAGGGCAATGTCGCCGGCGCAATCGTCAGTGCCTCGGCTTCTAACCTGCTGGGCATCGTCGTCACACCGGTGCTCGTGATGCTGTTGATGGCCACTGGTGGCGGCGTTCATGTGGATTCGTCGGTGTTCTTGGATATTTCGCTGCAGTTGCTGCTGCCGTTCGCAATCGGCCAGCTCACTCGCCGTTGGACCCTGAAGTTTGCCGCCGCGAAGACGACTAAGAACGTTGACCGACTTTCCATCGCACTGGTTGTCTATGCCGCGTTCTCCGAGGGCATGGTGCAGGGCATTTGGTCGAAGGTGCCGGCCGGCGACATCGTCATCCTCTGTGTGCTCTCGGTAGTGCTGGTGGAATTCGTTTTGCGGCTGTCCGGTTTCGTCGCAAAGAAGATGGGCTTCGACCGCAAGGACCGCATTGCCATTCAGTTCTGCGGTTCGAAGAAGTCCCTGGCCACTGGCCTGCCAATGGCCGCCGTTATCTTCGGTGCCGATGCCAGCCTCTACATTTTGCCGCTGATGATTTTCCACCAGATTCAGCTGATGATCTGTGCGGTCTACGCCGCTCGCTGGGGCAAGGAAGCAGAAGCTGAGCCGGAGCCACAACCCGCTTAACGCGGTCTAGGGCATGGAACCGAGGGGCGAATCCGGCTTGGCACATATACTGGGGCGCACAACATAAGGTTCGGTTTTAAACGAGCAAACGAAAGTGTGAGATTCAGTATGGCTAACGAGAATCCGGCTCCATTCTCTCCGGAACAGCGCGCCGCAGAAGAGACCGCGATCAATGAGTTCTGGTCGTGGTGGAACTCTTTTGGCGCCGATGCGCTCGACTCTATGTTTAGTGTCCAACTCGGTATCGATGGTGCCCCGAACGCCGCCGATGTGGACATTATTGATGTCCAGAAGGAGGTCGGCGGGCGCATCGCCGCCATTAATGACCGGCTCATCTGGGGGTTTGAGGCTGGCGCTCCGTATTCTCGCCATCTTCTGACTGTGAGCGCTGCCGGCGATCCAGAGCTGCGCCCGGTCGCTCGCCGTTGGCTGGAGGCCGCGCCTGACGACGGCGCGGTGTGGTCTTTCACCGACCTCCGCCAGGCGGATCCGGCGATGAAGCTGTCGCTGGGGGATGTCGCAGCTACGTTGGTTGCACAGGGTGCTCTCGAGGCCGATGCTCCCGCCGAGGTCGATCCGGCAGACGCCCGCGTGGCTGTTAGCAGTGGTCATGGGGCAGTGGACGTTCGCCTATTCCACCCGCTGTTCCCGGCAATTGCTCAGTTGGAGGACGGTGAGCGCTTGGTAGCTCAGCTAGGTTTCACACTGCTGCAGCTGGCTCTGGGAGAGGAGGACTTCGGCCTGTGGCTGCGCGGTTTCGCCTTCGCTGGCGAGGAGCCGGAAGATGCTATCCCGCTACCGGAGCTGGGCGGTGTCGTCGAGCAGCTCGCGGAAGAGTGCCCGGAGTGGCTCACCATTGATGCCGAAGCCAACGGCCAGCCGCTCGTCGTCGCTACTCGCGCTCCGATTACGCAGCTGGTGAGCCCGACTATGACGCAGCATGTGCTGATTCAGCTCATGCTCGCTCACATTGACGACAAGGGCTTGCCGACGGACGAGTCGAAGGAATCCCTCTCCGAGTTCAATACCGCTGCCGCTGAAGCCATCGCTGAGGACAAGGGTATTTTTGTCGCAACTGAGCAGTCCGACGGTATGGCTCTGCTGCACTTCTTTATTGACCCGGCATCTGATGCGGAGGCGGGTCTGCGAGCTGTTGCGCAGACGTGGACCGACGGAGAGCACGTTGTCGACACCGCTTACGATCCAGCTTGGCAGCGCGTCGGCCACCTGCGCGTGTAGTGTCATAAGCCCCCGGATGCGGGCTATCGGGGCTAGTTCAGTGCGGGGCGACGGGGGAGTAATTGATTCTTCTTTGCGCTGACCCGAATGTGGGTATCCATTCCGCCCGGCGCGCCGTATGGCACACCGGGCTTCTATGATGAGTGAATTACTTCCGGCTTGAGAATTGGTGTGCTTGATATGAACGCTCGTCATCGTCTTACTCCGCGACCATCTCGCGCGATTCGCCTGGGGCTTACCGGTGTCATCGCTGTCACCAGCCTTCCGCTGGCAGCCGGGAACGTCGCTGCGGCTCCGCAGCCGAAACTGACTCCACAGGGCACTATTAATGCTCCGGGGCGCACCCAGATCAGCTTTACCCACACCCCGACCGGCGCTCACTACGGTACGGCCAACGAGAATGAAGCTCGTCCGGGGCTGTCGATTGTCAAGCTCTACATTGCCGACTACGTCTTCAAGCACGGCACCGAAGCGGACAAGGCGAAGGCCACACAGATGATTCGCTACTCCGATGACAACATTGCCAGCGAGCTCTACGGCCGTTACCCGGACTCCATTAACGCCACGGCGCGTGAGTACGGCCTCAGCAACACCCACGGTGCGGGCCACTGGGGCAATTCCACGACTTCCAGCGCTGACACCGTGAAGTTCCTGGAGGCCAAGAAGCGCGAGAACCCTTCCGACCCGGTGCTGGTTGCTATGAGCACCGCGTCACCTGTGGCAGCGGATGGCTACCGTCAGGATTACGGCACCGCCACGCTGCCTGGTGTTATTGGCACAAAGTGGGGTTGGTCCGATGACCGCCAGAGCGTTCACGCCTCGGCGTCCATTGGTCCTGACTTCAGCGTCGCTGCTAACACCTACGGCACCAAGGAAGCTCACACCAGCGATGTTCAGAATGCGTTCGGTGGCACGGTGGGCACTCCACCACTGCCTGGTCTGCCCGACAGCCCGAGCCTGCCCAACATCCCAGGCGTCCCGAATCTGTCCGAGAGCCCGAATCTCGGCGAACTACTGAACTTGCCGGAATCCCCGCAGCTGCCGCAGATTCCGGGACTGCCGAACTTCACAGGCCAGGTACCGGCGCAGTTCTAGCCACTGACCGCTAGCCGCTGGCACCGTCTCACACAGCGCTTACGCAGCGCACCTCACGCGACAAGGTTCACGAGGGCCATATACAGCGCCGTGCCTACGAATATCGAGATCACGGTGTTGCGCCGCCACCAGTGCAGGAAGATGGTGACGACCAGCGCCACAGGCACGGCCCAGGCAGCGCCGGGGTCGCCACCCTCACCGCTGAGCCCCAACCGTCCAAAGACGGTGTAAACCACCAGCGCCATCATGACTCCAACAGGCATGGTCGTGCCGAGGAATTCGAACAGGGGAGAGCCCTTCAGGGTCCGCACGAACGCAAACGGCAGTGCGCGCAACGCAACTGTCACTGCGCCCATCGCAAAGAGCGCGGCTAGCACATAGCCAGAATCGGGCATCGCGGTCATGCTCGCTCTCCCTCCGTTACACGCTGATTGCTTGACGACGTCATGCGCATCACCCGATCTACTCGTGGTGACCACACGCGCAACAGCAGCATGCCGAAGTACATCAACAACCCGATGACCAGCATCTGGTTCGGGTTAATCAGCCACCCGACCAACGTGCAGACGATAGCGGCCAGGGGCAGTGACCAATCCTTGGAGGTCTCAAACGCGTCCATGGCCAGCACCGTAAAGAGCGCCACCAGTGCGAACTCGGCACCGCGGATCCCTTCTGGCAATGCTGCACCGGTTAGCGCCCCGACAATACCGGAGCCCACCCACAGCAACTGGCAGAGAATCTGAATCGTCAGCAGGCGGCGGCCCGACATCTTTTCAGCCGGATTTGCCGCAGAGACGATGGCATACGACTCGTCGGTAAGCGCGTATGTGGAGTATGCGCGGCCGAGACGAGACTGTATCCGGTCGCGGGGGAACGTCAGCCCGTAGAAGACGTGGCGGAAGTTGACCATAAACGAGGTCACGGCACAGCCGAGCAGACCCGTATGGGCCATAACCAGGCCGACAGCGAGGAATTCCATCGACCCCGCGTAGACCACGAAGGAGAAGATGGGTGCCCACCACCAACTTAAGCCAGTCTGTGCGATGAGTAGGCCGAATGCGAGCCCCAGCGGAATGAGACCCATGCCGACGGGCAGTGTCTGCCGAATGCCGGCAGCTATGTCGCTGCGGTCACTAGTTGCGGCACTGTTTCCTTCGGCATTGATGTGCTCACTCATCTAGTTGTCACGTACATCTACGGGGTAGGTGCCATACAGCGGCAGCGGCCAGGGCTGACGGCGCATGCAATCACCCCAGATGTCAGCGGCAGCAGGCGCGAGTACATCAGAGGGCAGGGCAGGGGCGACGTACCAATCACCGCGATCGAGCTCTTCTTCCAGCTGCCCTGGATCCCAGCCCGCGTAACCGGCGAAGATACGCGCGCCATCGATGCGGTCGCGTACATCCTCCGGCTCCGCGCCGAGGTTGACCAGCGCAAACCTATGGGCGATGCGTTCCATCAGCGGTGCACCGGTAATACTGTCGGTCTCCTCTGGGAGGGTAGCGCCATTTCGCACCACACCAATGCAGATTGGCTGCGTCTGGTTGACCGGACCCCCGACGTAGAGCACCGGCGGCTTAGTCATCAGTGACGCCCAGGGCTCGAGCACATTGTGCACAGGCGTCTGCGAACGCTGCGTGAGATCGACACCAAGGGTGCCGTGCTCATCGTGTTCAATGAGGAAAATCACCGAACGAGCGAATTCCGGCGAGAGCATGCCGGGTGCTGCGAGCAGCAGCATACCGGCGGCCGGGTCGTTGCGCTCGAGGCTGGTAAAAAGCCGGTCGCCATAGAGATTTTCCGGATTAATCGATGCCATTAGCTCTCACTTTCGCTTTCAGCCTGCTCACCGGACTGCTCGTACCACCATTTCTTCAGCGCCAAGATAGCATCCTCACGCTCCAGCGGACCGGACTCCAATCGCAGCTCTTTCAGGTAATTCCAGGCCTGTCCGACTTCCTTGCCAGGCTTCAGGTCCAGAATTTCCATGATTTCGTTGCCGTCCAGATCGGGGCGGACGCGTGCGAGGTCCTCCTGCTCAGCGAGCTCCTTGATTCGCGCTTCCAGGTTGTCGCAGGCTCGTGCGAGGCGTGCTGCTTTACGACGGTTTCTCGTCGTGCAGTCGGCCCGCACGATTTTGTTGAGTCGTTCCAACAAATCTCCGGCGTCGTTGACATAACGTCGCACCGCTGAGTCCGTCCACTTGCCTTCGCCATAGCCGTGAAAGCGCATGTGCAAGTAGACCAGCTGGGAGATTTCATGGCTGATCTTCTTCGGAAACTTCAACTTGCGCAGGCGGCGTCGCACCAGCTTCGCACCGACGACCTCGTGCTGGTAGAAGGTGACATTGCCCTGCTCGTTGTAGGCGCGGGTAGCGGGCTTACCACAGTCGTGCAGCAGTGCCGCCCAGCGCAGCACGAGGTCCGGTTCACCGGGTTCTTCCTGGTCAATGGCCTGCCGCATGACCTGCAGGGAGTGTTGATAGACATCCTTGTGCTGGCGGTGTTCATCCTGCGTCATGCGCATATCGGAAATCTCCGGCAGCACGCGGTCGGCCAACCCCGATTCCACCATCAGGTCGATACCACGGCTGGGATCTGCCCCCAGGATGAGCTTGTTCAGCTCAGTGGAGATGCGCTCAACCGTGATGCGGTCAATTTCGCTGGACATTTCCTTCAACGCCTTGAGTACGCGCGGTGCCACGTCGAACCCGAGCTGGGATGCGAAGCGGCAGGCACGCAGCATGCGCAGGGGATCATCGCCAAAGCTGACCTCCGGCGCCCCCGGGGTGTCCAAGACACCCGCGACAAGATCCTCGAAACCTCCGAGCGGGTCGAGGAAGGTGCGAGTGCCGTCGCCATGCAGTTCAACGGCGATGGCGTTACAGCGGAAGTCACGGCGGATTAGATCGCCTTCCAGCGTGTCGCCGAAAGTGACCTCCGGATTGCGACTGACCTGGTCGTACGTATCCGCACGGAACGTGGTGATCTCCACCTGACGGCCATGCCGCTCTGCGGACAGCGTGCCAAATTCAATGCCGGTATCCCAGACAATGTCCGCCCAGTCATCAAGAATCGCGCGCGTCACCTCCGGGCGTGCGTCGGTGGTGAAATCGAGATCCACGCCCAGTCGCCCTAAGAGAGCATCGCGCACAGAACCGCCCACAAGGTACAGACGATGGCCAGCTGCACTAAACGCAGCTGCCAGCGAATCGAGAATCTCCGACTCCTTGGCAATCGCCTGATCCGCCACTGCCAGCATTGCCGTCCTGCGCACCTGTGGGTCCGCATCAGCAGCCGCCGGAGTAGCGCCGTGAGGTGTAGTCGCCCCGGGCTGGTCACCATTTGTCGTTGAAGGAGTCGATTGTGTCACGACCGACACAATACCCGCTTATACCTATAAACCCGGTAGTCTAAGTGGAATGAACAACGTGGTACGCAATGACAACTCGGCGGCGAAGAGCCGTCGACGTCGTCGGCGACCGCGCAGAAGGGGTGGCGCTTCCGCGTCCACCAACACCAATAGCGCTACTACCAGCGGAAATTCCGCAAAACGTAGTGGCTCCAGTGCCAATGGCCCCAAATCGGCCAAGCCAAACTCCGGTGGCGCCAAGAAATCTTCCAAATCACCGAAGTCGGCACGACCCTCGAAGCAGTCGAACAACCGCGGTGGCCGTAAGAGCGGTCAGGATAGGAACAATCGCCGTCGTCACGCACAGACGAAGCGCACGAACAATCGCCGTGCGCACTCGTCACGCGCGCAAAATGCAGCGCCGATGCAGACCTCGATTGAGACTTCGGCGGGCGGACTGGTCGTCTCGGGGCTTGCTGAGGCGGTCGGCGATGGCGGCAAAGTCAACCTGTCACGGATTTATGTCGCGCTGATTGGTCGGCACGATCGTCGCGGGCGCCTGCTGTGGTCGATGCCCAAGGGCCATGTCGAGCCCGGCGAAGCTTTCGATTCCACCGCCGAACGTGAGGTGTGGGAAGAAACGGGCATTCGCGGCGAGGTCATCGAGGAGCTCGGTGTGATTGACTACTGGTTTGTCTCCGATGGCACGCGGATTCACAAGACCGTGCACCATCACCTTCTGCGCTATGTCGATGGCGATTTGAACGACGAAGACCCCGAGGTCACTCAGGTCATGTGGGTCCCGGTAGACACCCTGGTGGAGCGGTTGGCCTACGCTGACGAACGCAAACTGGCCCGGCGCGCGCACAATCTGCTGCCCGATCTCGCCCGCGCGGAAAAGCGAGCAGGCCGGCAGACGCCGAGGTGATTGCGCATGTTCAGGTTGCAGTTGCCAAGGAATGTTGTTCGTAAAGTCACGGCCGCCACCGCAGCGCTCATACTGTGCTTGCCGACGACCGTTGCGCCCCCAGCTTTTGCGCAAGATGAGCAGTTGTGGGGCAGTGGTGCCAATCGAGTCGGTGAACAGGGACCCCTTCGGCTTTCGATAACCAGCTTCACTCCGCATGTCGCGGCTCTACATTCGACACTGACCATCAAGGTGCAGGTGCACAACACCTCCGACGCGGATATCAGCAATGTTGCGCTGCGCCCACAGCGGGCCGGCGCACTAGCTTCCTCTGCAGATGCGCGGACGATTCTCGCTGAGCCTGAATCGGTGTTTGATGTGGCTGGGACCTTCAGTGCCCCCATCGAGCTGAAAGCGGGCGAGACGCGTGAGGTTACACTAAGTGTTCCTATCTCCGCACCGGCCCCAGAAGGACTCGACATCACGGAAGCCGGCACGTTTCCGCTGCTCATCAACGCTAACGGGCAACCGGCAGATGACATCGACCGCCTGCTGGCGGAAACACGCGCACTGCTACCGGTGACGGATTCGCAAGCCGCGGGTGATGAGCCGGAACCGCCTGCCGGCGATGAGAACGACAACGATGAGACCGACAATTCCGATGCGCCCACCCGCCGTGACCCAGTGCCGTTTTCGCTGATTTGGCCCATCAGCCAGCCAGTGCCAGTGGTCGGCGGTGAGACCGGTGACGCACCCTCGTCGCCGAATCTCATCCTCACCGACAATTCTTTGGCCGAATCTCTTGAACGCGGTGGCCGCCTCGACGGTTTGCTCACCTCGTTGGAAAAAGGCTTTGCCGGCCCCGATGGGGAGAGGTTGCGGGAATCGACATGCATCGCCATCGACCCGGAGACCCTCGATGCAATCTCCCGGATGACCCGTGACTACTGGATTGGCACCAGCCGCCCAAGTCCTGTGGAGTCCTCGCCACGACTGCGGGATTCCTGGGGAAACGCGGATGACACCAATCTCACGCATATGCCCGCCAGCGACAATGCCGCCGACTGGCTTAACCGGCTGCACGATCTCACACAGGACACATGCACACTGTCACTGCCGTGGGGCGGCACCGATGCCAGCGCCGTAGCTCGCGTGGCGGATCAAGAGCTTTCCATGGAGGCACTCGCCGCTGGTCGGCAGACCATCGCCAAGCATTTGGACGTTCAGACACTGCCGGGTATCTATTTGCCGGCCGAGGGATACGTAACGTCGGAAAGCGCCCCGCTGTACTCGGCGGCGACAGCTCTGAGCGGAACCACCCCGGAGCACGCATTCGAAGACCGCGTAGATACCGGCGAGACGATGCCTCCCTCGCCCACTCCGCCCGAAGCCGCGCACGACACCACCGTATTGGTCGCGGACAACACCGCTATCACCGCCGATGGTCAGACACTACGGCCTGGCCACAGTGGTGTGCTTGCCGACGGTAGCCGCGCCTTCGCCCTCTCTGGGGCACTGACAGCCTCTCTGGCTGTAACAGGACGGTCGCCCCAGACTGTGGCGTATTCGAATCTGCTCGGACGCTTCGATTTCCGAATCGACTCCGAGGCTGCACGGATGCAGACAGCGATTGGCACTCTGTTCCAATCACTGACTGATTCGGATGCCCCTCGCGCGGCTGTGGTGGCAGCACCACCGTCCGGTTGGGATCCACGCGCTAGCGATGCTGAAGATTTCATGGCCGCGGTTCGGAAAGCCGTGGACGCTAACCTGGCTGAGCTGACTCCGCTGATGGATTCCATCACCGCCGCAGCTCGCGACCTGGATGCGGGCTCGGTTACCCCAGTTGACGAGTTCGCCGATCCCGCGCCGGTGAGTGAAGCGCTCGTGGAGAAGGCTCGGATAGCCTCCCGCGAAATCACGGACCTGACCACAATCATGTCCAACGACCCCAACGTCGCGCTGACGCGGTATGAATTCACCCGCCCCCTGCGGCACGACTTACTGCGCTCGTTTACCACTCTCGGCCGGCGAAATCAGCTGCAGTCAACTGACGTGCAGCGGCGGAGCGAAGAACTCAGCGACCAGGCACTGGTTATGACTCGACGTCTGCGCAATTCAGTGACATTGGTAGCTCCTGGCGGTGTCTACACCCGCGCAACGCAGCTGTCGCCGATTGCGGTGCTGGCTCGCAATGGTCTGCCGCTGCCGGTTCCCGCGTTCGTGCGCGTCGGCGCTGGAGATTCGGTGATGGAGGAGAAGTATGAGGCCGCCATCCCTGCCAAGGGGTCGGTGACTGTTCAGTTCACTCCGAAGTCGGGTGATGATGCAGAATCCACTCCGGCAACCAATGCTCCAGAGGGAGACCGGCCACGGGATAGTGGAGACAATTCCCACAACCTGTTGTTGTGGCTCGAATCACCTGGCGGCACGCCTATTTCTCAATCAGTGAGTATTTCCGTGCAATCCGGCGCTTCCGTCGGGGTTTTGGCTATCGTGACCCTCGTCATCGTCACTGTTGGTGGGTTTTTTGCCGCAAAACGGTCACAGTACTTTCGGAAATAGACCCCCTTTTAAGCAACAATAGGACATGTGACTGACTCAGACGCGCATAAATCTGGACTTCGAGGCCGCATTCGTCGCCCCGCGCCACCGGCTCCGGTTCCGGCGGCGCGGCCAACGGCTGAATCTCAGCCGGCCGAAGCGGCCCCGGACCTAACTCGCGTATCCGGCCATAAGGCAAATGCCGATACCGCCGCTGACGCGATGACGGAATCGGCATCACCATCGCCGGCAAAGGCGGCAACTGCGACAGCAACCGCTTCCGGCGATTCCTCCGCGGACTCGACGACGGACGCAAATCAGGAACAGTCGAACTCGGACATCGTCGCCTCCACGGGCTCGATGGCAATCGCTACCCTGATTTCACGCATTACGGGTTTTTTGCGAAACCTGCTTATCGGCGCGACGCTGGGTCCGGCTGTGGCTTCAGCCTTCAACGTCGCCAACACACTGCCGAACCTGATTACGGAAATCGTCCTCGGCGCGGTGCTGACTTCTCTGGTGGTGCCGGTGTTGGTGCGCGCGGAGAAGGAGGATCCAGATCACGGTGCCGCCTTCATTAGACGTCTCTTGACTGTCTCTATGACGCTGTTGGCAGTGGTGACGGTGCTAGCAGTGATAGGTGCGCCACTATTGACCAGATTGAGCCTTAACGAGGCCGGTAAGGTCAACGTTCCGCTGGCGACGTCATTTGCGTTCTTATTATTGCCGCAAATCATCTTCTACGGCATATTTGCGCTGCTCATGGCGGTGCTAAACACCAAGGGAATCTTTAAACCCGGTGCGTGGGCACCTGTCGCCAACAACGTCGTGGCCATTGCCACGCTCTTGCTATATCTGTTCCTGCCCGGCCAATTGAGTCCGGATTCGGACGGTTCACTCTCCGATCCGCACATCCTGCTTTTGGGTCTTGGTACCACTCTGGGTGTCGTCATTCAGGCAGCCATCATGATTCCCTACCTCAAGCGCGCGGGCATTGACTTGCGTCCGCTGTGGGGTATCGACGACCGCATCAAACAGTTCACCGGCATGGGTGTTGCGATTATCACCTACGTGGCAATTTCCCAGGCTGGTTACTTCATCACCACCAATATTGCCTCGACTGCCTCCAAGGCAGCGCCGACGATTTACCAGCAGGCTTGGCTGCTGTTGCAGGTGCCCTACGGCATCATCGGCGTTACCTTGCTGACCGCCATCATGCCGCGACTGTCCCGCAATGCAGCCGACGGTAATGATGGGGCAGTGGTCCGCGATCTATCCATCGGTACGCGTCTGACCATGATTGCGCTGGTGCCGATCGTCGCCTTCTTCACCGCATTCGGCCGCCCCATCGCCGTCGGTCTTTTCGCGTATCTGGAGTTCCCCCGCGAAACCGCGGAGATTCTTGGCTGGACGCTGTCCTTCTCGGCGTTCTCGCTTATTCCATATGCCATCGTGCTTTTGCACTTGCGTGTTTTCTACGCCCGTGAAGAGGCCTGGACCCCGACTTTCATCATCCTCGGCATTACCACCGTCAAGGTGATTCTGTCGTTCTTCGCTCCTCGTCTGGCTTCTGACGATGAGACCGTCGTCGTGTTGCTCGGTGCTGCCAACGGTTTCGGTTTCGTCGCCGGCGCAGTAATTGGCTTCTTGCTCTTGCGCCGCACTCTCGGACACTTGGACAGTAAGGCGACCGTCCACACCGTGCTGTGGGCACTGGGGGCGTCGCTTGTCGGTGTCGCCGTTGCTTGGGGCGCATTCGCATTGACCGACCTTGTGCTGTTCGATTTCTTCGGTTCCTTCGGCGTGCTGCTGCAGACCATCGTCACCGGCGTGGTCTTCCTCATCGGTACCGGCCTGGTGCTCGCTCAGGCTCCATTGGAAGAGGTCCGCGTTCTGGGCGGCTTCCTCGGCCGCATCCCGGGTCTACGCCGCTTTGCTCCGCAGCCTCATGCAGCCGACAATGCCGTCGCCGACCGTGAGGATATGGAGCGCGAACGTGGCTTCGCCGCTGATGCTTTCTCGATTGCCCCGTCGAACCTGATCGGCGAGGCCACGGGTCTGGCAAACGAGGGCTTCACCGCTTCGCCGCTGCTGCCGCCGATGCCGACGCAGGGTTCTCGCCCAACCCGCTATGTACCCGGCGAGATGGTCTCAGGTGGTCGTTTCCGTCTGCGTTCTGAAGTCGCGACCTACCCAGGTCTGCGCCTGTGGCGCGCCATGGATATGGGAGATCCCGATAACGCAGATGTCGCACTTGTCTTCGTCGACACGATTGCACTGCCGTACTACGACACTTCGCCATCGGCTGCCGCCCAGAAGATTGCCACGACGACCAATGAGCTGCGTGACTTGGCTGGCGCCGGAATGTCGCGGATTCATAGCGTGGCGAAGACACGCACCGAGGTGCTCATCGTCGCCGACTGGACCAGCAGTATCGGTATTGAGCGGTTCGATCAGGCCGCCCATCCGGATGCCCTGGCACTCGCAGTTGCATCACTTGCCGAGACCATTGCCGATGCCCACGAATCTGGGCGCTGCCTTGGCCTGACAAACAAGCCTGGACAATTGCGCATCAGCAGCGACGGCCACATCTACGACGCTTTCCCCGTCGTTTTGCCCAATAGCTCGCAACGTTCGGACTACAGCGCGTTGCTTTCAGTCATCGACGAGCTGTTCTACAGCGTGACGAACATCCCCTCCGATATTTCTGCTGCCATCAACCGCGCGAAGCAAACACGCCCGGAGAACTTCAATGGGCAGGAGTCGCCAGCTCGCACGCTCGCCGAGGACTTGCGCGCCGCAGCGCTGGGCCCCGATTCTTCGGAGTTTCTCGCAATCGACCCCGACACCGGTGCGCGCGAATCCGTCGATGCCGGCGGTGCAGCCCAATCGAACGCTCATCACACTAAGAATCGCACCCGCGCATTCAGCACCGGCGCAGTCGTTGTCGGCGTAGTCATTGTCGGTGCACTTGTCGCCGCGGGCATCTTTGGTCTGGTTAACCGTTCCTCGGACGCACCGATTAACTCCGAGTCCGTACGACGCGGCCCGGCTCCGGTCACGACGCTCTCGCTTGCCGACGCTAGCGAGTGGCAAGCCGACACCGACAACCCGGCAGCAGGTCCAGACAATCCGGACATGGCTGAGCTGACCATCGATAATGACGAGGAAAGCTTCTGGGTAACGTCTACTTACCTCAGCCAGTTCGGCAATCGTCCAGAGAACTTTAAACCTGGTGTTGGTATTCGGGTCACTCTGGATGAACCGGCAACCATTCGAGAGCTTAAGGTCTCTGCGACCCCGGGCGCACACATTGAAGTTCGCGGCCTACGCGATGCTGACTCGACGAACTTGGATGACACAACGGTTCTCGGTAGCGCAACCGCCACCTCAGGTACGACAACTATCGAAATTGATAGCCGCGACACCGAGTGGAAGAACCTTGTTGTCTGGATCTCCGGCTTGCCGACGGCTGCGGAAGCGGTAGCCGACAGCAACTCAGACACCGATGCTGATACGAATGCTGATGCTGAGTCGCAGAATTCCGATTCGGACAACCCACTTGTCGGCGACCGCAATCTGGCTGAGCAATCCCCGGATTCGTTGCTGCCAGTTGCAATTGGCGATATCCAGGTGCGTGGTACGGAATAACGCTCTGAGCTTGCCTTAGGCGGCAACAGTTTAAGTTGTCCCAAGTTATCCACAGCTACTGGGACATTTTGAAATTCATCCACAGCCCGCGGTCTCCACGGCAGTTTTGCCAAGCGGAGAGCGCGGGTTTCGTGTTTGCATAGGAGCCATGAACTTTGGGGGAAGAAATCGAATTGGGGACAGTCACCGTAAGGCCCATGCGGGTCGGCGACTGGGGGACTATGGCGTCGTCGGTATGCGAAAGCATGCATCTGCGGACGAGGTTGATCGTGAGTTATTAAAGGCGCACCTGGCGGGGGATCGTCGCGCGTTCGCGGTGTTGGCACAGCGTTATTACCCACAGTTGGTAGCTATGGCGCGGCGATATCGTCGGGATGATTTCGATCCCTTGGATGGGGTACAGGAGGGGTTGGCGCGGGCAATTGCGGGGGCGGCGAGTTTTCGCGGGCGTTCTACGGTGGCGACGTGGCTGACGTGCATCGTGAAGAATGCGTGTATTGACCACATCCGCGGTCGTTTCGGGGAGATCTCTCTGTGCGATAAGGACGAAGATTTTGAGACGCTTCTGAGTTCACAGCCGATTCCCTGCCCGGATGTTCCGCTACGAGTGACTATGGTCGCCGCATTGGAGCAGTTACCAACGGATCAGCGGGATGCCCTGTTGTACTTGGACATCTTTGGGTATTCGCTGCAAGAGACCTCTCGCAGTATTGGGCAACCGAGCGGAACGTTGAAGTCTCGACGAGCGCGGGCGCGTCGTGCGCTTCGGCGACAGTTGGAAGAAGTGCAGGTGGCCTAACAACTGCGAAGCAGGGGAGAAGCAGGGGAGGGGAATAGAGATGGCTAACCTCACGTTGGTTGAGGTAGCTGTTTCCGGTAATTTCTTTCCCGGAGCTGAAAAATTTGCTTACTACTGAGCATCACTGTGCGCCATGTGATGTGAGAGATAAAAATTATAGGAGTCTTCATGAGCGATATCGTTCACGACCTGATCATTGTCGGTTCCGGTCCCGCCGGCTACACGGCTGCCACCTACGCAGCCCGCGCCGACCTGAAGCCTGTGGTGTTCGAGGGCATCGAGTTTGGCGGTCTGCTTATGACGACTACCGACGTGGAGAACTACCCAGGTTTCTCCGAGGGCATCATGGGGCCAGAGCTAATGGATCAGATGCGCGCACAGGCTGAACGCTTCGGCGCTGACCTGCGCATGGAGATTGTTGATCGCATGGATCTCACCGGCGACATCAAGTCTGTTTGGGTTGGCGAAGAAGAGCACAAGGCTCACGCTGTCATCTTGGCAACCGGTGCCGCTCCGCGTTATGTCGGCGCTCCGGGCGAGCAGGCACTGCTGGGCCACGGTGTCAGCGCCTGTGCCACCTGTGATGGTTTCTTCTTCCGCGACCACGATATCGCCGTCATCGGTGGCGGTGACTCCGCGATGGAAGAGGCAACCTTCCTTACCAAGTTCGCCCGCTCGGTGACGATTGTCCATCGCCGCGACGAGTTCCGCGCGTCAAAGATTATGGTTGAGCGCGCCCAGAACAATGACAAGATTCGCTTTGCGACGAACAAGGTTGTGTCCCAGGTTCTTGGTGAGGACAAGGGTTCAGTTACCGGTCTCGAGCTGGAAGACACCGTCACTGGCGAGAAATCCGTCCTCGATGTGACTGCCATGTTCGTAGCAATTGGCCACGAGCCACGTTCGCAGATGGTTCGCAATCAGCTGGACTGCGACGAGAATGGCTACATTCAGGTAGCCGCTCCGAGCACCCAGACCTCCCTCAAGGGTGTCTTTGCAGCGGGCGACGTTGTTGACTCGCATTACCAGCAGGCAATTACCGCCGCCGGCTCTGGCTGCAAGGCCGCGCTGGATGCTGAGCACTACTTGGAAACTGTTGCTCGGTAGCTGAAAGCAGGGTAGCCTCGCTAGCTGGATAAACAGCTATTAGTTGGGGCGGTGCAATTGTTGGATAACGCCAACGATTGCAGACATCCAACTATTGGGAGTACCCGATAGTCAGTCAGCCCAATTGTTGTTAGCTGTCGCTCAATGAGGGCGCAGCGGGACGTGTTATAGCCCGATCCGCCCCGCACCCCTCGAGCGCTCGCAGCGTTCCCAAGAACACCATTAATTAACAATTTAGTACTTCACTCGCGCCACCGGAAGCCCTAATTTTTGACGCCTTTAGCGCCAAATCCGTACGCGAGACTGAAGAAACTAGGTTGAAAAATTAGAATCAAGAGCACGAATCAAAACCACTAAGAACTCAAACGAGCTCATTCTAAGGAGAAGAATTTCATGGCTCCGGTAACTGTCACCGCCAATACCTTTAAGTCCGATGTCCTCGAATCCGATAAGCCGGTACTTGTAGATTTCTGGGCAGAGTGGTGTGGCCCGTGTAAGAAGATTGCTCCCGTTCTCGACGAGGTTGCGACCGAGCTCGATGGCAAGGCCGTCATCGCCAAGGTCAACGTCGATGAGGAGCGTGCACTGGCTGGCATGTTCCAGATTATGTCCATCCCAAGCCTGCTCCTATTCAAGGACGGCAAGAAGGTCGAAGAGATTCGCGGAGTCCGCCCGAAGGGCGAAATCACGGTGCTCATCGAGAAGCACCTTTAAAAAAACCAGGGGTTGCTCCTTATCCGATACGAGGTCGCAACTGCTCACCCGTCACTTCACTTCTCCCACCTTCCTTGGACACGCCCCATTAAGATGTGACTGAAGTTATGGTTGTGATTTAGAGTTAGTTCTGGGGTTTTGTCGTCGGGCTTGCCGACGCGCCCTCGTAACAATCAATTCGCGCCTGCGACCTGGTAATCTTGCTGGAAATGGCGGTTTACGTCTTCCTTAATACCGTGAAGGAACCAGGTTGCCGCCAACTTAAGAGGTATTGCTGACCATATCCTCTGAGAGTGCGCGGAGTTTCCTAACTGAAGTTTCGTTTAGCTCACTGGCCAGTAATACTGATTAAGTGTTGTGAGGACCCCACAACGGCCTGAACATAATTGTGGAGTTCGGAAGGGAGTTTTCGTGCCAGAGTTTCTGAAGGTGGGCGATAGGTCACCTCGTGTTGCCGAGGTACGTTCTACCCTGGCTCGTCTTGGGCTTCTGCCCAACTGGGAGGGCTCAGCTGCAGAGGAGAACTCGCCTCAGTGGTCTGGTGACGACGACCTGTTTGATGAGGATATGCGCAACGCTCTCCTGGCGTTCCAACAGTCCCGCGGTGTCTATGCCGACGGCATCATCCGCGACAGCACCCTGCGCCTACTGCGAGAAGCTTCGTACACTCTGGGCACCCGCGTACTGTCCTACGATCCACTGTCACAAATGACCGGTGAGGACGTGGGCGTCCTCCAAGCTACCTTGCAGGAGCTCGGTTTCCACGATGCCCGAGTAGACGGCCACTTCGGCCCGAAGACCGATGCATCTGTGCGTGAATACCAGCTCAATTACGGGTTGGAGCCCGACGGTATCTGTGGCCCCGTTACTCTCCGAGCGCTCAGCTACTTGGGTAGAAGGGTTACTGGTGGCTCGGTAAACGCTTTCCACGAGAAGGAAATCCTGCGCACGATGGGGCCTAAGCTCTCAGGCAAGCGCATTGTCATTGATCCAGGCCTTGGGGCAGGGGAGCCCGGCGTCGTGGTCGACGGCCCCTACGGTCAGATTTCTGAAGAGGAAATTCTTTGGGATTTGGCCTCTCGCATCGAAGGTCGTCTTGTCGCGGCGGGTGCAGAGACTATTCTGTCTCGTCCTCGTACCGACAACCCATCTATCGAAGATCGAGCTGAGATGGCCAACGCATTTGGCGCTGACATCTTCATCTCCCTGCAGGCTGATCACTATCACAACAACCGCGCCAGCGGTATTGCGACCTTTTACTTCGGCTCGATGAAGGGCTCCAACTCCATTCTGGGCGAACAGCTCTCTGGCCTTATTCAGCGGGAAATTGTTGCCCGTACGAGCCTGGTGGACTGCCGCTCGCACGCCCGTACTTGGGATCTCCTCCGTCTGACCAGGATGCCCACGGTGGAAGTCGCCGTTGGTTACCTGACCAATGAGGATGACGTGGCAATTCTTTCTTCCCCAGATCAGCGGGACGTAATTGCCGAATCTATCGTTGTCGCTGTAAAGCGTCTGTACCTGGGCGATGAAGAGGAGCAACCAATGACCGGCGCTTACAGCTTTGCTCAGCTGATTGAAGAGGAAAAAGCCTAAACACGGCCGGCCTATGTAACCCGGTGCTAGAGACTGAACAGCTTTGAGCGCATAAAGGGTTCTTTCGCACTTAGATCCAACGCATGACCGATTTCTTCATCCCAGTCCAATTCCGCATCCAACTCGATACGGAGTTTCGGATGAATCGGATGTGGAGTCACCACCCGAAACCCGGAGTCAAGAAGGGTTCGCGTACGAATTAAATCACCGGCGTTATGGTTAATCGCCGCCAACGAATCTGAGATACACGGCTTTGGATTTAGCTTTTCTTCGAGTTGCGCCTCGAAATCAGCGATTAGATTCTCCGTGCCGTCGTCAGGCGTTGGCGATGACGGCGTGGGTCCCGACATAGAATCCGCTGTGCCACTGCAACCAAACGCCTCTACCGCTGAGATCCCGCGCAGCGCGAGCTTGTGCAGAGCGGTCACAATGAGAACGCGGAGCATGTCATCATCGACCTCTAAAGCGTTGTAATGCAGACTCGTCAGCGCTATCGCATCCGGCGATATTGGCCCGGAAGGCATGGAAAATGTCGTCGGGCAGAAGCGCGGGGGCGCAAAGAGGAGCGTGCCGACGGTCTCAGGCTTCCCATCGATACGTGATGCCGGTGGCTTTCGCCGTAGCGAATATCCGCACGGCCCCCAGGAAAGGTAGACGGTATTGAGCCATGCTTCCTTCTCCAAGCGCACCTGGGCGGCTAAATCAGAGCTTAGGACGCTATTTAAGGGGCTCTCACTAGCTCCGGTTGGCCGAATAGAGGGTTGGCTGTCCGAATGCTTTAAATCGCCGTTGAGGGCTTCATCCTCTTCTGGCTTGCGAGGGTCCAAATTAGGTTCGCGCGGCTCAGACGAGAAGTGGGCTAGGGCAGTTGCAGTACGGATATGCTCCATGCCCTGTTCCCAAAACAGGCTTAACATCGTCTCCGGATAGATTCCATCGATGTCGGCCAGCGAGATTTTCTCGATGAATACTTCAGTCACAGTAACCGGGTTTACTCTTCGTCGAGATGCATCAGTGACATGATGCGATCAAAGTCCTCGAGGTTGCCGAATTCGATGACAATTTTGCCCTTACGCTTGCCCATCTGGGCGGTCACCTTCGTATCAAAAGAATTGGACAGGCGATCAGCCCAATTGTGGAGTACCTCCGGCTGCGGAGTGGGCTCGCGGTGCTGCTTCTTTGGTCGCTCGCCTGCATTGAGTAATGTCACTGCTTCTTCGGTCGCACGGACAGATAGTCCTTCAGCAACAATTCGCTCGGCGAGGCGATGCTGTTCCTCCTTACCTGCCTTGACCCCAAGCAAGGCACGTGCGTGGCCAGCCGACAGAACACCGACCGCTACTCGTCGCTGTACCTCCACCGGCAACTGCAAGAGTCGAATCATGTTGGTAATAACGGGCCGCGAGCGACCGATACGATCCGCCAGCTCTGCCTGAGTAACACCAAACTCATCGAGCAGCTGTTGGTACGCAGCGGCCTCTTCGAGTGGGTTCAGCTGCACGCGATGGATGTTCTCTAGTAGGGCATCGCGGAGCATGTCCTGGTTTGGAGTATCGCGAACGATGGCGGGAATCGTGTCAATTCCAGCTCGCTGAGAAGCACGCCAGCGACGTTCACCCATGATGATTTCAAACTCGGGTTGCAGCGCATTCGGATCTTCCTTGCGCGCTGCCTCGAGCGCTGCCGCACGATTATCCGTTGAGATTGGTCGTACGATAATCGGCTGCAATAGACCGAACTCACGAATAGAGTGAGCAAGCTCATTCAAGGGCTCTTCATCGAAGACCTCTCGTGGCTGCTTCGGGTTCGGCGTGATGAGCTTCAAATCGACCTCGCGATAGGTCGCGCCAAACTCGTTTGCGGCCGTAGTGTCAACATCAGCAGCCTCGGCGCCACTGTAGTCCGCTACTCCCGACGTCGTCGAGGGCATTGTTTCACGTGAAACATTGCTAGACTTACCAATAGCGTTATCGTCACTGTGACGTTTATTCGCCTCATTAGTATGCGGCTCGCTTTGCCCGGATTTTGTGGATTTTCCGGCGTTTTTCCTCTCAGGCAACGAGGTGCCGGATTCCGTCGCGGCCGCGCCCAATACGTCGGCAACTCCGCTACTGCCATACTGCTTCGCCCCCTGGGTACGGCGGGGACCGAAAATAATATCCGCGGCACTTTCACCTACCGACGGGTTAGCCGCCGGAGCAGTTGGGATCAGTGCGGCGATACCGCGACCGAGCCCTCCCTTGCGGTTCTCCTTCTTTTGATTCGACATGGGTTACTACTCCTAGTTGCTTTAATTTGGCTCAGTGGAATTGGACGGGGTAGGGGAGGAAGCTGGCTTTTGCCCAATCGCACTTCCCCCCGGAACTGCTGAATAGTCGCCACGCGTTGCCAATTCCTTTGCAGCATCAAGATAAGCAACTGCGCCCCGAGACCCTGGATCGTAGGAAATTACGGTCTGCGAATATCCCGGCGCCTCCGATACCTTCACGGATCGAGGGATGAGATTACGTAGAACAACCTCGCCGAAGTAGTTACGTACCTCATTGGCAACTTCTTCTGACAGTTTGGTGCGGCCATCGAACATAGTGAGCAGCACAGCAGAAATATGCAGCTCCGGATTGAGATGCTGACGAATCATCTGCACGTTATTCATCAGCTGTGTCACACCCTCCAAGGCGTAAAACTCACACTGAATCGGTATCAACACCTCGTTGGCGGCGGTCATCGAATTCAGCGTCAACAGACCAAGCGAAGGCGGGCAGTCAATAATGAGAAAGTCGAAGCCATTGTCGATCAAGTACTGATCTGGAACTGCATCGAGAAGTCGGCGCTCACGGTTCAGGAGCGAGACCAGCTCAATCTCGGAGCCCGCCAAGTCCAATGTCGCCGGCACACAATAGAGGTTCTCAGATTCAGGGGAACGCTGGATGACATCGTC
Organism: Corynebacterium sp. HMSC074C11; assembly: GCF_001809455.1. Classification (NCBI taxonomy): domain Bacteria; kingdom Bacillati; phylum Actinomycetota; class Actinomycetes; order Mycobacteriales; family Corynebacteriaceae; genus Corynebacterium; species Corynebacterium sp. HMSC074C11. Next base: position 44,521 of record NZ_KV797722.1, read on the forward strand.
AATCTGTAGCTCGCCGATGAGAAGCTCATACGTCGAAGGAGTCCCGGAAACATGCTCAATGCCCAGGGCCGTAGAAGCATTTCCCTGCGGGTCATTATCGATGACCAGAACCTTGAGACCATGCCGCGCGAGCGCCGAAGCGATGTTGACTGCCGAGGTGGTCTTGCCCACGCCACCCTTCTGGTTGGCGATCGTGATACGACGCGGTCGCTCGGGGCGTGGAAGCGATAAACGGTTCGGAGCCTTAACTTGCGCCGCTCGTTGAGCTGCCACAGCGATGGGTGTGTCTTGCCAGGACTTCCGGCTCATTAACTATTCCCCTTACAAGCACAGCAATCACCAATCATGGCCACTGGAGTGCGAATTTAAACTTAGTAACTATCTGCAAAAGCGTAATCATCAAGCCCCAACAACCGTTAGACGCCGACGATTGTGGAAATGTTTCACGTGAAACATCCACCTTGGTCGCTAGGACTTTGCCATACCGCGATACTTATCCCACTCTAGCCCGACGGTACTACGCGCCTCAATGCCGAAACCAAAACACAAACGAATCCGCAGTGGAGTAGGGGAAGTGGGGCTTACAGCCTACTTCTTCTGAATAATCACGGCGTACGTCGAGGTTCCCAACACGGATCCGCCGACCTCTACGACGCGAGGATTAATTCCCTTCGCCTTTGCAATAAGTTTTGCATCCCGATCGATTTCCTCTTGGGCAGTTCCACCCTTCAGTGCAACCATCGCGCCCCCGGATTTAACTAAAGGAAGCGACCATCCCGCCAACTTCCCCAGAGGGGCAACAGCGCGGGAGGTAACGACATCCACTTGGCCAATCTCAGCGCGAACCACTTTCTCCTCAGCACGCCCGCGAACTACCGTTACATTGTCCAGCTCAAGATCTTCCACAACTTCGTTCAAAAAGGTTGTGCGGCGCAGCAATGGTTCCACAAGCATGACCTTCAAATCCGGTCGTGCTAGAGCAAGTGGAATGCCGGGCAAGCCCGCCCCCGAACCAATATCCGCAACTACAAGCCCTTTGCCTATCGCTTCTCCAACTACCACAGAATTGATAATGTGCCGATCCCACAGCTTTGGAGCTTCACGTGGTCCAATCAAACCTCGGACTGTCGCCTCCTCGGCCAACCATGAGTGGTAGCGGTATGCCCGATCGACATTCTCTCCAAACACGGTATCTATCACCGAACGCAGATCTGCATCGACCAAAACTGCGGAGGCTTCTTGCTTATCGACATCTTTCACGGAGTTACTCAACAGTTCCTCTAACCTTTCCAATGGGGCAGCTGTGCCGTCACTCGTCGAGCTTTTCAACACCCCTAGTGTACGACAGTGCAACAGCGATGTTTCACGTGAAACATTGACTGGGGATGGATGCCAAACTTGAGGCTCCAGAGAAAATTACAGATCTGTAATAACAGCGACGTTGTTTGCGTGGGAGGGGACTAAGGCAAACAAAAACGCCCCGCATTTGATGCGGGGCGTTCTGAGTAATTAACTTATGTAGACGAAGCGTGGTGCTACTTCAGCTATTTCTTTTTGCGCTTCCGTTTCTTCCGATTCGCGGGCTTCTGTCCCGGCGCCGGCTTGGAAGCCGGACCCTGCTGTCCCTTCGCCGAATTACCATCTGGAAGGTGGCTAGAAGCCTTGTTCGCAGTAGAAGCCTCACCAGACTGCAACTGCTGCGCATTCTGCGCTGCCTGGCGCTTGCCACCCTTCTTGGGGTTGATTGGCTTCTGGCCAACCTTCGGAGCGAGCTTCTCCTGTGCCTCGCGCTTAGCAGCCTTCTTGGCTGCGACAGCTTCCTTCTCTTCCTCATCCAGCTTGCCAAAGATGTAGCGCTGCTGGAAGTAGGTCCACACGTTGTTAGTCACCATGTAGACAAGAAGACCGATGTGCCAGAAAGCACCGGTAACAAGAATCATGATTGGGAAGAACCAAAGCATCATCTTGTTCATCATGTCCATCTGCTGACCCATAGGGCCTTCCTGGCGCTTCACCAAGCCGGCTTCCTGGCGGGCACGGGTGCGCTCAACAGACATGCGAGCGTTGAAGTGCGTTGCCAGTGCCGCGACAACAATCAGCGGGATAGCAACGATCATGATGTCCATGCGGGTGAAGTCTGCAGGCGTACCAGGCACGGTAAAGGCTGCGTATTGATCCTCACCCATTCCAACCGAACTGGACAGTGGAGCATTGAGCACACGAGCCAGCAGGAAGGACCGCACCTCATCTACACCGAAGATGTAGTTAGGCGTATTCCAGTTCTGCCCCACCGACATGCCGAGCGCATTGCCCGACGTACCCGTTCGGTTAAACGAACGCAGCACGTGGAAAAGACCGATGAACACAGGCATCTGAACCAGAATCGGCAGACAGCCGCCGAGCGGGTTGACACCCATTTCCTTCTGTAGCTGGCGCATAGCAAGAGCCTGAGCCTGCTGATCATTCTTGTACTTCTCCTTGATCGCCTGCATCTCAGGAGCGAGCTGCTGCATCTTGATGGCAGAACGCTGCTGGTTCAGCATCGGCTTAAACAGGAGGATACGGATGGTGACCACAAGCAAAATAATGGCCAGCACCCACGAGATACCCGAGGAGGGATCGAATAGGAAACCTGAGGCCTTATGCCAGAACCACAGGATGGCCGAAATCGGCCAATACACGAAATTGAGCACGGTCTAAGATCACTCCGTTCTTTAGGGGGCAGCGCACTCGCGCCTTCGTCTACAAAGCCCGGTCAAAGGCTAAGCATTACTAGAGGTTACCTGTGCATTCGCTTTAACCACGAACCCAGGCCGGGGAATGTAGCTGGAACTGGATCCCAGCCGCCCGGATGCCAGGGTGCGCAACGGAAGATACGCAGGAGAGTCAGCCACAGGCCACGAATCGCTCCGAAGCGGCGCACGGCCTCAAGACCATATGCGGAGCACGTCGGTTCAAAACGACATGTGCTCGTTGGCTTCAGATTAGAGATACGACGGCGGTAGAAGAGAATCGCCCTCTCAGCCACACGTGCACCGGGGGCCTGGGCGAGGGGGCCGTCGTCAAGCGAATTAGCGCCGACGTTCGTATGTAGCGAGTGCCGATTGCACATCGTGGGACAGCTCCTGGCTGGTGGCTGTGGCAGAAGCGGGCAGCGCGCGAACGACAATGTCCATAGTGGACGGGAGATCCTGCGCGGCCGCGGCCATAACATGGCGGAGCTTGCGGGATACAGCGTGACGAGTCACGGCGTTGCCCACAGCTTTAGATACGACAAGACCGACACGTGGACCACCAAACCTGGCAATCTGCGTATCGGTCTTATCTCCACCGCCAGAAGCGGCGGTGTCACGAATATGCAAGACCAACGTCTTGCGTCCGATTCGGCGTCCACGTCGTACGGTGACCGTGAAGTCACGCGAAGAACGCAGCTTATTGCTCTGAGGGAGCACCGAAATCGGCGTCCTCTTACTTAAGCGGACAGGCGGGCACGGCCCTTGCTGCGGCGTGCTGCCACAACAGCGCGACCGGAACGGGTACGCATACGGGTACGGAAGCCGTGCACGCGTGCACGACGGCGGTTATTCGGCTGGAACGTCCGCTTCGACACGGTTGACACTCCTTGAAACTCAAACGACCACGAGTCCACGCTGAACACACCGCAGTAAACCTCTCGCTTTGAGTGCGAGGCAGCGATGCGTCTGACGCATTCCCGTGATGCACGGAAAAATTACTTACCGACAGAATGAAAGCTACAAGCGTTCTGTCGGGTCCAAGCACGAGCTCGGACTCATATCTCAATGGATATGAAACACCCAGATAGGTTACGTCGAATCGAGCGAGAAATTCAAATCAACACGCCGGATTTACCTGGAGAATCATTTTCCAAGTTTTCCAACGGTACCGATGTTGACCTGTGGAAATACTGACCTATGCACCGCAATCCACAGGGTGTTTATCCAATCAGCTGTGGATAACTTCCACACCATGAATCACAGCGAGCAGGGAAAATAACGTGTTTACCTAGGTAAACGCAGACTAGGGGGCTATTTTTCATTGTGGGCAAACTGTGGATAAACTGTTAGTCAATTAGCGACGATGTTTATCCACAGGTGTGGACAAACATGTGGAAGTCCTGCTCGGGGCGTATAGCACCTTGTGTAGAAACACCCCACAGGGCGAATTACAAGAAATAGCCCCCAAATGGGCAGATATGGCACTCTCGCCATGCCGAAAACACTCCACAAAAACAGGTCGCCTCGATAAATTTGATGAACGTAAACATGTAAAAGGACATTCACACAGTGAGCGAACAACCAGAATTGCCAGGTGGACTCTGGGAGCAGGTCGTTTCTATCCTGACTTCACCAGAAGGTGCGCCGGAGTTGGGTATTGCACCACTACGCTCGCCACACAAGGCACTGCTGCGGTCAGTGACGCACACTGGTGACTTTCCAGGTTTTTTCCTGCTCAGCACTCAATCGCCAGTGGTGCAGGCGCTGGTAAAAGAAGAGCTCAAGGGCATTATCGAGGCCGTCTTAGCTTCGCTGACCGGCGAGGAGTTGGAAACGGTCATCACCGTTGCTGATCCTGCTGACGACGCTGAAGATAGCCAGGCAGCAGAGGCCACTCAACCATCTGCACAGCACTCGAGACAGACCCCATCTGCAGCTTCGCGTCCGCAGCAGGCTCAGCGTCAACAGCCAAACCAGCAACACCAGCAGCAGTCTGGCCGTAACTACCCGTTCCCCAGTGCAGATACGAACGACTTCAATCTCCACGAGCAGCACCAGGGATCGACACAGATGCCACAAGTGCCGCAGACGCATCAGCCAAATGTCCATAATCAGCAAAGTGCCCAGTCACAGCACCGATCGATGGACGCCGTGGATTCAATGGCGCAGGGGCTTTCGCACTCATCTGCCGAGAATCCGATGACTATTGCTGATCAGCGCCAGGTCACAAGTCCTTTCCGCTCCGAGAGCCACGGCACTCCAACCGAGATGAGCATGCCTTTCGAGGAGCCAACCCTCAACCCGAACTACACCTTCGAGACCTTCGTTATTGGTCCGCAGAATAAGTTCGCCGCTGCAGCCGCCGTCGCTGTTGCGGAGTCTCCGGGGCGCACCTACAACCCGCTGTTTATCTCCGGCGGTTCGGGTCTTGGCAAGACGCACCTGCTCCACGGCATTGGTCACTACGCCAAGCATTTGTACCCTAACCTGCGGGTTCGTTACGTTTCCTCGGAAGAGTTCACCAACGACTTCATTAATTCCGTGCGTGACGACGCCCAAGAATCCTTCAAGCGTCGCTACCGCGATTTGGACATGCTCATCATCGATGACATCCAATTCTTGGAGGGCAAGGAAGGTACACAGGAAGAGTTCTTCCATACGTTCAATGCCCTGCACCAGTCCAATCACCAGATTGTGCTGTCGTCGGACCGCCCACCGCGGGAGCTTAAGACTCTGGAGGATCGCCTTCGTACCCGCTTCCAGTGGGGGCTCAATCCGGATCTGCAATACCCGGACTTGGAGACGCGAATCGCAATTCTGTCGAAGAAGGCACAGCTATCTGATCTGGTCGTTCCGCATGATGTACTCCAGTACATCGCGGAGAACACCTCGTCTTCTATTCGTGAGCTCGAGGGGCGTCTACTGCAGATTAGCGCTCATGCATCCATGATTCATGAGCCTGTGACCTTGAAGTTTGCACAGGAGATCCTCGGTGCCGACGAAATCGAGGTGCAGATTACTCCGGAGATCATCATCTCCACCACGGCTGAGTACTTCGACCTAACGGTTGCAGATTTAGTGGGCCCGGGTAAGACTCGCCCGGTCGCTCATGCACGCCAGATTGCGATGTACCTGACGAGGTCCTTCACCGAGCTTTCGTTGCCGTCGATTGGCCGGGAGTTCGGAAATCGTGACCATTCGACGGTTTTGCACGCTGAACGCAAGATTGTTAAGGAAATTCAGGAGAAGAAGCCCTCAAAGGACCAGGTCAACGACCTGACCACACGCATTCGAGATCGAGCTCGTGGAACGGCTTAAAAACCTTGGGTTCGGCGTGCGGAATTCTTGTTATTAACTGCGGTTTTTCCGTGCACAGAGCTGTGGACAACTCGTAAATTTTGTGGATGAAAGATGAAGCCCGAACACTATCCACAGACACCCCAAGTTATCCACAGTTAGGCGCACTGGTTATCCACAGCGCGAAACCAGTGAAGACCAGCGGGAATCATGTAATTTCACAATGTGCACACCCCCTATTACTACTTCCGACTTTAAAAATCTCTAGAAACTTCTAGATAAAAGGGGGCCTGCGCACAACCCCGGGCAAGCAACTTCTGGCGCACAACTTTAAAAATGCCAAGAACGAGTAAGAACTACGATTAAGCACTAGACGGACTACAAGAATCCCAGTGAGGTCTTTGGCAGTCTGCAGTAGAGTTGTACGATGGAATCTTTGTAACTCCAGTCATGTGTGCTGACATAGCACGCTGACAACACAAAAGACGGCTAATAAACGGCTAAAAACAGACATCCAATACCGGTGGAGGAACGATGGAGCAGACCGAAGTCCGTATTCGCGCGGCTAAGGACGATCTCGCGGGTGCGGTGAGCTGGGTTGCTCGTAACCTGCCTGCACGCCCGACTCAGCCGATTCTGCGTGGCATGATTTTTCTCGCGGATGACAATGGTCTGCAGCTCGCTGGCTATGACTACGAGGTCTCCACTCAGATTCGTATTAGCGCAGAGGTCGATGAGCCCGGTCGCTTCGCCGTCAATGGCAAGTTGGTTTCTGACATTGTTTCTAAGCTGCCGAATAAGCAGGTAGAGATGCACTTTGATGGCACGAAGGTCATCGTTCGCTGTGGTTCTTCCCGCTTCGAGCTGCCAAGTCTGACCTTGGAGGATTACCCGCAGCTACCGGAAGCTCCGGCTGCTACCGGCACTGTCGATGCCGCTCTGCTGGCCGAGGCTATTGGTCAGGTCGCTGTCGCTGCCGGCAAGGATGAGTCGCTGCCGATGCTGACCGGCATCCGGATGGAAACCGAAGGTAACGAGGTCACTCTCGCTGCCACCGACCGTTTCCGCCTGGCGGTTCGCAGTTTCGAGTGGGAGCAGGTTCCGGAGGGTGAGACCAAGCTGCTCATCCCGGCCAAGACCTTCGCGGAGACCGCCCGCACTCTCGATACCACTTCTAGCGAGCCAGTGACCTTGGCATTCGGCGACGGATCCGATGATCGTGAGGTCGGCTCCGAAGGCCTGCTGGCTATCCTCGCCGATCCTCGTCGCACTACCACGCGACTGCTGGACGCCGAGTTCCCGAAGTTCCGCCCGCTACTGCCGAAGCAGCATTCCTCCATGGCTGTTGCCCGTGTTGACCAGCTGCAGGATGCTATCCGTCGTGTGTCTCTGATGGCGGATCACGGTGCGCAGATTCGCATGGACTTCTCCGACGGTCAGGTTGTCCTTTCCGCTCATGGAGACGAGGTTGGTCACGCAGAAGAGACTGTGGCCTGCAACTTCTATGGTGAACCACTTCTGATTGCCTTCAACCCGCAGTACCTGCTCGAGGGGCTCAGCGCTGTTCGCTCCCATCGTGTTTTGCTGGGCTTTACGCAGCCGTCGCGTCCTGCGATTCTCATTCCGGAGCCGGAAGCCATTCCGGAGCTCGGTGAGGACGGCTTCTACCCAACGCCGGAGACCGACTTCACTTACCTGCTGATGCCTGTGCGCCTGCCGGGCTAGTCTGCGGCTATGCACATTCGGTATTTGTCCTTGCGGGACTTCCGCTCCTGGCCGGGGTTGGAAGTCGAGTTCACGCCTGGAATTACCGTATTTACCGGTCAAAATGGCTACGGCAAGACCAATATCGTCGAGGCCGTTGGGTATCTCTCCACGCTCGGTTCGCATCGAGTTTCTATGGATGCTCCGCTGGTTCGTTCGGGGACCCCGTCGGCACGCATTTCGGCGACGGCGGTCAATGATGGCCGCGAGCTGACTGCGCATCTGCTCATTAATCCGCATCGCGCGAATCAGGCGCAGATTAATCGCACGAGGCTGAAGTCCCCGCGGGAGCTGCTGGGGATCGTCAAGTCGGTCTTTTTCTCGCCCGAGGATCTCACGCTGGTTAAGGGCGAGCCCGCTTCCCGCCGCCGCTACATCGACGATTTGCTCGCTTTACGACGGCCACTGTCCGCCGGTATCCGCATTCAATATGACAAGATTTTGCGTCAGAAGAATGCGCTGCTGAAGTCGGCGGGCTCGACGCTGCGCCGTGGCTATTCTTCTTCGGAGGGGCAGGCCGCACTGAGCACGCTGGATACCTGGGATGCGCAATTGGCGCAGGTGGGAGCGGCGTTAATGGCTGCGCGCATGGATTTGATTGCCGAGCTTTCCGAACATGTCAGCGAGGCCTATGCCACGCTTGCCCCGCACTCGCGCCCAGCCACGATTGCCTATGCGCCGAAGGTCGACAGCCTGGATGGCGGGCCATTGCCCAGCGAACCGGAGCTGCTGGAGGCATTGCTGCTGACGAAGATGGCGGAGCGCCGCACCGCGGAGATTGAGCGCGGTTCCTGTCTCGTTGGTCCGCATCGCGATGATCTCGACCTCATTCTCGGCAATGACCCCGCCAAGGGCTTTGCTAGCCACGGCGAGACCTGGTCTTTTGCACTCGCGCTACGTCTCGGCGCGTACTTTTTGCTCCGTGCCGATGGTCCCGACCCGGTTTTGGTGCTTGACGACGTGTTTGCGGAGCTTGACCGGCATCGTCGGGAAGCTCTCATGGAAATCGCGCAGCAGGCTGAGCAGGTGTTAATCACCTCGGCGGTGGGAGAGGAGTTACCTCAGGCATTGGTCGAGGATTCTTCGGTGACTCATCACACGGTGACGGTGGCACAGACTGAGCAGGGGCGAATCTCGCTTCTGGATGAAAAACCAGTCGCGGAAGAGTGACGGGTATGGTCGAGAACATGGAGTCGGATAACTCACCGGAAGAGGAAAACGACCTGATCAGCGACGCTTTCTTCCGCATGCGCGATGCCGCTAAAGAGGGCGGTCACAAGTTACCGAATCTCCAGCGGCCACCGAAGAAGAAGGGCTCGTGGTCTGGCCTCGATAGCCGTGTGCCTGTGAAGGCCGCGAAGGGGATTGTTGCGGACGTCGATAAGCAGCGGGCAGCGCAAGCAGTGGTGCGAGATCGTGCCGGTACGGTAATTTCGCCGAGCCTGTTGAAGGAGGCGGGGATTCGGCTGTACCGGAAATATGACCGTCGACCTGCGCCGATTGGTGCGGTGCTGAATAAGGCAGTAGTTGATCGCGGTTGGCAGATCCATATTGCCCACGGTGTGATCATGACGGAGTGGGATTCGATGGTCGGCAAAGTTGTCGCGGAACACTCCGAGGTCAAGGAGTTCAAGGACGGCACTTTGGTGGTCGAGTGCCAATCGACAGCATGGGCAACACAGCTGCGGCTAGCACAGCGACAGGTTTTGAAGTCCATCGCGGAACGCGTCGGGGATGGGGTGGTTGAAGAAATTAAGGTGCTGGGGCCGAAAGCGCCGAATTGGCGCAAGGGCAAATTGCACATCGAGGGCCGAGGACCGCGTGATACTTACGGGTAAAGGTCGGTAAACGGTCTACGAATAGGCATCGGTATGCGTAAAACTGCGAAATTTGGTCCTTTGAGCGCATCGGCTATATCCACAGTAGGGGACTACGTTGGGGTAAGATGGGCAGGAGAATACCGGCAGGCGGTTCTTGAGACGTTATCGGCATCCAAACTAGCCAGACCTATCTAGTAGTCCTATGTAGTTCTGGCTGGCGCCGATAGCGCTTGACCGCCGGCCTATTTTTCGCGCGCTGACGAATGTTGCGCGGGGAGAGAACCAAGAATAGGAGACGCGCCGAATCGTGGCTGCTACCGAACATCAATATGACGCCTCATCGATTACCATCCTCGAGGGCCTCGAGGCCGTGCGTAAGCGGCCGGGTATGTACATTGGCTCGACTGGTGAGCGTGGCTTGCACCACCTGGTGTGGGAGGTTGTAGACAACTCCGTCGACGAGGCGATGGCGGGTTATGCCACCGATGTTGAGGTCACTCTGCTGGAAGACGGCGGCGTTCAGGTCCGCGATAACGGCCGTGGTATTCCTGTCGAAATGCACCCGTCGGGCATGCCGACGGTGCAGGTGGTTATGACTCAGTTGCACGCCGGCGGCAAGTTTGACTCCGAGTCCTACGCTGTTTCCGGTGGTCTGCACGGTGTGGGTATTTCGGTGGTTAACGCGCTGTCGACGCGTATGGAAACCGAGGTCATCCGCGATGGCTACACCTGGTACCAGAACTTCGACCAGGCAGTTCCGGAAGAAATTGTCCGCGGTAAAAAGACTCGTGGTTCGGGTACCACGCAGCGTTTCTGGCCGGACCCGGAGATTTTTGAGACCACCGATTTCAAGTTCGACACCATTTCTCGCCGCCTGCGCGAGATGGCGTTTTTGAACAAGGGTCTGACCATCACGTTGGTGGACAAGCGTGTCTCCGAGGAGGAGCTCGAGGCTGAGGCTCTGGCGGAGCAGGCGGAGACCGAATCCGCTGAGATCGCCAAGGATGCGGCTGAAGAGCAGAAGGAGCAGGCAGAGAAGACCACCAAGCCGAAGGAGCGCCGCAAGGTCTTCCACTACCCGAATGGTCTGCGGGATTATGTCGAGACTTTGAACAAGTCGAAGAACATCATCCACCCGACCATCATTTCCTTCGATGCTGCAGGTGATGGCCACGAGGTCGAGATTGCCATGCAGTGGAACTCGGGTTACTCCGAGTCGGTGCACACCTTCGCCAACACCATTAACACCATTGAGGGTGGCACGCACGAAGAGGGCTTCCGTTCTGCGTTGACATCGCTGATGAACCGCTATGCGCGTGAGCACCGACTGTTGAAGGAGAAGGAAAACAACCTCTCTGGTGAGGACTGTCGTGAAGGCCTCGCTGCCGTGATTTCGGTGAAGGTCGCCGATCCACAGTTCGAGGGCCAGACAAAGACGAAGCTGGGTAACACCGAGGTGCGTTCTTTCGTCCAGCGCATGACCAATGAGCACATCGGTCACTGGCTGGAGGCCAATCCGGCTGAGGCTAAGGCCATTGTTAACAAGGCCATTGCTTCGGCGCATGCCCGTCAGGCGGCTCGTAAGGCCCGCGACCTGGTGCGTCGTAAGTCCGCGACCGATCTTGGCGGTCTTCCGGGTAAGTTGGCGGACTGCCGTTCGAAGGACCCGAAGCAGTCCGAGCTGTTCATCGTGGAGGGTGACTCCGCAGGTGGTTCTGCAAAGGCAGGCCGAAACTCGCTGTTCCAGGCCATTTTGCCGCTGCGCGGTAAGATTTTGAACGTCGAGAAGGCGCGCCTGGATAAGACGCTGAAGAATAACGAGGTCCAGGCCATTATTACGGCGCTGGGCACCGGTATTCACGACGAGTTCGATATCGAAAAGCTGCGCTACCACAAGATTGTGCTGATGGCCGATGCCGACGTCGATGGTCAGCACATTGCCACGCTGCTACTGACGCTGCTGTTCCGCCTGATGCGTCCGCTGATTGATGAAGGGCACGTCTACCTCGCTCAGCCACCGCTGTACAAGCTCAAGTGGGCCAAGGGCGAGCCGGGCTACGCCTACTCAGATGCTGAGCGCGATCAGCTGCTGGAAGAGGGGCTGGCCGCCAACCGCAAGATCAACAAGGACGATGGTGTCCAGCGCTACAAGGGTCTCGGTGAGATGAACGCCGCCGAGCTGTGGGATACCACCATGGATCCGGATCACCGCGTGCTGCGTAAGGTCGCCCTCGAGGATGCACAGAAGGCCGATGAACTGTTCACCATTCTGATGGGCGATGACGTCGCTTCACGACGTTCGTTCATTACCCGTAATGCGAAGGACGTTCGCTTCCTCGACGTCTAAGCCGATACCTAGTCTAGTTATCGGCTTGTCGGTTCCCCTGACAAAACCTCAGTTCAGCCATTAATGTTTATGAAATGGAAGATACTCGAGGAAGCATGGTCAACGGGGAACCGCCAGTCGAGCCACGTATTGTGCAGGAGACATTGCCCGATGGCTCCGTGACCCCGATGGCGCTTCGGACTCCCGAAGGTACGCCTCGGGGCATCGTCGTTATTTGGCCGGGCTTTGGCATGGGGGCTCGCTATTACCGGCCGATTGCCCAAGAGTTGCAGCGCCGAGGTTTTTGCGTCCTGACCTCGGAGCTGCGCGGCCAGGGTAACCAGACTGCGGTGGCCACCCGTGGCCACAACTGGGGCTACCAGGATCTTGCCTCGGTGGATTACCCGTTGGCCGAGGCGCGTGCGCGTAAAGAGTTTGACCACCTCGCGGTGGGGGAGGCCACAGGGGAGAAGCTACCCGTTTATTTACTGTGTCATTCCATGGGCGGTCAGATTGCCTCGCTGTATCTGGCCCGACCGGAAGCGGACGTGGCTGGTGTTGTGATGGTTGGCTCCGGTACCCCGCACTACAAGTGTTTTACTGGCAACGAGTACAAGCGGCTTCGCTACGGCGCACCGTTTATGCAGGTAGTGTCCCAGATTCTGGGTTATTGGCCAGCGGGCAGGTTTGATGTGGCCGGCTACGGCCGACAGGCCCGTAACCATGTGGTGGAGTGGGCGCGATTCTCGCGCACGGGTCTCCTGCGACCGCGCGGTGCGGACATCGACTATGCCGCTGAGATGCCTAAGGTGACCACCCCGGCGCTGCTGCTGAACTGTGGCGGTGACCGTGACTGCCCGGCGGAGTCGGCGCAGGCATTGGCGCGGATGTTGCCGAATTCGGCGAAGTACGAGTTCATTGAGCAGCGCCTGGGACATAACCGATGGGCGCGTGAGCCGCAGGCTGTGGTTGACCGCTTCGAGCGGTTCATTGAGGAAATTTAAACCGCAATTTTCCAACCTGTAATCTGCGCTTCTTAACGTAGATACTTATGGCAACATCACCTAAAAAAATATCTGAATTTTCCCGTCGGCACTTCCTGCAGACCGCCGCAGGAGTCGGTGCCGTCACCGCTGCGAGCACGCTGCTGCCACCATCACTGCGCCACGCGCTCGCGCAGCCCCGACCGGCTGGCTCTCTTGATCAAATTGAGCACGTAGTCGTGTTGATGCAGGAAAACCGCTCTTTTGATCACTACTTCGGCACGCTCCGAGGTGTGCGAGGGTACAAAGACAACTCCGCTTTACCGGGTGTCTTCAACCAGAGTGGGGTCAGTCCATATCTAATCCGCAACGCCGCTAACCGCGGTGATCTCTCGGTGGAGTACATCGCAAGTCTGCCGCACGGTTGGGAAGACGGGCAGGTTGCACTAAACGGCGGCCGCTGTAACGGCTGGATCGAGGCCAAGGGTAAGGGCACGATGGCCTGCTATGACCGCCAGGACATTGCGTTCCAATTCGCTCTCGCAGAGACGTTCACCATCTGCGATGGTTACTTTTCCTCGATGCCTACGTCGACAAGCCCGAACCGCAACTACCTGTTTTCGGGTGACACCCGAAAGGAACCGTGGGGGACTGGAGCGGTTGGCAATGCGGCGTACGAGCCGACGCACCCGGGGTATAAGTGGCGCACTTATGCCGAGGAGCTCACGGAGGCAGGGGTGCCGTGGCGCGTCTACCAGGAGTGGGATAACTACACGGACAACAATTTGGATTTCTTCGCCGCGTTTCGAAATATTGGCCGCAAGGTCATCCGTGAGGCCGGGCTGCCTGGTCTCGACATGACGGGTTTCCACGAGAAACTGCTGGAACTGGGCGATGGCACGCCGCCAACTACAGAGCAACAGGAGATGGTCAATCGCCTGAATGCCGCTGTGGAGAAGCTGCCTGACGCGGAACGGGATCTCTATGATCGCGCGCTGCACCGCCGCCAGCCGGGCACGCTAGCCGACGCTTTCCGACGGGATGTTGAATCCGGGAAGCTGCCAAAGGTGTCCTGGATTGTGCCTTCGGCCGCGGAAAGTGAGCATCCGGGAGCGTCCTCGCCAATTCAGTCGGCGAATATCACCTATCGTCTGTTGGATGCGTTGGCCTCCAATCCGGAAGTGTGGGCCAAGACAGTTTTCCTGATTAACTTTGACGAGTTTGATGGTTACTTCGACCATGTGGTGCCGCCGCTGCCGCCGAAGAATGAGCCGGGGGAGTGGTACCTGGGCAAGCCGAAGGGGCTCGGTTTCCGCGTCCCGATGACTGTCATTTCACCATGGTCGGTGGGTGGTCTGGTTTCTTCGGAGGTCTTCGATCACACTTCGGTGATTCGCTTTCTGGAGCAGGTCACTGGCGTGAACTGTGGAAACATCACTGATTGGCGTCGTCGAGTCTGTGGTGATTTGGTATCCACGCTGGACTTCTCGGCATCGGCGGGAATGCAGCTTCCAGAGCAGCCGGGGCCAGCACCGGAGTTTGTGAAGCGCTGGGAGGCGGAGCCGGCCGGTGACTATCCAGTGCAGGAGTCCGAGCAGGCGACCGCGCTGCCAACACCGTACCGGCTTCACGCCTACCTTAAAGACGGCAACCTTGTGCTGGTCAACGACGGTTCCCGTGAGGCTGTTTTCGCTGTTTACAGTGGTAACAAGGTAGAGCACCACACCGTGCTCGGCACATTAGAGCTGCGAATTGGACTTCTAGACCGCGAACTTACCGTGTGCGGCCCGGACCGCTTCCTGCGTGTGTTCAGCAAGACGGCGAAGGAGTTGCCGGAGGTCACTTTGGAGCACGTGTCGGGACGTGTTCTCGTCGGCGGGCAGGACCGAACGGCTGATTATGTCCGTGATGGCTGGTACGAGGTCGAGCTGACTGAAGGTGAGGCCACGGCGTATTACACGGGTCGACTGGAGTCCGGTAATCGCATTCCGACGAGCCCGTTCACCCGGAAAATCGACTAGGCCGCGTCTTTGGCTAAATGCCGCTTTTGACCAGTTTCCATGTCTCTGTGAATGACACTTCTTCGCCATTAGTGGTGAGGAGTATGTGCGCAAGTAGTGCGCCCAGCGCGGTGTTTCCGAAACTCAGTGGTTTCACGTGAAACGTTGCGTAAGCGACCGCTTGTGCAGCCGCAGAAACCGTGGGAAAGCTGCGGTGACCAGCAATGACACCTGAGCTGGCGGCAGCAATGGCGCTGATTGCCCATGGTCGCACAAGTGTAGCGTCAGCCAATTCCGGCACTTTGGCCGCCAGTTCGTCGGTAGCCGCCAGGATTGCGGCCTCGCTGAGAGGCTGAACTTGGGGCGCACTCATTCCTCTGCTCCCCGGGGGCTCGGGGAGCTCAACTTTCGCAGCAGCGCCATGTCGGTATCAGTCACACTTGCGGTGATTTCCCTGGCCTGGCCTTGTTGAAGGGCTCTCGCGGCGGCGGATTCAATGGCGCGAATGACGGCCTCGTGTTTGGATACGCCCCCCATTTGCGCCAGCAGCGCCAGGGCGGTGTCCTGTTCTTTCGTGAGCCTTAAGGTCATCGCCATCGTGCACTTGCTCCTTGCTACCTAGCCGCGCTTCCTAACTGCGCTGGTTTGTTTCCGCTATCAGGCTTGAAAATCAAGTATTTGATACCACAATGGTATCGAAAAGTTGCGCACGGCGTCGTAAAGCGGGTTCTAAAGCCTTGTAGAATGGATGCGAACCTCTTTTAAGTAAAGGAAGCAGTCATTGAGCGACGATAACAACAACGACGGCTCATCCTTCGGAAGTGGAGTATTGGGCCACCAGGTTCGCCCGATCGACATCAATGAAGAGATGCAGTCGAGCTATATCGACTACGCCATGAGCGTGATTGTTGGCCGTGCGCTGCCGGAGATTCGTGATGGTCTCAAGCCGGTGCACCGCCGCATTCTCTACGCCATGTTCGACAACGGCTACCGCCCGGAGCGCGGTTATGTGAAGTCCGCTAAGCCGGTTTCGGACACGATGGGTAACTACCACCCGCACGGTGACAGCGCTATTTACGACACCATGGTGCGTATGGCGCAGCCGTGGTCCATGCGCTATCCGCTTGTCGACGGTCAGGGTAACTTCGGCTCCCGCGGTGACGACGGCCCCGCAGCTATGCGTTACACCGAGGCCCGTCTGACGCCGTTGGCCATGGAAATGGTGCGCGACATTCGCGAAAACACTGTCGATTTCCAGCCGAACTACGATGGTCGTACGACAGAGCCGGTTATTCTGCCGTCGCGTGTCCCGCAGCTGTTGATGAACGGTTCCGGCGGTATTGCCGTCGGTATGGCTACTAACATCCCACCGCACAACCTTCGTGAGGTCGCGGATGCCATTAACTGGTGCCTGGACAACCCGGAGGCGGATGAAAAGACCACGCTGGATGCGGTCATGGAGCGCATCAAGGGTCCGGATTTCCCAACTGCCGCCCAAATCGTCGGCGATAAGGGCATCAAGGAGGCCTACACCACCGGTCGCGGTTCGATCCGCATGCGCGGTGTGACCTCGATTGAGCAGGAGGGCACTCGTCAGTCGATTGTCATCACTGAGCTGCCGTACCAGGTCAACCCGGACCGCATGATTGCCAACATTGCAGATCAGGTCAAGGACGGGCGTCTGCAGGGCATTGCCTCGATTGATGACGAATCCGATCTGAAGTGGGGCATGCGCATCGTCGTCAAGCTCAAGCGCGACGCCGTACCGCGTGTGGTGCTGAACAACCTGTACAAGCACTCCCAGCTGCAGACCAGCTTCGGCGCGAACATGCTCGCCATCGTTGACGGTGTGCCGCGTACGCTGCGTATTGACCAGATGGTGACGCTGTACGTCGCCCACCAGATTGAGGTCATTGTTCGACGGACCCAGTTCCGCCTGGACGAGAAGGAAAAGCGTGCCCATATCCTGCGCGGCCTGGTCAAGGCCCTGGATATGTTGGACGAGGTCATCGCCCTGATTCGCCGGTCTGCCACGGTCGATACCGCGCGTACGGGCCTGATGGGTCTGCTCGACATCGACGAGATTCAGGCTGACGCCATCCTGGCGATGCAGCTGCGTCGCCTGGCTGCCCTGGAGCGCCAGAAGATTATTGACGAGTTGGCTGAGATCGAGCTCGAGATCGCCGACCTGAAGGACATCCTGGCCAACCCGGAGCGCCAGCGCGCCATTGTCAAGGAAGAACTGACCGAGGTAGTGGAGAAGTACGGCGATGATCGTCGTACCCAGATCGTGGCCGCCGAGGGCGACGTCACCGAAGAGGACCTCATCGCCCGCGAAAACGTGGTTGTGACCATTACCTCCACGGGCTACGCTAAGCGCACCAAAGTCGACGCCTACAAGGCTCAGCGCCGTGGCGGCAAGGGCGTGCGCGGTGCTGACCTGAAGCAGGACGACATTGTCCGCCACTTCTTCGTCTGCTCCACGCACGACTGGATTCTGTTCTTCACCAACAAGGGGCGCGTCTACCGCCTCAAGGCCTACGAACTGCCGGAGGCCACTCGCGCTGCCCGCGGCCAGCATGTCGCCAATCTGCTGGAGTTCCAGCCGGAGGAGCGTATCGCCGAGGTGCTGCAGATTCAGAGCTACCAGGACAGCCCGTACCTGGTGCTGGCCACCAGCGAGGGCAAGGTCAAGAAGTCTCGCCTGGAGGACTACGAGTCCGCTCGTTCCGCTGGCCTAATTGCCATCAACCTGCGCGAAGGCGACTCCCTCATCGGTGCTCGTCTGTGCTCTTCGGACGATGACCTGCTGCTCGTCTCCGAGCGCGGCCAGGCCATTCGCTTCACTGCCTCCGACGACGCACTGCGCCCGATGGGGCGCGCCACTGCTGGTGTTCAGGGTATGCGCTTCAAGGGCGACGACAAGCTGCTCAGCATGGTCGTGGTCGAGGAAGAGCACAACCTGCTGGTCGCCACGACTGGCGGCTTCGGCAAGAAGACCAAGCTCAGCGAGTACACCCCGCAGAACCGCGGTGGTATGGGCGTGCTGACGCTCAAGTACGACCCGAAGCGTGGACCGTTGATGGGCGCCCTGGTGGTCGACAACGACGACGAAATCTTCGCTGTCACCTCCGCCGGCGACATCATCCGCACCAACGTCAACGAGATTCGCGCCACCTCGCGTGCCACCAAGGGCGTGCGCCTGGTCAACCTCGCTGATGGCGTGGAACTGCTGGCTATCGACCGCAATGTTGAGGATGAGGGTGAGGAGACCGCTTCCAAGGTCTCTGAGGCCGGAACCCTGGACGTAGTCCCGAAGCGCACCGGCGCCACCAAGAGCACCGGCGCCGCCGAGTCCGGTGACTCGGAGGCGGAGAAGGAGTAAGCGCATGGCCGAAACTAACTTGGTAGTCGACAAGGTGAGTCCCTGGTCCGCCATGCGCATTACGGCGGCCACTGGCTTCATTGGCTTCCTCGTCTGGCTTGCCGCGGTTGGCCTGCTCTACCTCTTGCTCTCCGGGATGGGATTGCTCGCTCCGATTAGTGAAATGATTGGCGGGGAGGATTCCATCAGCGCGGGTCTTGTCCTTGGCCTGGCGGCCGCTGTAGGAGCGCTGTGGTGGGTGCTGTCGATTGGGTTCATGGCCCTCGGCGCGGTTATCTACAACGCGTGCGGCGGTCTCGTCGGAGGTCTCAAGATTTCGCTTGCCGACGACAGCTAGGCTGCCTAGTCTCCCGCTGGCCCCGGTGTCACCCCCGTTCGGTAGCTCCGGGGCCGCGTTGGTTCAGAGGTATTTTCAGTGACCTGGTTATGAAGTAGCCATAATGACTACTTAATGACTGCTTTTTAACTCAATATTTAGGCCTCTGAACAGGCGATTTGTGAAGTGTGATGGTTACGGGTTAAGTTATATCTCGTTCCACGGGGCCTATAGCTCAGGCGGTTAGAGCACTTCGCTGATAACGAAGGGGTCGGAGGTTCAAGTCCTCCTAGGCCCACTGCCGAACAAGGTATAATTGCTCGGTGTACGGGGCTTTAGCTCAATTGGTAGAGCACCTGCTTTGCAAGCAGGAGGTCAGGGGTTCGATTCCCCTAAGCTCCACAAGGAACAAAATCCCCCGGTCGTAAGACCGGGGGATTTTTTGCGTTTTGGGAATGTAGAAGGGGAGGGGTGAGTAAGGGGTAAGTAAAGAAAAGTGCGTCTTTCCCCCGGGGGAGGGGGGAGAGAATTTTTCCCGGGTGTTCGTCCGGTGGCGTCGTGGTTATTTGACCCAGCCTTTGGCGACTTACCCCAATGCGAGTTACTGACTGCGTTTATGTCAAAAATGGCCCGAAAAATGGCCTGAAAGTGTCATAAACTCGCACAGTTTCACATTTGCAGCCCGTCTTTTGAAGTTGTCAGGTTTGCTGCTTAACCAAAAACGCCCGACCGTCGGCGCATCTACTGCACAGAACGATCGGGCGTGAAAAGGTTTATGGCTATCTAGCCCCAGCCGCCTATTTACTTCTTGCGAGCCTGACCCGGCTTCGGAGCCGGCTTGGAAGAGATCTTCTTAGCGTCCTCAGCGTTCTTCTTCTCGGTCTTGACCTCGTCGACCTTGATTTGAGCCTGCTTGGAAGCCTCTGCGGCCTTCTCCTCAGTGGTCTCCTTGGCCTCAGCTGCCTTGCCCTTGGCCTCGTCGGCCTTGTCAGCTGCCTTGCCCTTTACCTCTTCAGCCTTTTCCTTAGCCTCAGAAGCCTTTTCTTCAACGGTCTCCTTGACCTCTGCGGCCTTCTCTTCGACCTTGTGCTTAACTTCCTGGGCCTTCTGCTGGTACGGAGCTGGGTCAACCGGGAGCTTGTCGTCCTTGCGCAGCTTCCAGACAATGACACCGACGATTGCTGCAACAACAGCGAAGACCAGGGAAGCGGTTGCAATGCGGCCGTTCTTGGCGCGCTGCTCTTCCTTGCCGGTCACCTTGTCGATAGCCTTCTGGGTACGGACTTCGAGATCCTTGCGAGCCTTCTTGGCCTTCTTTTCAGCCTTCTTAGCCTCGCAGCGAGCCTTGCAACGGGTCTTCTTGCCCTTGCGCTTAGCGTCCTTCTCGGCCTGCTTCGCAGCCTTCTTCGCCTGCTTCTTGGTCTCCTTGGACTTCTTCTGAACCTTGCCGGTCAGTTCTTCAGCCTGCTCAGCGAGCTGATCGCGAGCGTCGGAAACCTTTTCCTTAACGTCTTCTGCCCAATCGGATGCTGCGTCCTTTGCAGCCTCGTTCTGTGCAGCTGCCACCTTCTTAGCCTCCTGCATCGTGTCGTAGAGCTCTGCAGCCTTCTTGTCCCGGTAATCGGAGTAGCTGTCGTAAGCGGACTTCAGTCCCTTGACAGCCAGCGAGATTGCGTTGGGGTTCATGACTCTCCTTAATTAGTGCATCGCCAACAGGCTTCGCCTTTTATTTTCAATCAATGATTAATACTGCTGCGGCGCCAGTGCCTCTGAGACCAAGATGCTTCTAAGTCCAAGAGCTAGGGCCCAGTTAGGCCTAGCGTCGAAATACTTGCAGCAGGCTCACATTCCAGCTTAGGCACTATTTGCTCTTCATGGGGGTCAACGAAGAACTCTTTTCCTTATCTTGAAAAACATTTTCGCAGGTTTCTGCCAAGGAGAAACTCACCAGTAAGAGCAATTGGCCACCAAGGTCGGTATCCTAAGGAACGTGACTATTAAGACTGCTACTGCAACTGTGCACACCAACCATGGCGATATCGTGATTGACCTGTTCGGCAACCACGCGCCGAACACTGTCGACAACTTCATCGGCCTGGCAGAGGGCACGAAGGAGTACAAGGGTCAGAACGCCTCTGGCACCGAGTCCGGCCCGTTCTACGATGAGGCCATTTTCCACCGCATCATCGCCGGATTCATGATTCAGGGTGGTGACCCGCTGGGCACCGGTACCGGCGGCCCGGGCTACATGTTCGACGATGAGATCCACCCGGAGCTCCAGTTCGATCGTCCGTACCTGCTCGCTATGGCAAACGCCGGCAAGCGTGGCGGCCGCGGCACCAACGGTTCCCAGTTCTTCATCACCGTGGTTCCGACCCCGCACCTCAATGGCGCTCACACCATCTTCGGTGAGGTCGTTGATGACGCCTCGAAGAAGGTCGTCGACGAGATCGCTCGTGTGGCTACCGATCACTGGGATCGCCCGCTGGAGCCGGTCGTGATTACCTCCATCGACATCGAGAAGTAATCCGCTAGCTTCTATGCTCTTTAACCCGTCCGGTTGTTCCGGGCGGGTTTTTTCATGCCTATTTTCGCTTTACGACGGCCCGTAACTTCAATGTTGTGTTTAGGGGTAGCGGGGGTAGTAGCAAATTGGGTTGATTCTCCACATATCCACAGCCCTGTGGGCAAAATACTCCACTGTTCACCTAGGTGAACATGGACCAAGAAGCACGTTACGGGTCCCAATTTTCACAAATTACAAGAATCCACAGTTGTCCACAGACTTGTGCACATGTGTGGATAATTCCATTCTTGTAATTTACGAACCAGCGTTCGAAAGTGGTCGAACTCCGCAGAATATTGGAATTACACACAAGTTGACTTGCAACTATGTTACTTGTTCACAGAATTATCCACAGGCTGTGGATACTGTGGACATAGGGGATAGAGCCAAAGTTGTCATGCTTTACGGTTTTTGTCACGTAACCCGTGAGAAATTTGGGACGAAATCTCTCCACAGTTATCCACAAATTACATGATTGTTACACAGGTTTCTGTGGATAAC
Organism: Corynebacterium sp. HMSC074C11; assembly: GCF_001809455.1. Taxonomy (NCBI): domain Bacteria; kingdom Bacillati; phylum Actinomycetota; class Actinomycetes; order Mycobacteriales; family Corynebacteriaceae; genus Corynebacterium; species Corynebacterium sp. HMSC074C11. Next base: position 66,214 of record NZ_KV797722.1, read on the forward strand.
TTTTTTGCGCGATCAATAGGAGGGAAATCCCCATTCTCCGAAAAATGTGTGGGAAACGGGTGTATTGACGGGGGTGAATTGACCTGGGTTTTTAGGTATGAAAAAGGCGCATCCAAAAGTGGATGCGCCTGAGGAGTGCGGTGTATTAGAGCTGACTAACGCCAACCCATAGTCATCAGCAGACCAACAATGAAAAGACCAAAGCCGATGACGTAGTTCCATGCGTTCAAAGTCACCATGAACGGAATATGCGGACCCGCGATGTAGTTGACCAGCAGCCAGCCCAAACCAATCAGCATGAACCCGAACATCAGCACCTTGTACCACACCGGTGTCTGAGTGCTGTTGATCTTGACCGGGGTACGGCTGACGGAGGAGCCACCGGATTGTGGTGAATTAGTGCTTTCAATCTTTGCCTTAGGCATAGCGCTTTAAACTCCTTAGGTTGTGGTCAGCAGGTTGCGATCAGCGCGGTATCTACACTCCCGCGGTATATGCATAATTGTAAACTTTGCATCCGAACTTACCAGTGAAGTTCGCAGGCAGTAGAATTCCCAGTTATGCAGATTCTCGTCGTCGATAACTATGACAGCTTCGTATTCAATCTGGTCCAGTACATAGGCCAGCTCGGCGAAACGGTGACTGTCTGGCGCAATGATGATGCGCGTCTCCGCGATGTTGACGACGTCGTAAAGCAATTTGATGCAATCCTACTGTCGCCCGGTCCCGGTGAGCCGTCCAATGCTGGATGGACAGAGGACATTATTCGCGCGGTGAGCAGGCAGGACGATCCGACACCGGTGTTGGGTGTGTGCTTGGGTCATCAGGCGATTGGTGAGGTCTTTGGTGCGCAGGTCGTGCGTGCCGACGAGCTGTTGCACGGCAAGACTTCCCCGGTCACACACGACGGCACGGGTGTGCTGGCCGATGTGCCCAGTCCTTTTATTGCCACGCGCTACCACTCGTTGACGGTCGATCCGAAGACACTGCCGGAGGAACTCATTGCCACGGCATTCACCGATTCGGGCATGCTGATGGCGATGCGCCACCGCGACCTGCCGATTCACGGCGTGCAGTACCACCCGGAGTCGGTGCTCACCCAGTACGGGCACCGCATGCTCGTCAACTGGCTGCGCCTGGCCGGTGGCGAGTACTCCGAGGAACTCCTGGCGGAGTTGGAGGAACAGCAGGCCGTGTACCAGCGCGCCTTCTCAGATGTGCTGGCACACTAGCCGTTAGTTAGGCAGCAAATCCGGCAGCCTTAGGGGAGGTTCCGGCGCAGGCTCGTCCTCAGAACCCTCCGGAGCAACCCCAAGCCGGTAGACACGCAGGGTGACCTCGCCGTCCTTGTTAAGCTTAGACCCGGCCGACGGATTGGCCTTCTCCACGTGGTCGACCTTGGACAGATCCAGCGTGGTGACTTCCTCGGTGCGGATAGTTCCCTCGAATCCGGCATCGGCGAGTGCCTTCTCCGCATCACTGAGGGTCTGTCCCTCAACCCGTGGCATCTTAATTTGGTTACCACGCGAAACGTGCAGCTCAACCGTCGTACCGACAGTGAGCTCCGAGCCCTTCTGTGGAACCTCAATGACGGTTCCCTGCTTCTCAGCGGAGTCCACCTCTACCACTTCGACAACGAAACCAGCGGATTCGAGGGTCGTGCGGGCGGAATCCAAAGTCTGACCAGTGACATCCGGAACAGTCTTGGTCTCGATACCGGAGGAGACAGTCAAGGTTACGCGGGTTCCCTTCGATACCTGAGAACCGGCAGCTGGAGACTGCTCGATAACATTGCCGCGCGGAACGTCCTCATTCGGTTCCTCTTGCAGCTTTGGATTGACGACAAGCCCCGCCTCCTCGAGCAGGCGGCGAGCTTCCTCGGCCTGTTTGTCGCGCACATCCGGCACATTAGTCAACTCCGGGCCCGAAGATACGCGCAGCTTGATGCGAGATCCCTGCGGCAACCCCGATCCGACACCCGGTTCCGTGGCGATCACCGTGTCTCGGGGGACATCTGGGTTCGGCTCATCGACGCGGTTGACTACAAAACCAGCCTCCTCGAGAACCTGCGTTGCCTCATTGACATTTAGACCCTCGACCTGCGGAATGGCAACGGTCTCGACCTCGGTGGACGAGTTGAAGAGCTGGTAGGCGCCGTAGCCGACACCGCCGAGAGCCACCATTGCAGCAGCCACCAGCGCGACAGTCTTTCCTGCGCCGCCTTTCTTTTTCTCGGGCTCGTCAGTGTTAGCGATCTGAGCAGGGGCCTCCGACTGGTCCGCTGCTTCCTTCGGTTCAGGAGCGGGAGCAGGGACAGGGGCCGGAGTTGCCTGCTGTGCAGGGGTCACCCGAGTCTCAGCATCCGACGGAGCTGCCGGAAGGAATTCGGTGGTCTTCGCGTCGTCGTCATGCGCGCCGTGGTGCGCCAGCGCCAACGGATCCTCGCCGCGTGCAAGACGACGCAAATCCTGGGCGAAGTCCTCTGCGGTGTCGTAGCGCTCCATCGGATCCTTGGCCATCGCGGTCAACAGCACCGCGTCGAGGCCCTGAGCCGTGTTCGGGTCGGTGTTGAGCTTCCCCGAAGGGCGCGGCGGCTGATCCTGAACATGCTGGTAAGCGACAGAAAGAGGGGTTTCACCGGTGAATGGCGGGGCGCCCGTGACAGCCTCGAAAAGTACGCAACCGACAGCGTAAATATCAGAACGTGCATCGGCGGTCTTACCGCGCGCCTGCTCCGGCGAAAGGTACTGCGCGGTACCCAGCACGGCCGCAGTCTGCGTCATCGTGGTGGAATCACCGAGCGCGCGAGCGATGCCGAAGTCCATCACCTTCACCTTGCCGGTGTTGGTCAGCATGATGTTCGCCGGCTTGATGTCACGGTGAATGATGCCGGCATGGTGGGATGCCGTCAGTGCGTCACACACCGATGCCATTATCGACGTGGCTTTCTTCGGGTCGAGCCGCCCCTCACGACGAACAAGGTCACGCAGCGTCTCACCCTGAATCAGCTCCATGACAATGAAAGGCACACGCCCCATCGGGCTATCCGTCTCGCCGGTGTCGTACACCGACACGATAGACGGGTGATTCAGTAGTGCTGAGTTTTTCGCTTCACGACGGAACCTTGCGAGGAAGTTCTCATCCCTGGCAAGGTCGGCCCTCATCATCTTGACCGCGACAGAGCGACCGAGAACAGTATCTTCAGCTCGGTAAACATCGGACATGCCGCCAACGCCAATGAGCTCGCCGAGCCGATAACGGCCGGAGAGGAGATCGTCATTGCCAGACATTGTTCGTCAGTCCCTTCGGAAGGATTTCCACCAAAACATCTTGTACCTGAATATTACTGTGCATCTGGAGTCCCCAAGGTATTACCGGACCCATTTTCCGGGGGCAGTTGAATACCGGGCAGACCACCGCCAGTGGAGTCGTCGCTATTGTCGTTGCCCGAATCCTGAGTCGGTTCGGAGGTATCCGGGGCGGTCTCGCTGGTGTCCTGTTCAGTGGAGCTGTCAGAAGCACCATCATTGTTGCCACCGTAGTTTTCACCAGAGTTGTCGCCGTAGCTGCCACCGTCGTTATTTCCCCAGTTACCGGAATTGTCGTCCGACCAACCGGAACCGGAACCGTTGCTGGAGTCAGAGTTTTCTTCTGTGGTTTGCTGCTGTGACTGGTTCGGAATGTACTGCTCCAAGTTTGGAATGGTTGGCAGTGAACCGGTTGTCGACAGCGAATAGACAACAGCGATAGCACCGGCCAGTAACACTAGCAGTACCAACAGCACAATGCTGCCGCAGCCACAACCGCAGCCGCTGCGCTTCTTTGCCGGCTTTCGCTGCCGAGTGGGTTGCTGCGGTGGCCGCTGTGGCTGCTGCTGTGGTTGCGACACCGGCATGGGCGGTCGCGTCATGGCACCGAGTTCGGTGGTCGCCGGGTTGGCAGCGTTGGATTGACGGTGCACCGTTGGGGTCACACCACGCGGCTGCGGTGGGCGGTGCCCCGCGCGCACTCGCAAAACAGCCTGTGCCAGCTCGCGGCCATCGGCATAGCGACGCTGCGGATCCTTGCGCAGCATAATGCCGATAAGTTCGCGGATATGCGGATTGACCGTCGGCGCCAACGCAGGCGGTGCCTCGTTGATGTGTGCCACGGCAACCGCGACGGTGGAGTCGCCCTGGAAGGGGCGGGCGCCGGCCACCATTTCGTAGGCGACACAGCCAAGCGAGTAAATGTCAGTCGCCGGACTCACCTGTTTGCCCTGCGCCTGCTCCGGTGAGACATACTGCGCGGTACCGACGACCATGCCGGTACGCGTCAGAGGCACCGCTTCGGCGGCCTTGGCAATGCCAAAGTCGGTAATCTTCACGGTGCCCTCCGGCGTCACCAGCAGGTTGCCCGGCTTAATGTCGCGGTGGACAAGGTTCGCAGCGTGAATTGCCGACAGGCCGTGCGCAGTCTGCTCCAGCACGTCGAGCATCAGGTGCCCTGGCAGGGTGCGACGTCGCTGCAGCACCTGCGACAGAGATTCGCCACGGATGTACTCCATGACGATGTAACACGCGCCGTGGCTGCCGATATCGCCTTCCTCGTACGTGACAATCTTCACCACGTTTGGGCTGTTGACGCTGCGTGCAGCAGCGGCTTCGTTCTGGAAACGCTGCCGGAACTCGTAATTGTCCGAGTACTCCTGATTCAGAAGTTTGATCGCAACTAGTTCGCCGCTGGTGGCGTCGTCGGCAAGCCAGACGGTGGACATACCGCCACGGCCGAGCAGACGGCGGACGTGATATCGGTCGCCGACGATGTCTTGAACTTGGTGGGCATCCATGCTTATCAACCCGCCTGTTCGACCGCGTCAATGAGCGCACGGCCAATCGGGGCAGCAACGGAGGCGCCGGTAGCGCCCTGGCCTTGACCGCCACCGTTTTCCACGACGACGGCCACGGCGACATCGGAGTCCGGAGCGAAGGCGATGTACCAAACGTGCGGCGCGTACTCGCCGCGGACAGCACCGTGTTCCGCGGTACCGGTCTTGGAGGCGATACGCGAACCGTTACCGCCCGAATGTGACTCTGAACCGCGCATCAGCTCAGTTACGGTTTCTGCGATCTCCGGCGAAATCGCCTCGTCGGCTTCAATCGGCTTGAAGGACTTGATCTCGGAGAGGTCGGCACCGCGCACCGATTTGATGATCTGGGGTTCCATGCGCACGCCGCCGTTGGCAATCGTGGCGGCGATGATGGCGTTGTCCAGTGGTGTAAAGGACACGTCGCGCTGACCAATGGAGGTTTGCCCCAGCGAGGACTGATCCGGAATCTCACCGACGGTGGAGGGCTGAATCGGCAGGCCCGCGTCGTCGTGGGTCTCACCGATGCCGAATCGCTTGGCGACGTCCTTGAGCGCATCGGCCCCGTACTGCATACCGAGCTCCGCGAACGCCGTATTACAGGACTGTGCGAAAGCCTGGCGGAGAGTCGTAGTAGCCCCGCCACAGGTCGAGCCACCGTAGTTTTCCAACGTGGTGGTGGTATCCGGCAGCGTAATCTGCGGTGCGCCAGTGACCGAGGTGTCCGGGGAGGCGCCTTGCTCCAGTGCCGTGACCGTGGTCAACACCTTGAAAGTGGAACCCGGCGGCAGCGGACGCTGAGTGGCGTGGTTGAGCAGCGGTGCGCCCTCATTGTTATTGAGGGACTGCCAGGTACTCTCGTCGCCGGCCGCGATGTCATTCGGGTTGAACGACGGTGTGGAGGCCATCGCGAGAATTTCACCCGTCGATGGGCGAATGGCGACGGCGGAGCCGACGTAGCCGCGTTCAGCGAGTTGTTGGTACGCAGTCCGCTGAGCGTTCGGCAACAGCGTCAGCTCTGCGGAAGCCCCAGAAGGTTCCTTGCCCGTGACCATGTCGAGGGCGCGGGAAGTAAACAGCGAAGGGTCGCTGCCGTTCAAGATTCCGTTTTGAGAGCGTTCGATACCGGCGGAGCCGTAGATGTCCGACAGGTATCCGACCACCGTGGCATATGCCTCCGGGTCGGTGTCGTAGCTGCGGTCATAGAAGCCGTTCTCGCCCTTGACCGAGTGGGCCAGAATGTCGCCGTCAGTGGTGATCTGGCCGCGAGGTTTGGACTTTTCCTCCAGGAACTGGCGGCTATTCAGCGGATTGTGGGCGTACTTATCCTGCTGGAAGCCCTGGATGTAGGTCAGGTTCGCCAGTAGAAGAACGAAGAGCCCGAGTACGACAACAAAGATTTGGCGAATGGTCTTATTCATCTACTGGTTCACCCCCTGAGCTGCGTTGGCATTGTCGTTGAGGCCAGAAGGGGTGCTTGGAATGCCCCAGGGGCGGTTGGCCTCGTCAGAGACGCGCAGCACGATGGCCAACATGATGTAGCTGGCCAGCAGTGAGGAACCACCGGCTGACATGAACGGTGTAGTCAGACCGGTTAGTGGCATCAGCTTGGAAACACCGGCTGCAACCACGAACAGCTGAATGGCCATCGAGAATGCGATGCCGGCCGCCAGCAGCTTGCCGAAGGAATCACGTACCGCCAAGCTCGCCGAAATACCGCGCGAAATCAGAATCGCGAACAGCAGGATGATGGCACTCAGACCGGTAAAACCGAGCTCCTCGCCAAAGGCGGAGAGGATGAAGTCAGAGTGTGCCACCGGAATGTTCTGTGGGTAGCCCTGACCCAGACCGGTGCCACCGATGCCACCCCAGCTCATGCCGAACAGCCCCTGGGAGAGCTGGTAGCCACCCTCGTCGTAGGAACCCAACGGATCCAGGAAATGCGTGACTCGCGCCTGAATCTTGTCCGAAACCATGTAGACACCGACAACACCGATGGTCACCAGCCCCATGCCGATGATGAGCCAGGAACCACGACCGGTGGCAGCGTAGAGCATTGCCAGCACAGTGCCGAAGAGCACCAGCGCCGGACCAAAGTCATTCTGCAGAGCCATGATGACAGTAGCGATGCCCCAGATCAGCAGAATCGGGCCCAGATCGCGAACACGCGGGAAATCAATGCCCAGGAAACGCTTACCCGCCACATTGAACAGCGAGCGCTTATTCACCAGCAGCTGTGCGAAGAAGATCAGCAACATGACCTTGGCAAACTCACCAGGCTGCATGGAAAACGGGCCGATGGAAATCCAGATGCGGGCATCAGCATTAATCGACGACGGCCACACCAGCGGCAGCGCCAACAGAATCAAGCCGCCGAGACCCAGCAGATACGAGTACTGCGACAGTGAGTGATGGTTGCGCAGCAGGACGATCACACCGATAAACAGTGCGACACTGAGCACGGTCCACATGATCTGGTTGCGCACTAACGAGGTGTCATTGGCCAGGTCGAGGCGGTGAATCATCACCAACCCCAAGGCATTGAGAGTGGCTGCAACCGGCAGCATCACCTGATCGGCGTTGGGCGCCACAAAGGTCAGTGCGATATGCGCCACTGCAAAGATTACAAAGAATCCGCCAATGATGTAAAAGACATCGGCGGTCAGAGAGTTGCCCTGAGCCAGTTCCAGCGAAATAAGTGCCAAAAGCAACAATCCTGCCGACAGCAGCAGCAGGAGCATTTCCTTCATCCGAAGCTGTCGCTTCGCGGTAGTTTCACTCATTTTCGCACCTGCCTACAGTTGACTCCTGGCTTCGAACCCAGCTTTTCATCCTTCTTGTCGGCGGAAGTTGCGTCCTTGTCGTCGTCGGACACGGACAGACATACCGGCAGTGCCGACTCCGCCAAACGGCCAATCTGGTCGCTGACACCGTCGTAGGAATCAGCCGGCAGACCTTCCAGCGAATTGCGTGCCGCCGGCGAGAGATCTTCCGGCGTCATGATGTGGCAGTCGACCTTCTCCTTCGGCGTCCCGGCCGGAGGCAGCTGAACTTTGTTGTCATCGGTCAAACAGATGAACTGATGCGGCTCTTGCAGATCGAAGCCCAGCAAACTACCGGGCACGCCATGCATCAACTGCACCTGCCCGTCGACCACCGCGAGATGGTACATCGACTCCTTCTTCTGCCAGCCCCAAATACCAAGGCCGACCAAACCGGCCACCAGCACCAGCACCACAGAAACAACTAGCCACTTGCCCTTGGAAGCCTTCTTCTCCGGCGCCGAAGTCACTGCAATTTCCTGCGACTTCCGCGGGCGGAGTGCCGCCGCGCGACCCGCTGCCGTATTAGGGCGGGGGAGTTCCTCCTCCGCACTCTGCAGGGCACCGGCCAGGGCGGGCTCGTAAGGCGTGCGTGCCGACGAATCGACAACATCGGCAACCACCACGGTGATGTTGTCCGGACCACCGGACTTCAACGCGTAGTCAATGAGCTTGGTAGCGGCCTCGTCCGGAGTCCCCTCCGAGAGCACATCCTTGATGGTGTCCGCGGACACCGGATCGGACAGGCCATCCGAGCACAGCAGGTAGCGATCGCCCTCGTGGACATCGCGATAAGACAAAGTAGGCTCCACCGGGCGACCGGTGAGAGCCTTCAAAATCAGTGAGCGCTGAGGGTGAATTGCCGCCTCTTCTTCGGTGAGATTGCCCTCGTCCACCAGCGACTGCACATAAGTGTCATCCCGGGTAATGCGGATGAGCTCCCCGTCGCGCAGCAGATAGCCACGCGAGTCACCGACATGGCACATGCCCAGGCGGGTGCCGTCGAAAAGCAGAGCAGTCAGCGTAGTGCCCATGCCTTGCGTAGAGGGGTTCTGCTCAATTTCATCCGCAATGGAATTATTGCCCTCTATGCAGGCGCTGCGCAGGGACTCGAGCAAATCGGGGCCGGGCTGATCATTGTCCAGCCGAGAGACAGCCGCAATCATCAGCTGGGATGCGATTTCCCCGGCGGCGTGGCCACCCATGCCGTCGGCAAGCGCGAGCAGACGCGAACCCGCATAGGCGGAGTCCTCGTTGTTCTGTCGGATGAGGCCGCGGTCAGAGCGGGCCGTGTAATTCAGAGCAAGACTCATGGTTGCAACCTCAAAGTTGTACGGCCAATACGAAATTCCATACCCGAAGCCAGTCGTTCCGGCTGTTCCACGCGCTGACCATTGAGGAATGTGCCATTGCGGGAGTCCAAATCCTCCAGGTACCAGATGCCGTCGCGGTTGATGACGCGAGCGTGCTGGCCCGAGGCGAAATCATCGTTGAGGACGAAGGCATTCGACTCTGAACGGCCGATAGTGATGTCGCGTTGGTTGTTTAGGTTCATGCGCGAACCCGCCAGCGGCCCGGAGGTGACAAGGAGCTGATGTGGAGTCTGCGAGCGCTGGAAACGCTTGGCCGGAGCGCTGCTGGTTTGCCGAAGCGGGCGCAGCGGAGCCGAACCTATTGTTTCTGTACGCAGGGTGCGAAGCGTCATCCAAATGAAAAACCACAGGACGACCAGCACGCCGATGCGCGAAAGCAGAAAAACGATAGCTTCCACGTCCGAGGAACCTCCTTATATAGAGCTGGTGGGTCCGCAACCGAACACACGGACGTAATTATTCCAGGAATGTGTCGGCAAACCTAGGGTAGTGGCATTTGAATCTAGTGAACCTCACTACTTAGCGGATCTAAATCAGCGGATTTAACTAGCGGATCTGAACTTCGAGAACAGAATGTCCAAGCGAGATCTCGTCGCCGTCGGCCAGCAGCCAGTTATCAATGGGTTCGCCATTGACAATGGTTCCGTTGGTCGAATGCAAATCGACGAGCACCGCATCCTGGCCATCCCACGTGATTTCGGCATGCTGGCGGGAAACACCAGTGTCCGGGAGGCGGAAGTCGGAAGCGGTGCCGCGGCCGATGATGTTCGAACCATGGCGCACCTCGAATACGCGCGAGGAGCCGTCCTGCAACAGCAGGGTGATGGTCTTTTCCTGGGACTGGTCTTCGTCCACGGCCGAGTTGCTCAGCTCAGTTGCCGCTTCCGGGTCGGCGGTAGGCGCGGGACGGGAAGCGGTGGGGAACTGCTCAGCTTCCGGCTGTGGGTGGTAGGCGGCAGAGGTCTCGGCGGCTTGGGGTTCGTCATCGCTTTGCGACGGGGCTGCGTCAGTGTTGGCATCATCAGCGCTGTCGTCGAATGGAACGAACTCCGAAGTGCTTACGGTGTCCTCGGTGAAAGTGCTGGCCGTCTTCAGCTGACCGGTGTGGAGCGACTCCACTGCCTGCAGGTGGACGCTGATGGTACCGGTGAAACCCCAGCCGTTGTTACGGCAGTAGCGCGTCATGCGGTCAGCCAATTGATTCGGCAGGTTGGGCTCTGACGCGGAGAGGTTTTTGTAATCGGCGGCGCTGATGCCAATGCGGAAATCATTGGGTGCCAAGTACTGACCGTTGGCGTCCTGCATCAGGAAATCTTCAATTTCCTGCTTCAGGCATTCTTCTAACTCATTCGGGACAACCTTGCCGCCGAACACGCGCGCAAAGCTGTTGTCGAGCCCGCGCTGAAGCGAGCTATCGAGCTTGCGGATGCGTCCTAGGAAATCCATCTGACTAAAGAAATTCGCCTTCTCCCGCCAAACCGCGGCGGGTTACGTGAAAAATGTGCATAAAAATTATCGATACTTTAGCAACAGTATAGAGCCCTACACCTTCAGTTAAGGGCTAGGAACTGCTGAGGTTTATCAAATAGTGACGACGCTTGTGAAATAAGTGGCTGTTGCTAAGTGCGAAAAAGACGTTTTAAAAGTGGTGAAAAGTGGTGAAAAACGCGCGCTGGCCTGGGGATTTGGTGGTGTATTAGCGCGGGGTGTTATAGTTCTATTCGTTCCCACGGGCGAGTGGCGGAATGGCAGACGCGCTGGCTTCAGGTGCCAGTGTCCTTTACGGACGTGGGGGTTCAAGTCCCCCTTCGCCCACAGCGAAGATCCTCGGAAGTGTAAAAGCTTCCGAGGATTTTTTGTTTGCGGTGGCGGTTGGAGTGGGGCTTGGGTTGAAGCAGAGGCGGATGCTGAGCTGAGGTTGTTGGCTTGTCCTTTAACCCTCCCTTAACCTTGTCCGGCACTTATGGCCAGGTTTCGGGGACTGGTCGATGTATTTCTCTCACTTATCGATGGATTCTCCTGACTTATCGATGGTTTTTCGGCACTTATGCGCACGCTGTGGGCCAGGCTCTCTCACTTGTCGATGCGCTATTCACTTGTGGACACGCTGCAGCGCATCGATAGGTGAATAGCGTGGCCACAAGTCGTCGGATGCGTCGGCCATCTAGCATTGCAGCCAGCTCGCGAGAAGGGAAGTATAAATCTCGAAAACTGATTTTGTATTGAAAGTGGAAGAAAACACGAATAGTTTTGAGATGTGCATGAGGGCAGTCGGCCCCCCATCTGCGACATTGGTATAGCGGTGTTCAGTCATGAATTTGGCTCACGGCCATATTTTAACGATCATTTGGTACCTGTTTATATTGTGAAAAATCAACTCAAGAATGTGTAAGAAATATTAAGAGAGAGCTTGCATGGTGAGGAATCTTCTTCCGAGGAAAGCCTGTCCGTTCATAGTCGGAAGGTAAGCATGAAAATTATATTTAGAGCAATTCTGGTTACCGCAATTATTCTTGAAGTAGTTCTTATCCTTCTTATGAATGTGGTATCTGGTTTGCCGGATTGGGTATTCCTGTTACCACTTGCCGTTGTAGTTGCGGCTCTTCTCTTACTGTTTGGAGGTATGCGGCAAGACTATCTCAGAAATGGTAGGTCATGGGCTGCTTCGCTGTCCGAGACGTCAAAGAATTTTGGCGTACCTCGAAAAATACTAGCGCTACTTGTTTCGGAAGTTAGCTCACTGATAGCTGCTTTTACATTCTTTAGACTTCAGAAAAATGTCGACAGTGAAGTCAGATCCTTTACTGTGCACAAAAATCTTCGAACTGTTGTTTTTATGGTATTAGCGCTGAGCATTGTAGAAATCGGCATAGTGCATTTCGCTATTTCTAATACATTTTGGCGATATTTCTTGCTGGTAATTAGCGTTTATGCAGTAGTTCTTCTATCCGGGTTTTACGTAACTGTTCGAGACCAACCACATCTCATAACACCGCAGGGACTAGTACTGCGAATTGGACGGAGGCTTACTTGCGAAATTCCATGGTCACACCTGCGTCAGACGAGCTCCGTAACGGCAGGCGAAGGAGGGGACGTAGCAATTGACGAGGATGGCAATCTCAGGGTGCCTGTTTTGAGTGAAGTGAACGTTAGGCTAGAAGTGGATTCGCCAGTCGTGGCAGAAGATCTTTACAAGGGGCTAATGATGGTTTCCTCGATTGAGATATACTGCGACGACAAAGACGCATTCCTCCGTAATCTCGCTGAGGAAAGGAATGCGCATTAAATGCTTGACAGCTTCCAGGTCCGGCAACCAACCCCGACCTATCGCCAGAACTTGGTCATCCCGCGCTTGTCTTCCATGTTGAACTCAATCATCTTGGTTTGCAGGTCCAGCGGCGTGGACTCGGCCTTGCCGTCCTTTGGCCAGGGGAAGCGGACCATCATTTTGCCGTAGGAGAGGCCGCGGGCATCGAACTCGTCGGCGAACTTTTCAATACCTGCGCGGGTCGAAGATGGACGGCCATTATTGATGAGGATGCCCTGGCGGATTTAGCGATGTAGGTGGGGGCTAGCGCTTAGCGTACTTCTCCAGGTGAGCTGCGAAGCGAGCGGCGAAATGTTCCATTGTCTCGACCTCAGGAAGAAAAGTAATCCGGACATATGTCCCGCCTTTCACATTGAAAGCGCTGCCTTGGACGATGTGAATGTGTTCTGCTTCCAGAAACGAGAGAACGAAGTCCTCATCCTTATCAATTTCGTAAATATTGCCGTCTAGTCGAATGAAAATGTACAGCGCCCCTTGCGGCTCGATGAACGAGATTCCGGGAATCTTGCTGAGTGCTGTAGTGGCAGCAACTTTTTGTTCGAAGAGGCGGCCACCGGGTCGTACTAAATTGTCGATGCTGTGTTCTTTGCCCAGCACGGCAGCAATCGCGTGCTGGGCCGGAATTGAGGCGCACATCCGCATTGAGGCCAGTAGTCGAATTCCTTTAAACAGGGTGTCCTGTTCGCGAAATCCAGTTGCAGTCACCCATCCAGCTCTCAATCCGGCCAAGCGATGCGTCTTGGAAAGGCCGGAGAACGTTAAGCAGGGGACATCCTGCGCTAGGCAAGCTGTTGGAGTGAATGAGGCTCCAGGGTACACAATGCGGTCGTAGATTTCGTCGGAAAGCAGCACTAGATTGTGCTCACGTGCGAGCTGGGCAATCTGGGAGAGAGTCTCCGGTGAGTAGATGGTGCCTGTGGGATTGTTTGGATTGATGATGACAATCGCCCGAGTTTTGGCTGTGATGGACTCGCGTATGTCATCGACGTCTGGCTGCCAATTATTTTCTTCTAGGCAGGGATAGTGCACGGGGACTCCGCCGGCGAGGGTGGTGGATGCGGTCCAGAGTGGATAGTCGGGTGAGGGGATGAGGATCTCATCACCGTCGTTGATGAGAGCTTGTAGACATAGGTTTACCAGCTCCGAGACACCATTTCCGACGAGAACGTGATCGCTATCGAGGGCGGGGAAGTCCTCATTCTGCGAGTAGTAGTCCACGACAGTCTGACGGGTGTCACTCAGGCCGAGGGAATTTGAGTATCCAGAAGTTTCCTCGAGGCCACGGTGCATAGCGGAAAGTACCTCTGCAGATGGCCGGAAGCCGAATGGGGCAGGATTTCCGACATTGAGGGGAATGACCTTTACGCCCTGACGCTGTAGCTCGTCGGCCTTGTCCTGAATTGGTCCGCGCAGGTCATAGAGAACATTGTCGAGGTGATGCGAAAAATGGATTGGGCAGGATAGCACTGCGCGCTTCGATACGATAGCGCTACTATGTATATTCATGGTTAACAGTAGCACGTCTATGTTGGTCGGCGAGCTGGAAACGTGGATTGCGCAACACAAAGCCGGAGAAAAGCTGCCATCCAGCCGTGAAATAACACGGTCGTATTCGGTTAGCCCGGTGACAGTGCGAAACGCTATCCACGAACTGGCTACCCGCGGACTGGTGGAAGTGCGAGTCGGCGTGGGGGTATTCGTCAGGCATCGCCAACAACTCCCACGGGCGGACTTTAGCTGGCAAGTCGGAGCGCTGGGACCTCAGCCCAATACCGGAAGGGTTCTGGCCGCCACCCAGAGAGCTTCCACCGATGAGGCAATCAGTCTGCATTCCGGTTATCCGGATGAATCTCTGCTGCCAACGAACTTGGTACGAAGAGCGCTTACCAGAGTCAGTAAATCGCACGATGCCTATCGACGAGCACCGGTGCGGGGGATGGCAGAACTGCGGCAGTGGTTTGCTTCGCAACTGGTACGGGCAAATGAGCGCGATGTGGTTATTGTTCCAGGCACACAGAGCGGGCTCGGTGCCATTTTTCGTGCCATTTCACCGAAGGAACTCATCATTGAGTCGCCTTCATATTGGGGTGCAATCCTGGCTGCTCGGCAGGCTGGGATTTCTCTACTACCAGTGGAAAGTGATGATGAGGGGCCAATTCCCGAGAGTCTGGAGAGGCTGCTACGAACGAGTTCTGCACGAGCTTTTTATGGTCAACCCACGTTCGGTAGCCCTCATGGGAAACGGTGGTCGACAGCTCGTCGTAAAACAATTATTGAAATCATAAGAGCGTTCAACGCTTTCCTCATTGAGGACGATTGGGCACATGATTTCGCATTCGACGCACCTGATGTTCCGATAGCGGCGGATGATGCCGAAGGGCATGTCATCTATCTGCGATCGCTGACAAAGGTGATTTCGCCTGCAGTTCGGGTAGGGGCAGTAATTGCCAAGGGGCCGGTTCTTCAGCGGATACTCGCAGAAGTTTCAGCCGAAGCGTTGTACACCAGTGGAATTCTGCAGGCCGTGGCGCTGGACGTCGTCAAGCAAAGTGCGTACGCGACGCACCTCAAAAATATGCAGGTCGCACTACGACAGCGACGAAATGATTTGCTTGAAGCTTTATCCAGATATGCGCCGTCGGTGGAAACTCCACACGTGCCTCAAGGAGGACTCAACTTGTGGTGCAGGCTTCCCGATGGCATAGACCCCCAAGAGGTTGCCGAACGTTGCGAAGGACGCGGACTGATAGTTGCGCCAGGACGGGACTGGTTTCCCTCCGAGGAAATCGGCCCGTATTTACGCCTGAACTTCGCGGGTCCCCATCCCGAGAGATTTGTTGATGCAGCGATGATTCTGGACAGCGTGGTTTCGGGCTAGCCACTAAATTCGACGGAGACCTTCCTACCGCCAAAACGTGGTCATGCCACGCTTGTCCTCCATGTTGAACTCGATCATCTTGGCAAGCAGGTCCAGCGGCATGGACTCGGCCTTGCCGTCCTTTGGCCAGGGGAAGCGGACCATCATTTTGCCGTAGGAGAGGCCGCGGGCATCGAACTCGTCGGCGAACTTTTCAATACCTGCGCGCTCCGGGGCAATCGCCATGTGCTTCTTGGCGTAGGAGAAGCCGATAATGAAAGTGCCATCAACTAACATGACTCCGAGTGGCTACAGATTTGAATACTCAGTTTGATCCCAAAAAGGCGTGGCCAGCGCTGTGGACCGTATTGCTCGGCTTCTTCATGATTCTGGTCGACGCCACCATTGTCACCGTTGGTATTAACACCATCCAGCATGAACTGGGCGGTGAGCTCAACCAGGTCATGTGGGTGACCAGCGGTTATTTGCTGGCCTATGCGGTGCCGTTGCTTATTACCGGCAGGCTCGGTGACCTCTGGGGAGTCAAGCACACCTATGTAGCGGGCTTGGTTATCTTCGTGTTGGCGTCGCTGGCGTGTGGGTTGGCGCCGTCGTTAAGCATGCTGATCATTGCCCGCGTGGTGCAGGGACTGGGGGCCGCGCTGCTGACACCGCAGACGATGGCGCTGATTACGCAGATGTTTCCACCGGTGCATCGCGGTGCGGCGATGGGGCTGTGGGGCGCGGCGGCCGGAATTGCCTCGCTGACGGGGCCGCTGGCTGGTGGCGTGTTGATTGAGCTGCTGAGTTGGCGCTGGATTTTCCTTATTAATGTGCCGATTGGCCTGATTGGACTCGTCTTTGCGTTTCGCTATCTGCCAGCCTTCGAGACGCACCGCAACAAGATTGACTATCTGGGCGTTGTGCTCAGCGCGATTGGTATGTTCCTGCTGGTCTTCGGCATTCAGGAGGGGGAGAGTGCCGGCTGGTCCGGTTGGATCTGGGCACTGATTGCCGCCGGTGTGGTGATTCTTGGCCTGTTTACGGTCTGGGAGGCCAAGACCACGGCCGAACCGCTGATGCCGCTGTCCCTTTTTAAGGATCGCAACTTCACCGTCTCCTCGTTGGCCATTGCCGTGATGGGCGCGCTGGTGGTCGCGGTTGGTTTCCCAATCATCCTCTTCGCCCAGAATGCTCGCGACCTATCGACCATCCAAGCCTCACTACTGCTCGTGCCGCAGGCGCTGATTTCCGGTGTCATGGCACCGTGGACTGGGCGAATGCTGGATCGGCTGAAGTTCCGCGAGTTCGCGCTGATCGGTTTTGGGTCCTCGCTGGTGGGCATGCTCGGGTTTCACTACCTCATCCACGAGGACCTCTCCGTGCTGTGGCTGCTACTGCCGGGCGCTGCATTCGGTGTGGCCAACGCATTTATTTGGGGCACGCTGTCGACGGCCGCGACCCGCAACATTGACCCGATCCTCGCCGGTGCTGCCTCCGGTGTGTACAACACCATCCGCCAGATCGGCAGTGTGCTGGGTAGTGCGCTGATTGCCACCGTCATGGCGGCGGCGCTCAGCAGCAACCGTGGCGACTTCACCACCGCCATGAGTGATGCCATGTGGCTGCCGGTGGCGCTGTCGGCCGTGGGCGTCGTGGCATCGCTGGGGCTTAAGAATCCGAAGTAAAACGCTCCACCATGTAGTCAGCGATGCCGACGGGATCGGCTAGGAAATCCCTGGTCGCCCGTACCGCGAGGGTGTCTTCGAAGTGGGTGGTGTCGGCGTCGTCAAGCGAAATGATCGTTGCTTCCGGTGCGGCGAGCAGGATGGGGGAATGCGTCGCCATGATAATCTGTGCGCCGGCTTCTGCAAGCGCGCCGAGACGGCCGAGGAGTTCAAGCTGGCGCAGTACCGACAGTCCGGCCTCGGGTTCGTCGAGGAAGATCAGCGATTCAGCACCGAAGCGACGTTTGGCCAGCGCCATGATGGATTGGCCGTGACTCATCTGGGTGAGGTCCGCCATGCCGTCACCGCCGGGGAGGCTGCCGATCGATGCGTAGAAACGCGCGAGGTTCAGGTGCGCGTCGCCGCGAAAGAAGAACGTATCTGGGGGGATTGCGCTTGGTCAGCGCGAGCGGAATCGGAGAGGTGCGCTCCTGCGTTTTAAACCGCGAGCCGCCGTCCGTGTCGACCCCCATCGCCGACGCCAACGCCTCCAGCACCGTCGACTTTCCCTTGCCGTTTTCGCCGGTCAAGATGGTAATCGGCGTGGTGAAGGCCATGGGGAAGGGCAACGCGAGCTTTACGACGTAAGCCGGGAGCTCGGCATCATCGTGAATACGGGCCTGGCGGAGGTAGATCATGGTTGCGGCAGTTGGTCGATCTGTTTGAGCAGCTTAAAGCCGTCGGCACCCTCGATGAACGGAACCTCCTTGTTCTCCAGTTTTTCAATTGGCACTGCGGTGCCGTGTGAGAGCACGTGCTCGCTGGGAGTGAGGTTGCGGATTGCGATTGCCGCGACCTTATCCGGATGCTCCGCCGCGGCTGTGCCGTAGATGAGCGGGTCGTATTGGCCGTCATCACCGACGAGAATCCAGTTGATTTCGGGGAAGTCAATAAACAGGTCCCGCAGTCGCACCTTCTTATGTTCCTTGCCCGAGCGGAACAGGCCAGTGGGCGTTGGCCCCCAATCGGTGAGCAGTAGCGGGCCCTTCGGCAGGTTGTTGCGGTGCAGGAACTTTTTTAGTGTGCCGAAGGTGTTCCATGCGCCGGTGGAAAGGTAGATGACGGGAACGTCCGTGTCCTCATCGGTTTTGCTCGCGTAACGACGGCGAAGTTGCGCATAGAACTCGCTGAAGCCAGCGACGGCTTTGCGCTCGTCTGTCTCTTTGACCCAGGAGTTGTAGGCGGCGATGAGGGTGCGCGGCAGCATGGTGACCAAAACAGTGTCATCAATATCGGAGACGATGCCGTATTTGGTTTCCGGGGAGAGGATGAGGGCCTCTGCGGGAGTGTCGTTGATGGTGATCTCGTGCCAGCCGGGTTCGAGGCCGTGATTCCGAATCAGCACCTCGATGTAGCCGTTGCTATCCGTGGTGGTTTCCACCGTGCGATTGCCGGCAGTGATGGTGACGGGAAAGTCCGCGAGTTCGACGGTAAAGAACTGCCAAAACCCGCGTTTTTTGTTTCGTTCTTCGTCTCGTTTTTTGGCCGGATCCTTCATAAGGACACGGCCGAGTACGCGAACGCGCTCTGCATTTCCGTACCCGGTGAATCCGATGATTTCCGGTTCCCAACCAGCGTTTTTGGAACGCTTGGCGGCCAGCGCGTTGATTCTTCTCTCGGTTTTGCGGACGACATCTGCCACGGACATGCTTTCCAGGATACGGGTTGACAGGGTGGGGGAGGGTGCGCGTAGGTTGGTCGGCCAAGAGAAAAGTCAACCCTTTAGGAGTGTTCTCTGTTTATGCGTTTTTCCGGTAAGTTCATCGCATCCGCCGCCGTGGCAGCAGGCATGATTGCTGCCCCGACCGCCGCCGCTAACGCTGCATCAGTCAGCGCCTGGGATCAGGTTGCGGCATGTGAGTCCGGCGGAAACTGGCAGACCAATACCGGTAACGGCTACTACGGCGGACTGCAGTTTTCGCAGCAGACCTGGAGCGGCCACGGCGGTGACCAGTACGCACCAACGGCTGACCAGGCCACCAAGGAGCAGCAGATTGAGATTGGCGAGCGCGTGCTTGCCTCCCAGGGTGCTGGCGCATGGCCGAACTGCGGTGGCCCGCTGGGTTAATCCTCCCCATCATCAAAGACTAGATCTGGCACCGCCGCGAATGACAGCCACCACTTCATGTAGTGGTCATGGCGTGCTTTCGTCTTCTGAGTAGCGCGCTTGTCAAAAGTCTGTCGCCCGAACCCGGCTAACGGTCCGGCCGGGACGGTCGCCGCGGTAACGCCGTCGGCAGAGGACCACACCTCTGAGCCGTCCTCATAAGCCGTGATATCCCAGAGCTTGTGGGTTTTCAGGTTGTGGTGCTTCCGGCATAGGCAGTGCAGATTCTGTGTGTCGGTGGGGCCACCGGCTTCGGAGTCTTCCTGGTTGTACGGTGCGATATGGTCAATATCGCACTTGTACGCTGGGACTTCGCAGCCGGGGAAGCGGCACGTGCCGTCACGACCGTGGACGCGGGCAACCTGCGCTGGGGTTGGGCGGTAACCATTGGTGGCGCTGTCTGCTGAGAGGCGGACATGCGTCACCTTTTGCATCCACTCTTCCGTGACCAGCGCGCCGAGCCAGCCGGCGCCGTCCAGCCAGGCGTCATCACTGTGGGGCTCGCGGAAAACATTGAGCACAACCTCCGCATCGGTGCGTTGGTGGATTAGTTCCACAAATGCATCCGCCTGCGTCATTTCTTCATTCGCGCGGAAGACCGTTTCAATTGCGCACATGGCGAAATAGGCGCGGTCCGGGCGCAGCGTGAGAATGATTTGGGAGTAGCTGTCGGGACGTTCCACCAGAGTTACCGATTCCGTATCGGTAATAGTGGGAATTGTGCCGTCGGCGCGAGCACGGTCATCCAAGTCCGCAGCAATATCACCAATTTTGGTAGTGAGCGTGCGAGGTCCGATCATTGTTTGACGACGTTTCCGTGGCGTGACCAATGCCAGAATTTTCTTCTCCGCATCGGGTATTTGATCCGGCTCGATGCCGACCACGCCATGTGCAATGATGCCGAGTTGCCGCATGGACAATGCACAGCTTTCCCGGGCGTAGGCCGCTAGCTGAGGCATTTTCTCCAGCAATAGGCCAATGTCACAGATACGCAGTGCTTCACTGCGGGTGATTCCCAGGCGAACGCTGATGCGAGCGGCATGGTTTTCAACGTCATCATCGCCTGCAGGGCAGCAGGCTACAATCAACTCAAGGTGGGTGCGGTTGGTAGCCCGCGCGAGTGCTGAGAGCTCATCTTCGGGATTCTCATGAGCCCAATATGGTTCGGGTACTTGTTCGGACTTCATTGGATCCCCCTGGTGTTCCAATGGTTGTCGGTTTTCTTTCGAACTTACTTGCTATCGTACAGGTGCCGTTCTGCTTTGTAAAGAGAAATGATGAGAGATTTTGAATGGTTTTTGTAGATGTCGGCTGACCGCAAAAGCGTTTGTTACCAGGTTGTTTGCGGGTGGCGCATGGAGAAGTGCAGAAAAGTATAAATAAAACACCCGTTCGAAACCGGAAGCTTAGTAATCTCGCATCTATAAAGGCGGAGTGCAGAAACCAGCGCAGAAAACGGGGCAAAACCATGATTATTCGGCAAGCAACGCGGGAGGACGCCGAGGCAATCGCGGAGATTTACAACGAGGCCGTGATCAACACCGTCGCCATCTGGAACGATGGCACGGTCAGTGCGGAGAATCGCATTGCATGGATGGAGGTGCACTGGGAGAAGGGTTACCCGGTTTTCGTCGCCACGCTTGACGACGAAGTCGCTGGATATGCCACCTTTAGTGACTTTCGCGACTTCGACGGGTTTTCGGTACACAGTGGAAAACTCCATCTACGTACATCCGAGCTTTCAGGGCCGGGGCATTGGCGGGACGCTTCTACAGGTGACCATTGATGCTGCTCGTGAGGCGGGAAAGCACGTTTTGGTGGCAGCGATTGACGGCAGCAACGAGGGGTCGATTGCGCTGCACGAAAAGTATGGTTTCCAGCGTGTTGGGCTATTGCCTCAGGTAGGGACAAAGAACGGGCGTTGGTTGGACATGATGTTGATGCAGATCATGCTGACAGTCGAGCAGCCACCCGCTCAGCCGCGCGCTTAGCGAAGGGGCCAACACCCATAATCGTGGCTGCACCGGGGCCAACCCAGTCGCCGTAGCCGACGAACTCGATGAGGTCGGAGTCGACGCTGCGGAAGGGGCTGAGCGCGGGGCGGAAACCGGTGCACCAAATGAGGTGGTCCGCGTGGACGTCGTCAAGCGAAGAGAACATGGGTGTCCAGGTGAGGGCACCGGAGTCGCGGGCTTTGCGGACGGACGGCAGGACAACGATGTCGCCGATACTGTCGGAGGGGCCGGGGTCGGGTTCGCCACGTGCGATGGCGAGTGCTCGCTGACGGTTGCGTTCGAACAGGACGCGACCGTCGACGTCGTCGGGCATCCAGCGCGGTTCGTGGCGGGTGAACCAGGTGGTGTCGATACCGGAAAGTATCAGTTCAGCGGCGATTTGGGCGCCGGAGTTCGCCGCGCCGACAACGGCAACGCGGGAGCCTTCGAATGGCTCGGGGCCTGGGTAATTGGCCGAATGCCACTGTTTTGCGGAGGTCGTGCCGGGGTAGTGGGGGACGAAGGGGCGGTTGCCGGTGGCGGCGATGAGTTGGTGGGACTCGAAGTCTCCGGCATCGCTGGTGAGGTGGAAGGTGCCGTCGTGGGTGACGTGGGTAACGTTAACCGGGCGCTGAACGCGCAGTTCGTAGCGCTTTTCGTAGGAGCTGAGGTAATCAATCACATGGGAAGCGGGCGGGAAGCCGTCATAATCGGGCATCTGGATGCCCGGAAGGTTGGAGAAACCCGGGGTGGAAAAGAGCGTCATTGAGGGCCAGACATTGCGCCAGGAGCCGCCGGGAGCCGGCTGATTGTCCAGAACGAGCGGATCAATGTCGTGTTTGTGCAGGTAGTAGGCGGTAGCGAGGGCAGCTTGGCCGCCTCCGACGATGATGGCATCCTCAAGCATGGTTCCAGCTTAACTGCGGGTGCCGTGGCTCAAGCTGTACTACCGTTAAACACCATGAGCTCGCTGTTTGATCTTTCGGACAAGCCCATCGACGAACTACCCGGTTACCAGCGCACATTCGCGCCGGGCAGGCTAACTGTGGGGCTCAGTCTGCCCATCGAGCAGGACGCCGAAGCCGAACCCAAGGACGCGCTGAGCAATCAGATTCGGCTGATTCGGAAAGCCGAACGCGCAGGCATCGCGGCAGTGTGGGCGCGCGACATCCCGCTGCGTGTGGAAACATTCGGCGACGTCGGCCAGGTCTACGACCCCTGGATGTACCTCAGCTACATCGCCGCACACACCAGCGACATCGCACTCGGCACGGGTGCAATCGTCGTGCCTTTTCAGCATCCGCTGGTGATGGCTAAGCGCGCGGCCACGCTGGACAGGCTTTCCGACGGCCGTTTCCTCTTCGGCGTTGCCACCGGCGATCGACCCGAGGAGTTCCCCGCCTTTAACCAGGACAAAGGCAAGCGCGGTGAGCGTTTCCGCGAGCATATCGAGGTCTATGAAAAGGCCCTCAGCACCAGTGACCGGCCTATCCGGTGGTCCGAGGGGAAGATGGGCGGATCCGATGTGGTGCCCAAGCCGCTGGCACGCCGAGTTCCGCTGTTGGCCACCGGCTCATGCCAGCAGAGCCTGGAGTGGAAAGCCGCTCATACCGACGGGTGGTTCATGTATCACAAAGGCCTGGAGATGCAGAAGAAAAACATCGCCAACTGGCAGGAGGCGGTAGCCCAGGAGTGCGGTGAGGGTGTCTTCAAACCCTTCCTGGAATCATTGTGGATTGACCTGCATGAAGACCCCGACGCACCCGCGCAGGGCGGCCACTTCGGGTACCGCCTTGGCCGCAACAAGCTCATCGAACTGCTGCACTCCCAGCGACAGCTCGGCATCAATCACGTCAGCATCAACTTCCGCACCTCTAAACGCGATGCGGAAGAGCAGATTGACGAGCTGATTGAGTATGTGCTGCCGGCTATACAGACTCCGTAGCGCCCTGCCACTGGTTAATCCCGCGGTCGACGGCCCACTTGTCGATCTCCGCGAGTTCTTCATCGCTAAACGGCGCAGCGTCCAGGGCTCCGAGGCTGTTTTTCAGCTGCTCCACCGACGATGCCCCAATTAGGGCGGAGGTCACTTCGTCACGGCGAAGAACCCACGAGATGGCCATCTGTGCCAGGGACTGGCCTCGTCGTAAAGCAATGGCGTTGAGCTCACGGATGGCGGTGAGCGTGTCGTCGTTGAGGAACCCCGAGTTCATCTTGTGCGCGCCGAGACGCGAGGCCTCCGGCACGCCATCTAGATAGCGGTCGGTGAGAAGCCCCTGCGCAAGCGCGGAAAAGGCGATGACGCCCATGCCTTCGTCGGCGCAGGTTGCCAGCAGTTCGTCCTCGATCCAGCGGTTGAACATGGAGTAGCTCGGCTGGTGAATAGTCAGCGGAGTGCCCAGCTCACGGGCGATTTTCTGTGCGCGGCGAGTGAGCTCGGGGGAGTAGGAGCTCACGCCGACGTAGAGCGCGCGTCCCGAGCGGACGAGGAAGTCGAGGGCGGCGACGGTTTCCTCGATAGGCGTATCCGGGTCGGGCCGGTGGTGGTAGAAAATGTCCACATAATCCAGGCCCATGCGCTTCAGCGAGGCATCGCAGCTGGCCACGAGGTATTTCCGCGAGCCGCCGAAGCCGTAGGGGCCATCTTGCATGTACCAACCGGCCTTGGAGGAAATGATCATTTCATCGCGGTAGGGAGCGAAATCCTTGGCCATGATGCGACCGAAATTCGCCTCCGCAGAGCCCTGTGGTGGGCCGTAATTGTTGGCGAGATCGAAGTGCGTGACGCCGTGGTCGAACGCGGTGCGCAGGATTTCACGCTGCGTCTCGAGCGGCCGGTCATCACCAAAGTTATGCCAAAGTCCCAGCGTAATGGCTGGAAGCTTTAGCCCCGTGTCGCCGGAGCGGTTGTACGGCATCGTTTCATAGCGGTTGTCATTGGCGTGGTACACGTCTGGATAAGCCATGTGTTCGAGGGTACGCGGGCTTTACGACGAATAGTTGCGCACGAGGTGGCCTTCAACGGGGCGCGTGGCCAAATGGTTACCCCTGGAAGTTAATAAAAATGAGCTTGCTGGGGAACAAGTGAGGCGGTTCGTCCGACTAATAGAGCATGACTTCAATAGCCACAGGCGATGCCGCTGGAACGCCAGCCGCAAACCCCGTCGCACAGACTCAGAAAAATGGTGGACCACGAGCATTACTGCACCGAATCCATGTCGTTGCAGGCATCCTCGTTGCGCCGCTACTCGTTATTGCAGCTATCACAGGCGTGGCATATGCCCTCGCTCCGAGCATAGAAAAGGTGGTTTACCACGAAGAACTAACTGCAACTTCAAGCCTTCCCGCACAGCCTCTGGAAAAGCAGGTTGAGGTCGCGCAGCGCGTGCATCCTGAGCTGCCGGTGACCGCAGTGCAGGTCCCGGAAAAGCCGGGGCAGACAACGCGAGTCATGTTCAATGATGAGCAGTTGAAGTCGGAGTCCTACCGACATGCGGTGTTCGTCGACCCAGGCGACTTGAGCATCAAGGGTGACCTGGTGCAATACGGTTCCTCGGCGGCGCTGCCACTGCGGGCCTGGATCTCGGAAGGGCACCGCAGGCTCTGGATTGATAGCAACTTTGGTCGCCTCTACTCTGAGACAGCAGCATCCTGGATGGGCGCACTGGCTATTGGTGGCCTCTGGCTCTGGTGGGACCGTTCGCGCCGCAAGCGGACACAGGGAACAAGTAAGAGGGCGCATCATATGCGTCGTCACGCGAATGTTGGTGTGGCGGTCAGCGTTGGACTTTTGTTCCTGACCGTCACCGGCCTGACGTGGTCGTGGGTGGCTGGAACCGGCATCGCAAAGCTACGTGAGACGATGGACTGGTACGCGCCGAAACCAGCTGTGACTGCGACTGCTCCAGCGAATTATGACTGGTCAGAGGCGGATAGTGTTATGAACCTCGCACGTGCCGAGGGGCTGTCCGGGAAAGTCGAACTGACACCACCGGAAGCTGGCACGGTGTGGATGGCCAAGGAAGCCCGCGAGGAATGGCGGATGGGCATTGAGACCGTCACCGTTGACGGGTCGACCGGAGCGATGGTTGACCGGATTCATTTTGCGGACTGGCCGCTGCCGGCAAAGCTGACCGAATGGCTGATTAACGCGCACATGGGAATCCTGTTCGGGTGGGTGAATCAGCTGGTCCTGGCGCTTATCGGTGTTGCTCTGCTGGCAATGATTGTGCGCGGGTACGCCATGTGGTTTGGGCGCGGTCGCGGTGGTCGTCCTGGTAGGCTCCCGGCGCCAACGCGCTGGCGGGACATTCGCCCGGGTGTCGCAGCGGCTGTTGTGGCGCTGTTGATTGCCTACTCGGTAGTTGCACCACTGTTCGGTGTGACGCTCGTTGGCTTCGTGATTATTGATTGGGCCTGGCGGAAGCTCCGGAGAGGTTAGCGTAGGTTCTGTCGCCCTCGGGTTCCCTGTACCTAACGGCGTAGTAAGACCCACAGAAACACTCAGAAGGGTAAACGCATGACGAAGTACTGGGATCACAACGGCAGTATCTACAAAGACGACGGCCAGGAAGATTGGTGCGTTTATAACCCGTCTTTGCGTGATTGGGAGCGCACCCCGCGTGCTAAGGAAGCCTACGACAAGGCAGGCCAAGCCCCGTTCGACCCCATCACCGAGCAGCAGGCACTCGTCGATATTGCAGAGCAGCAGGAACGCTACAACAAAAAGATTCAGGACAAAATCAAGGATCTGCGCGCGAAAATGAAGGCTGTCGGTGCGCAGGCCAGACAGGCTGCTGAACAGCTGTACCCAACCTTTGCCGAGCAATCTGCCGCATACCGCGAGGGCGCGCAGGCCTACAACGAGGGCAAATCTTGGCGCGATAACCCGCATGCCCCCGAGTCAGGTCTAGCCGCCCCGTGGCGCATGGGGTTCAATACCCGCAAGCAGCAGGTAGCGGAGATCAGGGCACAGCGAGCCGCCACTGCGAAACAGGAATTGGCGAAAGAACAAAACTAGGCCCTGCCCGCAAAACGCCCGATCAAAACCTATGCAGCGCCTGCGAGTGTCTGCGCTACGTAAGTATTGAGCGAGACTCCTTCGCGGGCAGCTGCCATTGCCAGTTTCCGGTGCAGTGAACTGGGGATTCGGACGTTGAATCGCCCCGAGTAGGAACGGTGACCGAAGGGCTCTGGGACTGCTTCATCGGAGGCTTCCATATCCATAAGAACCTCAGTAACGAGGTCTCGAAGTTTTTGTTCCGCTTCCGACGAGTTTTCAGCTACCCACGACAGTGAAGGAAACTCCAGTACCGTCGCCACATATTCTTGATCAGGTTCTGACCAGAAGACCTGGTAGGTGTACTTTTCAGCAGGATAAGACATTGTTATTTTCCTTCGAGTAGAAGTTTGTCGACGGCGGCTAGTACTTGATTGACCTGGTAGGGCTTAGCTTTCCCATTTCGGTTTTGAATGTTGACTCGAGGGTCGCCGCGCCACGGTGTTTTGTATGTTTCATGATCGCCCCCGCGCGAAGGGCGTCGTTCGAAGTAAAAGTCGCAGACCTTCTTCAGATCTTGGTAAGAAACGTTGGCGTTTGAAGCGCGCATAGATGTAAGAATTTTTTCTATTTTGTCCCCCACATCTTTGATAGTACCACCTGTAGTACCACTCCGGTCAAAGGGTAACCAGCGACCAAAGCCAAAATTCCCCAAAAATTCCCCAATGCCAACCCCATCCAATCTGGTACACTTAGCAAAACGAAACTCAGGAGCTTGGTGTGCAGTACTTTTTCACGGTCCATGGCCGCAGAGATATCAACGCGTATGACTCTGATGAGGAAATGCACGCTGCCTTTGAACGAATCGGACGCTTCAATCAGAAGCTGCAGGACGAAGGCCACTGGGTTATGTCCGGCGGGCTGGTTCCGCCAGAGGATGCCATGACGGTGCTGCCGGATGGTTCACATAGCGATTTGCCGTATTACAACGCGATGACGTTCCCGTCGGCTTTTTGGATTGTCCAAGTCGCAGATGAGCAAGAGGCCATCAACCTAGCCCACGAAGCCGCGGAGGCGTGTGCGCAGGCCGTCGAGATGCGCGCTATCGCTGAATAGCACGCCGATTAACTCACCGCAGCCCGTGCACCCGGCGCATGATGGTCAACATCGCTTGCGTCGGGATCCGCCGCATGAAGGGCACCGCCACGCTTGCCGACGACCCCCGCGCCACCAGGGCCAAGGGTCGTTCGGCGGCCACCTCGCGCATCACTACCTCCGCAATCTCGGAAGCGGGAATGCCCCCTTCCTCGTTGGCATTCAACTTCGTCAGCATGCGGTGGACATCAGCAGCGTAAACGGAACCCTCATCGCTATATGTCGTCCGACGTGCAGAAATACCGGTGTTTATGGCACCCGGCTCGACAACGGTCACGCCGATACCGAACTGCGCGACTTCACCGCGCAGCGAGAGTCCAAAGCCGCGGATAGCGGCCTTGGTCGCCACGTAGGAAGAACGGTAGGACAGCGGTAACCCGCCGAGCATCGAGCCCACCAGCACAATTCGGCCACGACCGGCCTCGCGCATGCCAGGTAGCAGTCGCTGTAACAGCTCCACCTGCCCCAGAACATTGACCTGGAAGAGACGCTCAAGCGCCTCGCGGGGTAGCTCCTCGAAAGCACCCGACTGGCTCTCACCGGCGTTGGCGACGACGACGTCGTAAGGCCCGTGAGCGACCACAGCGGCGATATCGTCAGCGCTGGACATATCGAGCGCCACCATCTGCACGCCCTCGGGGTGTGGCGCATCGGCGCCTCTGCGGGACGTGCCAACGACCTCGAAACCGGCCTTGACCAGTGCCTCCGCGCATGCCCAGCCGATGCCGGAGGAAGCGCCGGTCACTAACGCACGGCCACCACCTACACTCGGCAGCTTCGGTCCGTGGGTGAGATTCACAAAAGCACCGGTCAGGCCACCAATCATCGAGCCTGCACCGTCTCAATGGTCATGCCGCCAGCGCGGAGACGGCGGGACAGGGCGTCGCCAAGCGCGACAGTAGGAGTGAGCACGCCAGTGGTGTCCGGCAGATCGTCGTGGACGAGCGCGAGGGCGGCGCTGGAAATCATAATCGCGGTGCCTGTGTACCCTGGGTCTTCCTCAAGGGACACCTTGGAACGCCAGTGAATGCCGGAGGTATCGACGGTGTAGGCCTCGATGGTGAAGCGGCCCTCGGCCTGTGCTTCAGCGCTCGGGCCCTCGCCCGGCTTCGGTAGTTTTTTATCAATGAGCTTGGCCGTCGGCCCAAATGCCATCGCCGCCAGCGCCAACCTGCAGACAGCTGCGAAAGCATTCGCGCGCACGAAAGCCCTCGGACCGCGGCCGACATTGAGTAGTTCGCGGTAGCGGAAGGAATCACCGTAATCCGCCAGCATCGCTGAGCGCTGAACAATGCGGGTGTTGAAAGGCGACATGAAGAAGGGGGCTCGCCAGTGGCTGCGGAAGCGCGCCGGGCGCAGGTCGACGCCGAACTTACCCTGGTCGGGTCCCGGCTCAGCCAGCGCGTACTGATCGGCGATGATGCGACGCAGCTTGGGATCCTTCTTGGCCTGTTCAAGCTGAACGCGGACCGAATCGATAGTGCCGCCGGAGACGCCACCCTTGACATGCTTGAACAGCAGGGTTGTCTCACCGAGCTTGGTGTGAGCTGCTTCGTGGAGCTCGCGGACAGCGACATCGGAGGGAATTGAGTCGAAGCCACAGGAGTGGACAATCTTCGCTCCGGTCTGCTGCGCCACCTCGTGGTTGTTTGCAATGGAGTCGTGGACGAACAGCACTTCGCCACACAGGTCGACGTAGTGAGTGCCGGCCTTGGCGCACTCGGCCACCAGGGTGCGGCCGTACTTTGCGTACGGTCCAACAAGGGTCAACACCACCTTTGTACTGGCAGCAAGCTGAGCTACCGCCTGCTGGTCGGCGGCATCCGCAACGATGACCGGCCAGTCCGATACGCCTGCGTTCTCCGCGACGTCGGCAAGCTTCTGAGCATTCCTACCTGCGAGCGCCACCTTTGTCTGACCGGCGTGTTTAGCCAGATAGTCCACAATCAAGCGGCCCACGAAACCCGTGGCACCGTAGACGACAATGTCGTACTCGCGGTCGTGATTGCGACCCTGTGGCTGTGCGGAAGAAGTAGTCATGCCTACGAAACTAATAAAACGAAAGCGATACCGCGGGCGAATTAAAAAGGTTTTTTGGTTTGGTGTATTCAGCGAGGGGTTTGGAGGGAGGGCTAACGTAGGACAAGTGACTAGCGCTAACGAAAACCCCGAACAGATCGAAGGACTGCGGCCAGAAGATCCCGGATTCCGCCGCGCGCTTATCGCTGTGCTTTTCGCCGGCCTGGCATCGTTCCAAGCGCTCTACGCAACGCAGGCGCTACTGCCCACGCTTTCCGACGAGCTATCGGTCGACCCAGCCACCGCCGCACTGACGGTATCCGCCACCACCGGTGGTCTGGCCTGTGCGATTATCCCGGTGTCCATATTGTCCGAACGCTTTGGACGCAGGCGCGTGATCGTCATCAGCGCATTTGTGGCAACGCTGCTGGGGCTCGTGGTGTCAATCGCGCCGGGCATCGGTTCGATGATTGCGCTGCGCCTGCTGCAGGGCATTGTCATTGCCGGTGTTCCCGCAGTGGCTATGGCCTATGTCAGTGAGGAAGTCCACGCCGACCACGTCAGTCGCGTGATGGGGCTGTATATCTCGGGCACGACGGTCGGTGGTCTGCTCGGCCGTATTATTCCGTCCATTGTGCTGGAGTTCGCCTCTTGGCGGATGGCGATTGCGGTCTCGGCGACGGTGGCGTTTGTTTTCGCCATTCTGACCTGGTACTTCCTGCCTCAACAGCGTAGGTTCCAGCCGAAGCAGCTGTCGTTTGCAGGGGAGGGGCAGGCCATAGCGCGGCACTTGCGCGACCCGCGCATTCTCGCGCTGTGCGCCCTGGCGTTCCTGTTTATGGGGTCGTTTGTCTCTCTGTACAACTACCTGGGCTTCCGACTGGGCGATAAGTTCGGGCTCTCCCCGGCACTGGCAGGGTTCGTATTTATTCTCTACCTGTCGGGCACGTGGTCGTCGGCACGCGCGGGCGTGTGGGCGAAGACGGTGAGCCGCCGTCGCCTCATCGCCATTGCGACTCTGGCCGCGTGCGTGGGCTTGGGGCTGGCGCTGCTGCCGTGGCTGCCCGCATTGGTTGTGGGCGTGCTTGTATTCACGGCATCGTTCTTCGTGGCGCACTCGCTGTCCTCGTCCGGCGTGGGGCTGGTGGCGCAGCGCGACCGCGCCGAGGCGTCATCGATGTACCTGTTCAGCTACTATGCGGGCTCATCGATTGTCGGTTGGGTATCCGGCATGGTGTTCAGCCGCTTTGAGTGGGCAGGGCTGATTCCGTGGCTGGTGGCGCTGTCCTTCGTCGCGGGCGCGTGTGCTGTGGCGGGGCTGAAGCCGCGGCGGTAGGGGCAATATCGGCAACATAGCGCATTTAGGCACCGCGTAAAGAACCCTTAATGTAAAAAACAGTGATTTTTTACATTAAGGGTTAGTTTTTAGGGCACTATATGTAAAAAGCATCATGTAAAGAACACCGGGGAAAGAAGGGAGCTCGCCGTGAAGCACTATCCGCTTAAGAGGATCTTCCACATGTCCGCACATGATGCGGAACAGACAGTGGAAGGCGAATACCAGTCACGCAAAGACTCCCCGTCGACGATTCAGTGGCACTTTCCGCTGGGGCAGTGGCCGCTCTTTTGCTGCATTACAAGCGATCTCGCGGCCAAGATTGAAAAGATTCTGTCTCTAGAGCTACAGATCTCACAGTTGTGGAATCGTCTGCCGGGTGCAGCGCGGACTCACTATCTTTTCAATCTGCTCCTGGCCGAGGTGGTAGCCACCAATGAAATTGAGGGAATCCACTCCACACGGCGAGAAGTCGCGGAGGCGTTGGACAACACTTCGGGAACCCAGTACAAGCGCTTCCATGAACTCAGTCAGCTCTATTTCCGGTTGGCCAACGATGAGCGGATTGAGTTTCCGACAACGCTCACAGAAATCCGTCAGCAGTACGATCAGCTTCTCGGCGATGAGATTGCCGCCGAAGATGAGTTAGACGGTGAGCTCTTCAGGGCAGCAACGGTCACGATTACCGATGGGCAACAACAGGTTCATCGAGGTGTTGAAAGCGAAGCTGCCATTCACCAACTCCTCAATGAGTTCCTGGCAACGGTGAATTCCGCAGAGGACAATCGGCTGATTCGAATCTTGGCAAGCCATTTCATGTTCGAATTCGTTCACCCGTTTTATGACGGCAACGGCCGGATGGGACGTTTTCTACTGTCCGTGGCTTTGCGGGAGGCACTCTCGACCGCAACTGCGCTGACTATTTCCCGCCAACTCGCTGAGGATAAAACGAAGTATTACAAGGCTTTTACCACTACGGAAGACCCAATGAACCGGAGCGAAGTCACTTTCTTCGTCGAGGCGATGGCTGATGTCATTCTGAATGCACAGCAGTATTTGCTGGAAGAGCTGCAGATGAAGTCTTACCAGTGCGAAAGGCTTGAACAGCGGATAGCTGAGCTATCTAACTCGCCCGAGCGGGTGCTGCCTGTGTCGCTTACAGGAAACGAGATTGGCACGCTATACGTCCTGGCACAGGGTCGGTTGTTCGGACCCGAATATGGAATCAAGCTCGAACACGTCGCTGACACCGTCGGCAAGGAAAAGCGGACAGCGCGAAAGTATCTCGCCGAGTTAGAGGCGGCAGGATTGGCAATGCCCACGAGCCGCCGCCCGCTGCGATTCCAGCTGGCACCGGCGGGAGTAGATCTCTTAGGCCTTGAACCTGCCGACCATGAATCTGTTTCCGGAGCCTACTTCTGACCCACAATCAGCTCAGTGCCATCGGCCGACAGCGGAGCCTGGCCAGCGGGCTTACGTGAGGGGCCAGAAACAACCTGACCAGTAGCAATATCAAAGTGGGAGTTGTGGTTCGGGCAAATCATCACACCATTGCTGACCTCAGTGATGCGACCATTCTGGTGCGGGCACGAACTGGAGAAAGCGGCGAACTTGCCCTCCTCCGGCTGCGTGACGACGTAATTGCCGATAACCACACCGCCGCCAACCGGAATGTCGGCAGCGTCAACTTTCTCCACCGCAGACTTTGGTGCACAAGCGGCTACGAGTGCGCCAGCTGCAGTGGCGGCAGTTCCCAGGAGGAAACGACGACGGGAGCACGGGGAGACATCAGAACTCATGGCACTGAGATTACCTTCATTTGATTACCTTTATTTTTTATACGAGCGTTCACCGAAGATAGCGCGTCCCACACGCACGGTGGTCGCTCCCTCGGCGATGGCTTCGCGGTAGTCGCCGGACATACCCATCGACAGTTCGTCGAGGCTGACACCCTCCGGCAAATCCCCGAGCAGACTGTCGCGCAGATCGCGCAGCTCCGCGAAGGTCTCGCGGACATTCGGGTCATTCTGGGCCGCGATGGTCATAAACCCGCGCAGGCGCAGGTTCGGGTACTCGCCATCGGGGCCGAACATGCGGACAAACTCCGCTGCGTGGCTCGGCGCCAGGCCCGACTTCTGCGGCTCGCGGGAGACATTGACCTGAATCAGCACATCAAGTGTGCGCTCGGAATCAGCCAAGCGGCGCTGCAGCGCTCCGGCCACCTTCGGTCGGTCCAGCGCCTGAAACTCATCAGCACAGCTGACTAAATGGCCTGCCTTATTCGTCTGCAGTGGACCAATGATGGCCATATGTGGTCCTTTCTCGCTGAAGGCCTCCCGGAATACCTCCGCCTTGGCCACCGCTTCCTGGACGCGGTTTTCCGCCAGGCCAGCGCAGCCGGCTGCCGCGAGCTCCGGCCAGGATTCCACCAGGGCGTCGACAGGCACAGTCTTGCTGACGGGCAGCAGACGGACCTCGGAGGGCTGACGCCCGGCTCGTCGGCAAGCGTCGTCGATCTCGGAGCGAACCTTGCGATAGTTTTCCACGAACATACCTCCCACTCTAAGGCCTGAGTAGGAAGAACTGTGCGGTAGTGTCGAATCATGCTCATGGACAGACTCTCGACGCTTTCCGTCATGCAGAGACGGATCTTGGCAATTGTATTTGGGCTGGTGTCGCTGGTCGTTGTCATCGACTTCATCTATCTTGCGGCAACTGCCTACATGATGGACCTCGAGGTCTTCCAAGACGCCGGCTGGGCGATACGACGAGACCAGGATCTCTACTCCCCAGAGTTTCCCACCAGATCGGGTTTCCGCTTCATCTACCCACCGTTTGCAGCGCTGCTGTTTTACCCGCTGACCTGGGCGGGGCCGGTCACCCTGCAAATCATCTGGACGTTCGCCACGCTGGCGGCGGTGTGGGCGATGCTGTGGATGGTCTTCACTCGTCTCGGCTCTGAGTGTCCGAAGCTGATGGCTACCTGCCTGCTCGGGGTGGTGATGCTGCTCGACCCGCTGCGCGCTAACGTGCTCTTCGGGCAGATCAACGTCTTCCTCGCGCTGCTGGTGGTCTCCGATGTGTTGGGCTTTTTGCCCAAGAAGCTACGTGGATTGGGCGTGGGTATCGCGGCGGGTATCAAGATCACCCCTGCGGCATATGCGCTGGTGTTCCTCATGCGCCGTGACTTTGCGGCCGTGGCCAAGAGCTTCTGCTGGTTCCTGGTGACCGTCGCCATTGGTTTCGCCGTGCGCTTTAAAGAGTCGATTTACTTCTGGACCGATGAGTTCTTCGCCGGCAACCGCGGTGGCGCCCCGGCTTACGAGGCCAACCAGGCGTTCAGTGGTCTGCTCGCCCGCGCCGGGGTGGAGGGCACTGCGCTCGATATTGGCATCTACGGTTTCTTCCTCTTTGGCGCCATCGCTGCCGCTTTCGTGGCGTGGGTCTACCATCGCGATGGCTATGAGGTCGCAGCCCTCGGTTTCGTCGCGCTGGCGGTCAGCTTTGCTGGACCGTACGCGGTCAGCCACCACTGGTCGATTGTCATGGTCTTTGTGCCGCTGGTGCTCTTCGTTCGCGAGATCGGGAACATCGTTGTCGGCACCTTGTTCATGATCGCCCATTGGTGGGCGCCGTACAAGGTCTTCGTGGGCAACGACTTCGGCCATGCTGCGGGCGTGGGGCAGTGGTTCTACGGCAACATGCAGGGAATCATGGGCGGCGTGCTCTTCTTCACCTGCCTGGGCTACGCAATCTACCTCTGGTACAAACCCAGTCGCGTGCGGGCGCAGGCAGCTGCTTAACGACGAGCCTGCTTAACGACGGCGCTTCGTTCTCGCAGTAGCCTGCTCCTCCCACGGGTTCTCCGGCCACGGATGCTTGGGGTAACGGCCCCGCATCTCGGAGCGAACCTGTGCGTAGGCGCCATTCCAGAAACTTTCCAAGTCTCCAGTGACCGCGAGTGGTCGCTGAGCCGGTGACAGTAAGTGCATTGTCACCGGCTTTTCCAATACCTGCGGGGTCTCCGCCAGGCCAAAGCACTCCTGCAACTTCACAGCCAGGACAATCTGCGCCTCTTCGTCGGTGGGGTCCTCCGGGTACTCCAGGCGAATCTTAGAACCGGATGGGACCTCCAGGCGTTCGGGCACCAGCCGGTCGAAGTCCGTGGCCTCCGGCCAGGGCAGCAGGCGGCGGAGGTGCTCGGCATCCAAAGTCGGAGGGGTCGGGCGGTCCAGCTCGCCAGCGAAGAGGAGCTCGGCCTGGGCCGCAAGCCCTGCGGGGGAGACATCCGGCCATGGGGCACCGCGATGAGTGTGGAGAAAGGCCATGCGGCGGCGGAGCTGTTCGGTGTCGCGGTCGAGGTTGGGGCTGGCGTCGGCAAGCGTGCCGGCAAGCCAGGTGGAGTTGGCGGCAATGCACTGCTCGGGCGTCGGGGAGACCTGGCGGGAGGACAGCTCGATGGCGCCGAGCAGGTCGCGCTCACGGGCGCGAACGCGGCCCTGTTCGACGCGCGCCGTGGTCTCTGTGCGGGCGAGGTGGCCGGCGGTGAGCATGGCAATTTCCAGGTCGATCGCCTCGCCGTCGCGGATTAGCGCGCCGCCGTGGGAGAGCCGCGAGATGTCGGCGGCCGCGATCCACTCGTGGCCGTGCAAGTCAGAACCGCGGGCGAGTTCCGCTGCGGTGCCGCCGGTGAAGAGGTATTTGTCGGAGTTCGCACTGCGCCGTCGCCCGATGAAATCCGGCCAGGCCAGGGCCGTGACCAGCGCGGGGATGTCCGAGGACAGCAGGTTGGCGGGGGCTTCAGTATCCAGCTCAATGCGGCGCACCTGCTTGGCCAAGCCGCGGGCATCGGTGAGTTTCTCCACCGCGCGTGCGACCGCGCCGGCGTGCTCCGGCATCATGGCCGTGGCGGTCAGCAGCGCGCGTCCCATGCGTGGATGCACCGGCAGGGTAGCCAGGGTGCGTCCGAGCTCCGTGATGTCACCGGCCTCATCAACAGCACCCAGGCCAGCGAGAATGCGGTTTGCAGCCTCCGTGTGGTGGGGTGGTGGGGTGTCGAGAAGCCTGAGTCCCTGCATCCCTGGCGTGCCCCACGCGGCGGCGTCGAGGAGCGCTTGGGTCAGGTCGGCGACCTCGATTTCCGGCGCGGGCCAGGCGGGAAAGGACGCGAACTCCGACTGAGAGACGCAGCGCACCACGATGCCCGGGCCCTCACGTCCCGCACGGCCCGCGCGCTGGTTCGCGGAGGACTGCGCACACGAGCTGGTGACCAGGCCGGAGAAGCCACGCGCGATGTCGAGTCGCGGCCCGCGCGTGAGGCAGGCGTCGACAACGGCGCGCACGCCCGGCACGGTCACGGATGATTCCGCAATCGCGGTGGACACAATCACGCGCCTACCGTCCGCTTGTCGACGGAACACGCGGTCCTGCTCTTCGGAGCTCTGCTGGCCATGCAGCGTTAGCACTGTCGCATCTGAGGCGTCGGCGATATAGCCTGCGCAGCGTTCCACCTCGCGGATCCCGGGGAGGAAAACCAGCACATCACCGGCGGCTTCCTCCACCATTGTCCTGGTCTGCGCTGCCACGTGCTGCAGGAAATCGTCGGTCACACCGCGCGCATCCAGCCGCTGTGGGAAGGGCGAGTAGCGAATATCCAGCGGGTGGATTGCCGCCTCCGCCGCCACAATGGGAGCCGGGGTGGAGCCACCGAGCAAGGCCGCGAACTTCGGTGCGTCCACCGTCGCAGACATAGCGACAAGGCGCAGGTCATCGCGGATATCCCGCAAGTCGCGCACCATCGCCAACACCAGGTCGGTGTCCAAGCCGCGCTCGTGCACCTCGTCGATGAGCACCGCGCTGGCATCCACGTCGCCGTCGCGCAGCAGTCGACGCAGCAGCACACCGGGAGTGACAAACTCCACGCGGGTGGCGTGGGAAACTTTGGCGTCGCCACGCACCGAGTAACCAACTTCCCCACCGAGCTTCGTGCCCGACAGTTGGGCCAACCGCCGCGCCGCCGAGCGCACCGCCACGCGCCGGGGAGCCGTGACTACAATGCGTCCGCCTAGGGTGTTGGCCACCGCCGGTGGAACCAAAGTGGTCTTGCCGGTACCCGGTGGGGCCTGGACTACTACGTCGTGGTCGCGCACGGCGTCGGCAAGCGAGGCGAGCTGCGACGCGAACGGCAGGCCTGCAGAAATGTTCTGCAAATTGAACTGGAAATCGGTGCTCATAGAACTGGTAGTAACTCCGGACAGGCGGGTAAAGTGCCCGCATATGCAGGACTTATCTCGTTTTGGTTGGCTTTCAGTGGGGGCGGCGGTCGTCACCATCGCGCTGAAGTTTTGGGGCTACACTCTAACCGGATCGGTGGGCCTGCTTTCCGACGCGACGGAGTCGATTGTCAATCTGGTTGCGGCAGTTGTCGCAATTATCGTGCTCAAGGTTATCGCGCGGCCCGCGGACCGCGACCATGAGTTCGGCCATTCCAAGGCAGAGTACTTCTCGGCCGGGCTGGAAGGTGCCATGATCTTCGTGGCGGCGGCGGCGATTATTTATGTCTCTATCGAGCGTTTGGTGCACCCGCAGCCGATTGAGCAGATCGGCCTGGGCCTCATCGTGACCGTGATTGCCTCGGTGGTTAACGGTGCGGTGGCGCTGATTCTGCTTAGGGCCGGGCGTCAGCATAACTCCCTGGCGCTGACCGCCGACGGCAAGCATCTTATGACCGATGTGTGGACCTCCGCCGGTGTTCTGGCGGGTGTGGCTCTGGTGTGGATTACTGGCCTGTGGTGGCTCGACCCGATTATCGCGCTGGCGGTGGCCGTAAACATCCTGGTCACCGGTTTCAAGCTGCTGCGCGATTCCGGTAACGGCCTGATGGACAAGGCCATGGAGGGCGAGGACCGCGTGGCGGTGGACGAGATTTTGGCCTCGCACCGCAATCGGAGTCGGGGCATTGACGTTCACGAGATTCGCACTCGTGTGTCGGGGCATCAGCAGTTCATTGAGTTCCATGTGCTGGTGCCGGGCGCGTGGAGCGTCGAGCGCGGCCACGATGTGCTCACTGCGATGGAGGATGAGCTGCGGGAGCGCTTCCCGGGTGTGCATATTTCCTCGCATCTGGAGCCGATCGAGGACGAACGCGCCTATGGGGATGTGCAGTTGTAACGCGCGTGAGGCAGCTCGTTAGAGGCTAAAAGAACGCGCAGTACCCAAAGTGAGCCAAATTCCACGAAAGCGCTGAAAGTGATGAGCCTTACACTTTAAGATTGTGTATACAAAATCATGCACTTGTTAAGTCCACTCGAAGGAACTGCATAAATGACCTCCGAAGCCTCAACCACTTCCACTGGAATTAGCCGTTTTTCCGCGAAGAGCCCGAAGTTGCCGGAGCCGTGCCCTCGGCAGGACATCATTATCCCGGCTAATGACCGCGTCCTGCTGCGCGGAACCATGTTCCGCCCGAAGGAGAACCCAGAGAACATTCCCAACGGCATCATCACCGTTCACTCCGGTACCGGTGTGCCGCAGGGTTTCTACCACCGTTTCGCTGAGACCGTGGCAGAAAAGGGCTACGGCGTTATCACCTATGACTACCGCGGAATTGGCCAGTCCGCTCTGAAGACTGACCAGAACAATGAAGACATCCGGATGTCGGACTGGATTACCAAGGATATTCCGGGTGTGATCGAGTGGGCCAAGGAGACCTACCCGGACGTGCCGCACTTCGCTGTCGGCCACGCGGTTGGTGGTCACGGCATCGCCTACGCCGGCTCCGAGGGCACCTATGACGCAGCAGCGCTGGTCAACTGCCGCGGTATGCGTATTTCCAAGGTGCCGTCCGTGGCGGGCAAGGTCCGCGCATTCTTCATCTTTAACATTCTGGGCCCGATAAGCGGTTTCATTACTGGCCACATTCCGGCGTCGGCGTGGCGTCTGGCTGTTGAGCCACCGAACGGTGTCATGCGTCAGTGGGCGCGCTGGGCTCGCAAGGAAGGCTACTTCTTCGACGATTCCGAGTTCGACTTTGCTAATCGCTTCTCCAAGGCTCCGCAGCCGTTCCTGTCCATCCGCGTTCCGGATGATTACTGGACTGAGGAGTCCTCGGCAGACCTGATTACCAATGTGATGAGCTCTGCTGAAAAGATTGAAAAGCGTCAGGCTCAGCCGGCTGGCGGCAAGGGTGTGGGGTACGGTGGTTACTTCCGCTCCGGTCACGAGAAGGAGTGGGACGAGCTGCTGGACTGGTTCCAGACCAACAAGGACTAAGTAGGAGGTTTCATGGCGATTGCCAAGGTGGAAACGCCCTTCGGTGCGCTTGGAATCGCCACCTCCGCTCGCGGGGTCGTCGAAGTCAATCTCTTAGGTCCCGTGCTTGACGACGACCCCAGCGCCGCCGACCCCGAAGCGCAGGCGGTGGCGGAACTGGCGGCGCAGCAGTTCCGCGAGTATTTTGCCGGGCAGCGCCGTGAGTTTGCGCTGCCGCTGGACTGCGACGTATTCACGCAGGATTCTTTCCGCGCTCGTGCTCTGACCGCACTGCGCGATGTGCCGTATGGCCAGGTTGTGACCTATGGCGAGCTTGCCGAGATGGCCGGCTCACCCCGTGCCGCCAGGGCTGCCGGGTCGGCCTGTGCCACCAATCCGCTGGGTATTCTGATTCCCTGTCACCGCGTGGTGCCCGCCAGTGGGGGAGCGGGATCTTTCGGTGCCTATGCCGGTGGCCGCGAAATGAAGCGCTGGCTACTCGAACTCGAAGGTTGGCCACCCGCTAATCTCTAATGCATGACTTCACATTCTCCGCGCGACCAGTTCGCCACCGAATTTGAGAACATCGTCCGCAACCGTCGTGCCACACGCGTCTATGCGGACGAACCTCTTGACGACGCTGACGTGCGCCGCCTCCTGGAGCTATCTTTGGAAGCTCCCAGCGCCTTTAACATTCAGTCCCGCGCGATTGTGCGTATCGAGGACCCTGAGGTGCGTCAGAAGGTAGTGGAAGCTGCCGGTGGTCAGAAGCAGGTTGCCAATGCGCCGCTGCTACTCGCTTTCATTGGTGAGCCGACCGGCTGGAAGCGCGGTATTCCGCGCCTGGTTGAGACCAACAAGGCCACTGGCCTGTGGGACGAAGTTGCCGCCGCTGAGCGGGAGGCCTCGATGACCTCCTTCCATGAGGCCCGCGAGAAAAAGGGTCTCTCCCGCGAGTTCGCAATCCGCGACGCCATGATTGCCGCTTCTTTCGCTATGGTCACTGCCAGCGCCTTTGGTTGGGCTAGCTCCCCGATGACGGGCTTTAGTGAGCAGAAGGTCAAGGAAGCTATCGGTGCCGGTGACACCGATGTGGCGATAGCGCTGTTGCTGGCCATCGGTGTCCCGGGTGAGTTCCCGGCTCACCCGGGCCGTTTCGAGTTCGAGCAGCGCGTCTACACCGACCGCTACGAGGGGTAGCAGCCCTACAGCGCGAGCGCTACCTCGACGGCCTGGCGGATGGCACGCTTTGCGTCCAGCTCAGCGGCCACGTCTGCACCGCCGATGATGGTGACATTGGAGTTCTCGCCGGTGACGCTTTCGCGATCCTTGTCGCCCAGGCAGTCCAGATTGGATACCTGTCCAGTACAGACAATCACGTTGTCAACTGCGATGACCTGTGGCTTTTCATCGATGGTGATGTGTAGACCCTCGTCATCGATACGGTTGTAGGTGACGCCGGTGTACTGCTTGACACCGGCCTTCTTAATCTCCGCACGGTGAACCCAACCAGTGGTCTTGCCCAGGCCCTTGCCGATGCGGGAGGTCTTGCGCTGCAGCAGGTGCACCTCGCGCTCGACCTCAAACTCCTCAGCCGCGCCAGAGACCGTGCCCGGCTTGGTCAGACCCGCGCGGAACTCCGCTGGGTCACCGACGCCCCAGGCGTCCTTCCAGGCCTCGATGGTCTGGTTCGGCTTGCGCGTGAGGTACTCACACACGTCCACACCGATACCACCAGCACCGATGACGGCCACCTTGTTACCGGCCTGCTTCGCACCCGAGAGCAGCTCGTCGTAGCGAATGACCTTCTCGTGGTCGATACCGTCAATGCCCGGGATTCGTGGGGTGACACCCGTGGCCACAATCACGTGGTCAAACTTGGTCTTGAGCTCGTCGACGTCGGCACGCGTGTTCAGGTGAACCGGAACTTCGAGCACCTCCAGGCGACGTGAGAAGTACTTCAGCGTCTCGCCGTAGTCCTCCTTGCCCGGAATCTGTGCGGCGAGGTTGAACTGGCCACCAATCTGATCGGCGGCCTCGAAAATCTCCGGCTGGTGACCGCGCTGAGCTGCGGCTTCCGCGAAAGCGAGTCCAGCCACACCAGCGCCGATGACGGCGACGCGCTTGGCCTTGTCCTTCGCAACCGGCACGGATACCAGCTCGGTTTCGTAAGCCGCCTTCGGGTTGACCAAACAGGTGGAGCGCTTGGCCGCGAAGGTGTGGTCCAGGCAGGCCTGGTTACAGGCGATACAGGTGTTGATCTGGTCAGCTCGACCATCGCCCGCCTTGATGGCGAAGTCCGGGTCAGCCAGCAGTGGGCGGGCCATGGAAATCAGGTCCGCATTGCCGTCAGCGAGGATCTTCTCCGCAACCTCAGGGCGGTTGATTCGGTTGGAGGCTGCGACCGGGACGTCGACAAGCGAACGGAGACGACCAGTCAGATCCGTGAATGCGGCGCGCGGCACGGACGTAACGATGGTGGGGACGCGTGCTTCGTGCCAGCCGATGCCGGTGTTGAAGACATCGACGCCAGCCTCGACCAGACGCTGCGCGAGTTCAGTGGTCTCGGACCAGGTCTGGCCGTCTTCCACCAGGTCAAGCAGCGAAATGCGGTATTGAAGCAGGAAGTCCTCGCCCACTTCGGCGCGAATGCGGCGAACAATTTCGATGGGCAGACGCATGCGAGCCTCGGCGCTGCCGCCCCAGTTGTCCGAGCGGTGGTTAGTGCGCTCGGCCAGGAATTGGTTGAGCAGGTAACCCTCGGAGCCCATAACCTCAATGCCGTCGTAACCAGCGCGTTTCGCGAGCTTCGCGGCGCGGACATAAGCGCCAATGGTGCGTGAGACATCAAAGCCGGTGAGGCGATGAGCCTTAAACGGGCTAATCGGTGACTGACCGGTATTGGCGGAGCGAGCCAGCGGGCTGTAGCTGTAACGACCGGCGTGCAGCACCTGCAGCACGATGTGGCTGCCGTGGGAGTGCACGAGGTCAGTAACGCGGCGGTGATTGTCCGCCATGCGCTTCGACGCCATCATCGAACTGGCCGGAGTCAGCCAACCCTCGATGTTGGGAGCATAACCGCCGGTGACGATGAGTCCCACGCCACCTTCGGCACGCCGACCCAGATAGGCAGCCAGCTTAGGGATATCACGGGTGCGATCTTCCAGACCGGAGTGCATTGAACCCATGATGATGCGATTGCGCAGAGTTAGAGGACCGACGTCGAGAGGGGAGAGAAGATGTGAGAAGTGAGGCTGGTCAGACATGCAACCAGTATCGCGGTTTTAACGGCTGTGCATGCGGTGAATCGGAAAAATTTTTGCACAGTTTTATATACGTTTCACGTGGAACATCAGGTGTAAAGCACACGCAGTCTTCGGCGGAGGAAGGTGTCCTATGACTACAGTCGGGGATATCAGTAGACGCATGTAGCAAGGAGTTGAGCCCTCATGACCTCTGAAACTTCAACTAATGGCAGGAAAGTAGCTGTAGTTACCGGTGCTTCTTCCGGTATTGGTGCAGCCACTGCCAAGCAGTTCGCAGCTGAAGGTTTTCGCGTTGTGTTGGGAGCCCGCCGCGAGGACAAGCTCGAGGCTGTCGCGGAGGAGATCCGCGCTGCCGGTGGTGAACCGACAGTCTACAAGGTTGACGTCACCTCTGACGACGATGTGGTGGCGCTGGCTAAGGCTGAACCGCGTGTCGACGTGCTGGTAAACAACGCCGGTGGTGCCTGGGGCATGGAGTCGGTTGAAGGCGCTGTCGAGGAAAAATGGCGTTGGATGTACGACGTCAACGTGCTGGGCACCCTGCGCGTCACCCGCGCACTGCTGCCCGCACTGAAGACCACCAGCGGCATTGTGCTCACCGTCGGCTCGATTGCCGGTCGCCAGGTCTACACCGGCGGTGCCGGCTACAACGCCGCCAAGCACGCTGAGCGCGCCCTGGTGGAAGTCCTGCGTCAAGAGGTTGCTGTCGATGGCGTGCGCGTCACCGAAATCGATCCGGGGCGCGTCCACACCGACTTCTCACTCGTGCGTTTCGACGGCGACGAGACCAAGGCCGCAGCGGTCTACGACGGCGTTGAGTCGCTGACCGCCGATGATGTTGCCGACATCATTGTGTTCGCGGCCACCCGCCCGAATCGCGTCAACATCGACTTCCTGCAGGTGACCCCCATCGACCAGGTGGGCGGCGCGAAGCCGAAGAAGTAAAACCGACTACGTAGAGGAGCCGTATATGAGCATCGATATTGCCGCTGATACCAAGATTGCCCTGGTCACGGGCGCAAGCCGTGGTATTGGCCTGGCGGTCGCTAAGGATCTCTCCCGTGATCACCACGTCATTGTGGGCGCTACCAGTGCTGAGTCTGCTGAGAAGGTGGCGTCGCAGTTGCCGTCGGCAAGCGTATTCGTTGCTGACCTGGGTGATGCCGACGCCGTAAACGCGGAAGTGGCAAAGCTGTTGGAGGCGCTCGGTGGGCGCGGGCTGGATGTGCTCGTGCACTCGGCGGGTGTGTACGTCGATGGGGACGTGGCGGAGGTTTCGCGTGCGGACTGGTCGCGGATCATGGACATCAACGTCGTCGCCGTCGCCGACCTGACCCGCCAGCTGCTGCCGGCGCTGCGCAAGGCGGAGGGCACGCTGGTGACCATCAACTCGGGCTCGGGATTCCGCGCTTCAGCTGGTACTTCGCCGTATGCGGCGTCGAAGTTCGCGCTGCGGGCCTTCACCGATGCGCTGCGCGAGGAAGAGCGTGGCGCGGTACGAGTCAGCTCCGTGCACCCCGGACGCGTCGATACCGATATGCAGGTTCAGCTGCAGTCGAATTGGCACCGCGATGATGCGGATTGGCGTTACGACGGCACGAAGTTCATGCGGCCTGAATCGATCGCAGCCGCAGTACGTCTGGCCGTTGATACCGGAGCGGATGCCAACGTGGATGAAATCCAGGTGCGCCCGCGCGGATAGCCGGTGGGCACACTTTCGTGTACAGGCTTCTTACTGAGCGTCCAGGTTCAGGCGCTCGTGCATTGCCTTGACTTCGCGCGGGACAACCTTGCCGATGGCGTTGCGCGGCAGGGAGTCGACGAAGAAGACGCGGTCCGGAGTGGAGTGCTCGGCCAGAGTTTCGCGGACGTACTCGCGCAGCATGTCCTCGGTGAGGTTCTTGCCGGCCTCATTGTCCTCGCGAACAACGTAGAGGAACAGGTCAGCGAAAATCTCGTCGTTTTCGTTGCTGCCGTGGCAGAAGACGTCGGCGATGCCCGGCACCGGGCCGAGAATTTCTTCGACCTCGCGTGGGAAGACGTTCTCGCCGCCCTTGATCACCATGTCGTCGGAGCGACCACAGATGTACAGGTAGCCGTCCTGGTCGATACGGCCGAGGTCACCGATCTGGAACAGGCCATCGACGGTGGTGAACTTGTCCTTCTTGTTCAGGTAACCGATGAAGGAGAGCTCCTGAGCGGTGTGGATCATGCCAACCTCACCCGGCTCGACTTCCTTGCCGTCGTCACCCAGGATGCGAACCTTGGCGCCAATTGCCGGTCGACCTGCGGAGTCCGGGCGAGCTGCGAGGTCCGCGCCGGATGCGATGGAGCACAGGCCGGCCTCGGTGGAGCCGTAGAAGTTACAGATAACCGGACCGAAGCGGTGAGTCAGCGCGGAGACGAGCCAGCCCGGGATGGCGTTACCAGAGGAGACGATGAAGCGGAACGGGCCAATCTTGCGGTTCGGCTCCTCATCCAGAACGTCCTTAATCTGGCGCAGGAAGAAGGCCGCGGAAATCATGCCGTTACAGCCGTACTGCTCACACTGGTCAACAGCCTTCTTCGGGTCGAAGACACGCATGGTGACAATGGTGGAGCCGGTAGCCATGCCAATCAGCACAT
This sequence comes from Corynebacterium sp. HMSC074C11, assembly GCF_001809455.1. Lineage (NCBI taxonomy): Bacteria > Bacillati > Actinomycetota > Actinomycetes > Mycobacteriales > Corynebacteriaceae > Corynebacterium > Corynebacterium sp. HMSC074C11. The sequence goes on from NZ_KV797722.1 coordinate 110,918, forward strand.
TTGCCCAGCCCCAGGCGTGGAACATGGATGCGGACTGGTGAATGACCATGTTGCGGCGCCACGGAATACGCTCGGCGATTGCACCCACAGTTGCCGGTGTCTTCGGCTCATTGCGCAGGACACCCTTCGGGATGCCGGTCGTGCCGGAGGACATGATGATGATGCGTCCCTGCTCCGGCTTCGGATCTAACTTGGCGTTCGATGTACGACCTTCTTCAATGAGGTCTTCCATGAACAGGAAGTTCTTGCCTGCGTTCTTGCGGGTCTCCGGCTTGGTCACGGAGGTAATAACGACGGTGACATCGTCGAGGTCTTCCGGCAGATTGCCCAGGAACTCGTCATCGACGAACAGGAACTTGGCCTTATTCTGGTCAACGACGCCGCGGATCTGAGTCGGGCCGGAGCCGATATTCATCAGCATAATTTCGGAGCCGATGAATCCTTTGATGGCCATCGGCAGGATGATGCCGCGGCCGTTACGTGCGATAACGCCGAAGCTGGACTTCTGGGTCATGCCACGGTCTATCAAGGCGCGAGCCAGGGCGTGAGAGTTGTCGAGCAGCTGAGAATAGGTGAGTTCACCGTCATCGTCGACAAGGGCGAGGCGATCCGGGTAGCGCAGCGCACTCATGGAAATAAGGCTGGCGACGGAGAACTTCAAGCGACGCAGGTAATCGAGGATCTTCGGCGCCGTCTTCGGAGTCATGTACAGGGCGCCGGTACGCAGGAGTGGTGGAATCGACTGGGCAAAAGCCTTGATTTGGAGCCCAAGTGGTACTTCCGGAGCCTTCATTTCAGCTGCCATGGGTGAGAATCCTCCAAGATGATGGACAAGCGACTAATAGCGTCAAGCGACTCTCCAGTCACATTGACACCATCAACCACGATAGTGCGATTTTGTAACAACCAGACTTTAACAAACCTGTGCCGCGTCAAAAAGTAGTTTCGACAAAGAAATGTGAAAGATGCGCAAGTAGTGTGCGCAGTGCTTTATGACGGATACCTTTTTCGCGAACGGACTCGAGGATACAGTGTTATCAAACGGTTATAAACCGATGGAAAGTGGCAAACGTAACGAAATGATAACACTGTGGTAACGATATCAATTCCGATATTGACCTATATAACTCTATGAACCCAGGGGTTTTCGGTTGGTTTGTTTGAGGGGAGTGGGCCGTGAGTGAATGGCGGTCGCCCCCAGAAATTAGGGGCTAGGATTCTTCAGAAAAACAGAAACGTTCGCGACTAGGAGGGGCGGGGGTTGCGAGCGCGTAGCTAAATAGGTGACATATTCGCCGGCTTGAGCCTAGAAGTGTGGTGTCGGTGTGTGTCGGAAACGGTTGCCCTAATTCAGGGTTAGAGCGGCAAGCGCGGGCTCATCCTCTGGTGTGCAGGTGGAGAGCCAACGGTCGATGGCATCGGACTCCGCCTGCGTGACCCACAGGTTGTATTTCTGTTTTACCGCCACCTGGCGAGCGACATACTGGCAGCGAAATGGTTTGTTGGCGGGTACCCAGGATGCGGCATCGCTATCTCGCTTTTGCTGATTAGCGGGACCATCGACGGCCAAGAGGTTGAGGGGGTCATTGGCAAAGTCCTGCCGAACCTCAGGTGAGAGCTGCTGTGCTCCCTTTTGCCAGGCGTCGCTCAAGGCCACAACATGGTCGATTTGCACGGCGGAAGAGGTGTCGCGGCCGCGCTGAAACTCAATCATCGTGCCAGTGTAGGGATCCAGTAGTTGCCCCGAAAGTACGACGCAATCGCGAGTATTTGGTTTGTACTCCTTATTAATAAGGTCACGATTCAAAATGTCGTTCCGCGTGTCACATCCGTTGTGGCCAAACTCGGCAGAGATGTCATCGCTCCAACGTTGCCCGAATTCGTCGCGCGCATAGCCGGTTTTCGGTGCGCGCCCTTTTATCTCCAGCTGGTTGAGGGCGCTACGGATGCCGTCGATAGGCGATGTGCCGGGCGCTGGGGTGCCGGGGGAGTCTGGGGTGTGGGGCGCTTCAGGAATCTCGGGCGCGGGTTCCGCTGGCTCGGGCGTAAAAGCGGGTGCCGGGGCCGGGCTATGCGACTGGCTCTCTGGAGTGGGGTCTATGGGATCCGTGCAGCCGCTGAGGATTGTCGCTGCGCCGATAAGGAGGGCGAGGCCCTGTAATGGCGAGCGGAAACGACGGTTGGCGAGCATGGAGCTAACCATAGCGGTAGGAGGGGATTGGGTATGGAGGGGGTTTGCTAAAGAATCGAACAACTGTGCGTGGATAGTGGGGGTGGTAGCTCGATTAGGGGGTTATGAGATTAAAACGGGTAGTAAAAGCCTGGTTTTATTCGGGCTGGCAGGCTGGTCCAGCTCCTTCGGGGGTGGGCAAATACAGTTAATTCCCTAAATACGTATTGCAATACGCCTAGATGAAAGTGCATTGTTAAAACAGTTGGAAATATAGATAACCCGTGTCCCCCAATTGGCACATTGCACCTATAAGGGGAAAACAGCCATGACAGCTAAGACAGCCATGACTCTGACCGAAACAGCGACCACATTGCCTCGTGGTCCTCAGAGGGAAGGTCTCTACCACCCGTCGAACGAACACGATGCGTGTGGCGTGGCCTTTGTTGCCGACATTTACGGTCGCCAGACCCATGACATTGTGGAAAAGGGCATTCAGGCACTGGTCAATCTCGACCACCGCGGTGCCGCCGGTGCAGAGAAGACCACCGGCGACGGTGCCGGCATTCTCATTCAGGTTCCGGATGCCTACTACCGCGCTGAGCTGAGCAAGGAAGGCGTTATTTTGCCGCCGGCGGGAACCTACGCCACTGGTATCGCCTTCCTGCCGCAGGCGCGGATGGCTACTCTCGATGCCATTCGGGCTATTGAAGACATCTGCGCTGAAGAGGGCATCGAGATCCTGGCATGGCGCGATGTACCAATCGACGCTGAAGGGCTCGGCCAGATGGCCCGTCAGGCTATGCCAGTGCTCCGTCAGCTCTTCGTTACCGCGAAGAACTACGAGGGGCGCCAGCTCAGCGATATTGATCTCGACCGCAAGATGTTCTTCCTGCGTAAGCGCTGCGAGCGTGAGCTGGGCGAACGGGGCGCCGGCGAGGGCTCTGGCGGCGACACCGTGTACTTCCCGTCGCTGTCCAGCCGCACAATTGTCTACAAGGGTATGCTCACTACCCCGCAGCTGAAGGATTTCTACCTTGACCTGCAGCAGAAGGAAGTTACTTCCGCGCTGGCCATCGTGCACTCGCGCTTTTCCACGAACACTTTCCCGTCCTGGCCGCTGGCACACCCGTACCGCTACGTCGCTCACAATGGTGAGATCAACACCGTGCGCGGCAACGAAAACTGGATGCGCGCCCGCGAGTCGCTGATTCGCTCTGGCAAGCTGGGCAATATCGACCGCGCGCTGCCGGTGTGCGACCCCAACGGTTCTGACACTGCGCGTTTCGACGAGGCCCTGGAGCTCCTGCATCTCGGTGGTCGCAGTCTCCCGCATGCGGTCATGATGATGGTTCCGCAGGCCTGGGAGCACGATGACAACCTCAGCCCGCAGGTTCGCGCGTTCTACGAGTACCACGCCTGCCTGATGGAGCCGTGGGACGGCCCCGCCGCTATCTGCTTTACCGACGGCCAGGTCATCGGTGCCACCTTGGATCGCAATGGCCTGCGGCCGGGACGCATTTGGGTGACTGACGAGGGCCTGGTGGTGATGGCCTCCGAAGCTGGTGTCTTGGATATCCCGCCGGAGCAGATTGTGCAGCGCACGCGCGTACAGCCGGGGCGTATGTTCCTGGTGGACATGAAGGCCGGTCGCATTATTGAGGACAAGGAGATTAAGTCCACGCTGGCCGCCACTGGGCCCTACGAGGAATGGATCAAAGAAGGCCTGGTCGACATCGCCGATTTGCCACGAGAGCGCTACCAGTACATGCCGCATGCCCGCGCGGTGTTACGACAGCGCGTCTTCGGCATCACCGAAGAAGACGTTGACCTAATCATCCGCCCGATGGCACTCACCGGCGCGGAGGGCCTGGGTTCGATGGGCTCGGACACGCCGATTGCGGCGCTGTCCAACCGACCTCGCATGCTGTTCGACTTCTTCTCGCAGCGGTTTGCACAGGTGACCAACCCGCCGCTGGACTCGCTGCGCGAAAAGTCCATCACCAGCATGAATACGTTGCTGGGGGCAGAGACCAACATCTTGGAGCCCACTGCCGATGCCGCCCGTCGTATCCGGCTAGAGCATCCAATCCTGGACAACCACGACTTTGTCACCCTGTGTCAGGCGGGCAAGAACGAGGAGTACTCCGAGTTCCGCGCCGAGGTCATCTCCGGCCTGTACCCGGTCGCCCGCGGTGGCCGTGGCCTGCGCAACGCTATTCGTCGTGTCCGCCGTGAGGTCTCCGAGGCCATTGACCGCGGTGCTCGACTGATTGTGCTGTCTGACCGTGAGTCCAACGAGCGCTTTGCGCCCATCCCATCACTGCTGCTGACCTCTGCGGTCCACCACCACCTGGTGGAGGAACGCACTCGCACGCGTGCCAGCCTCATCATTGAGGCTGGCGACGCCCGCGAGGTGCATCACATGGCCATGCTGTTGGGCTTCGGTGCCGATGCCATCAATCCGTACATGGCCTTCGAAACCATCGATGAGCTGCGCATGAAGGATCAGCTCGGTGATTTGACGCTGGATCAGGCCTGCTCAAATTACTGCAAGGCAGCCTCCAAGGGAGTGCTGAAGATCATGTCCAAGATGGGTATCGCCTCGCTGCAGTCCTACCGTGGTGCTCAGTTGGCTGACACCGTCGGTCTGTCGCAGGAGTTCTTGGACGAGTACTTCACCGGCGCTGTTTCTCCGCTGGAGGGCATTGGCCTCGACGAGGTCGCAGAAGATGTTGCCGCTCGCCACCGCAGCGCATTCCTGCCGCGTCCGGAAGAGCAAGCACACCGCGAGCTGGATCTCGGCGGCGAGTACAAGTGGCGCCGCGAAGGCGAGTACCACCTATTCAACCCGGAGACCATCTACACGCTGCAGCATGCGACCCGCACTGGTCAGTACGCGGTCTTCCGAGATTACACCAACAAGGTCGATGAGCAGACCAAGCAGCTGGCAACTCTGCGCGGCATGCTCGAGTTCGTCTCGGATCGCGAGCCGATCGACATTGGAGAGGTTGAACCGGTCTCCAGCATCGTCAAGCGTTTCTCCACCGGCGCGATGAGCTACGGTTCCATCTCCGCGGAGGCGCACGAGACGCTGGCTATTGCCATGAATCGCCTGGGTGGCATGTCCAACTCCGGCGAGGGCGGCGAGGACCCGGACCGCTTCGAGATGGAGGCCAACGGCGACTGGAAGCGCTCTGCCATCAAGCAGGTCGCATCGGGTCGCTTCGGCGTGACCAGCCACTACCTGTCCAACTGCACCGACATCCAGATTAAGATGGCCCAAGGCGCAAAGCCCGGCGAAGGTGGCCAGCTGCCACCGAACAAGGTCTACCCGTGGATTGCGGAAGTCCGCATCACCACCCCGGGCGTGGGCCTGATTTCGCCGCCGCCGCACCACGACATCTACTCGATCGAGGATTTGGCGCAGCTCATCTACGATCTCAAGAACGCCAATCCGCGCGCCCGCATTCACGTGAAGCTCGTCTCCGAGCAGGGCGTGGGTACCGTCGCCGCTGGTGTTTCGAAGGCGCATGCCGACGTCGTGTTGATCTCCGGCCACGATGGCGGCACTGGTGCCTCGCCGCTGACCAGCCTCAAGCACGCCGGTGGTCCGTGGGAGCTGGGGCTCGCTGAAACCCAGCAGACCCTGATGCTCAACGGGCTGCGCGACCGCATCCGCGTGCAGTGCGACGGTCAACTCAAGACCGGTCGCGATGTCGTGGTCGCGATGCTGTTGGGCGCTGAGGAGTTCGGTTTCGCCACCGCTCCGCTGGTGGTGGAGGGCTGCGTCATGATGCGCGTCTGCCACCTGGACACCTGCCCAGTCGGTATTGCCACCCAGAATCCGACGTTGCGGAGCAAGTTCACCGGCCGTGCCGAGCACGTGGTCAACTTCTTCACCTTTATCGCCCAGCAGGTCCGTGAATACCTCGCTGAACTGGGTTTCCGTACCATCGATGAGGCGGTCGGACATGCCGAGTGCCTGCGTCCGCGCAAGGATCTGGGCAACCTTCCGCGCGTCGCAAAGCTTGACCTGGAGCGAATCCTGCACGTTGCCGAAAGCCCCTTCTTTGCGGACCAGGATTCCTACTGCACGAAGACGCAGGATCATGGCCTCGAGGGTGCGCTGGACGAGCGTCTCATCGACGAAGCGCAGCCGGCCCTGCGCACGGCGCGCGCGAATGGGTTGGCGCCGACGCCAGTGGCGCTGCACCACGCCATCAGCAATGTGAACCGTTCCGTGGGCACGCGGCTCGGGTACGAAGTCACCAAAGTCGCAGGTAAGCATGGGCTTGCCGACGACTCCATCGTCGTCAACCTGCTCGGTTCCGCCGGTAACTCGCTGGGCGCGTTCCTGCCGGCCGGTGTGACTATCAAGCTGGAGGGCGATGCTAACGACTTCGTCGGCAAGGGACTGTGCGGCGGGAAGATTGTGGTCCGACCTTCACGTTCGGCTCCGCCGACCGCGGATCTGGCTACCGACACCATTGCCGGCAACGTCATTGGTTTCGGTGCCACCAGTGGTGAGATCTTCGTCCGCGGCACTGTCGGTGAGCGCTTCTGCGTGCGTAACTCCGGTGCTACGGCCGTGGTCGAGGGCATCGGTAACCACGGTTGTGAGTACATGACCGGTGGCCGCGTCGTAGTGGCGGGTCCGGTAGGTCACAACTTCGGCGCCGGTATGAGTGGCGGTATCGCCTATCTGCTGGATAACGAGGCGACGCGGGCGAACATCAACACCGAGCTGGTCGACATCGTGCCGCTGGGTGATGAGGACATCAGCTGGCTGGAGGCCACGCTGTCGAAGCACCGCAAGCTCACGGGTTCCAAGACTCGGTTCCCGGCTGCACAGTTCATCAAGATCATGCCGCGTGATTACGCCCGAATTCTCGACGTAGTCGCGAAGGCAAAGGACAACGACGCTGACATCAACGAGGCAATCATGGAGGCAGTAAGCAATGGCTGATCCGAAGGGTTTCATGAAATTCCAGCGCGAAGAGCCTGCTCATCGCCCGGTTCCGCTGCGTCTGATGGACTGGAAAGAGGTCTATGAGGAGGCTAGCAACGGGCAGGTGCAACAGCAGGCGACCCGCTGTATGGACTGTGGCGTGCCGTTTTGTCACTCGACCTGCCCGCTGGGCAACATCATTCCGGAGTGGAATGACCTGGTTCGTCAGAACCGCTGGCACGAGGCTTTCGAGCGCTTGCACGCCACCAATAACTTTCCCGAGTGGACCGGTCGCCTGTGTCCGGCTCCGTGCGAGGGCGGTTGTGTGCTCGGCATCAACGACGATGCGGTGACCATTAAGAGTATTGAGCTGGCCATCGTTGAACGCGGCTTCGATGAGGGCTGGGTGCAGCCGATTGTGCCGACTTTCGACACCGGTCAGCACATCGCTGTTATCGGCTCCGGTCCGGCGGGCCTTGCTGCAGCACAGCAGCTGACTCGCGCCGGGCATGATGTCACGGTCTTCGAGCGTGACGACAAGATCGGTGGTCTGATGCGCTACGGTGTACCGGACTACAAGATGGAGCAGCGCTTCCTCGACCGTCGCCTTGAGCAGATGGAGATTGAGGGCACCGAGTTCCGCACCAACGTCTCACCGACCGCCGCTGACCTGGCCGAATTCGACGCGGTTGTTCTAGCTACCGGTGCGTCACTTGCCCGTGACCTACCTGTCGATGGTCGTGACCTCGAGGGCATTCACCAGGCTATGGAGTACTTGCCGGGCGCCAACCGCGTTGCCGTAGGCGAGCTCGACACCCCGCCAATTGATGCCAAGGGCAAGAAGGTTGTCGTCATCGGTGGTGGCGACACCGGCATTGACTGCTTCGGTACCGCGCTGCGCCAGGGAGCGGTGTCCGTCACGCAGTTCGATATCCGTCCGCGGGCTCCGAAGTCCCGTGCGGCGTCGACTCCGTGGCCGATGTATCCGCTGGTCTGGCGCGTAGCTACTGCCCACGAAGAAGGTGAGTACACCATCACCGGTTCCGAGCCGCCAGAGGTTACCGAGGCGCTCGGCCTTAACGCTCGCGTCACCGGTGAGACGCTGGGCAAGCGCGTCTTCAACGTCAACACCGTCTCCTTCCACGGCGAGGACGGTCACGTGACCGGTCTGTCCGCCAACGAGGTCGAGGTCATCGATGGGAAGCGCGTGCCCATGGAGGACACGGATTTCGAGCTCGATGCCGACCTAGTTCTCATTGCTCTGGGCTTCTCCGGCCCGGAGCGCGGGGGCCTGCCGCATGAGCTGGGGATTCAGTTCAATGATCGCGGTGTGATGATGCGTGACGACGACTACCTCGCCGTGCGCAGCGACATCGAGCAGAACTTCGACGGTCCGGTGTTCGTGGCCGGTGACAATGGCCGTGGTGCCAGCCTAATCGTGTGGGCTATCGCCGAAGGCCGCGCCTGCGCCGAGGCCGTGGACCAGTACCTGATGGGCGAGTCCAACTTGCCTCGCGCGGTGGAGCCAGAAGACGCTCCAATTAAGTTGTAAACCCTGGTTTAGTTCACCACTATGTCGCCGCGTGCTCCCATTTCGGCATGCACCATCTGGTGGTCAACAAAGCGGTACGTGCCCGGCTCCGGGAATTCGGCCTCAACATAACCACCCTGCGCGGCACCGAGGTCAAGGGCTTGGGCGCCGCCCACGCCGTCGTCAAGCAAAAGCGTTCCCTCTTTGTACACGCGATGGAACTGCGTACCGACGATGTGGAAGCTCGTGCCCTTGTTGGGGCCTGCGGCCAGTAACCAGAAACGTACCGTCTCACCTGCGCGAATGCGGATGGGGTGGGTGAGATACTGGTCGGGGTAACCGTTGAACTTGTAGATATCCGGATCCTCGGCCATGACCTTGTCGGCATCGGGGCCGGCTTCGCCCCAGTAGCTTTCGGACTGCACCAGAAGAACTTCGTGGTCGACTTCTGCGAGGCTCGGCGGGTCAATGATGACCGCACCGTGCATGCCGGCAGCGATGTGCATGGACATGGGCATGGTTGCGCAGTGGTACATCCAGATGCCCGCCCGGTCGGCGCGGAAGCGGTACTCAAGCTTCTCGCCAGGGGCAATGTCTCGCATCGGCTCATCCGGCGAGACAATGCCCGCGTGGAAGTCGATGGAGTGACTCATCGTGCCATCGTTAATGAGCGTGACGACGAACTCGTCGCCCACCTTGCCGCGCAGGGTTGGCCCCAGCGGTTTGCCGTTGAATACCCAATGCTGCTGCTCGACGCCAGGGGCAGCGTAGCCGGTGAACTCGCTGGCTCTCAGGGTGACGTGGTGGACTGTAGTGTCCTCGGCGGGCGCCAATATTGGATTAATGGTAGGGGAGTCTGGGCCGGGTTGCTCGCCGACATTCCCGAGCGCACCGGGAGTGGCATGGTCAGCGTGGTTGCCACGTCTGGTGTGGTGTGAATGATCAGTGCTACCTGTATTGACCGTGAGCGTCATGCCCATCTGGCGGTGACCAGCAATGGTGCACCAGCCGTCAATGTCACCGGGAACAACCGGCACTTCAATGGTGGCGGAGTTGCCAGGGGCGACACGTCCGGTGTCCTCGCCGGTGGCCAAGCGCAGATCGTGGACCTGGGAATCAGCGTTGACCATGGTGATGACCAGGCGGTCACCGGGGTTGACCTCGATGATGTTTGGGGTGTACGTCATATCGTTGGCGGTAACCGTGACCTCGACGGTCTCGCCGGTGGGTGCGATATCGCCGGTGGTTTCAATGCTGCCCGTTCCGCCGCCACCGCTCAGCGCAACACCAATAGTCACTACCAGGCCCAATACAGCCAGAGCGGCGGTAGTTTGAGCACCGAGTCGACGTGCAGTTGCGTGCAGTTCGACCGGCTTCGGCGTTGCTTCTTTGTTGGCCCGTGCCTTCTGACTTTCTTTCAGCGCACCAATCTGAGCCTTCGCGGCACGACCGACAAGTGGCAGATAAGACACCAAGGCAAGGGAGACCATTGCGGAGACCGCCACTTTGGTCCAGGAAGGCAGCGGCATTAGCCACAGTGCCAGACCAATATTGATGATCGACCAGCGGAATGCGCCCGCGCGGTCAAGTTCCTTCATACCGGCAGAGACTGGACCAGCACCTCCGCCGATGGTGGCGGGCAAGAGTTGGCTCATCATGCCGATAAGCAATTGTGCGCCGAAACCGAATACCAGCGGCAGCGTAAGGGATGAGATTACGAAGCTGCCGTCAAGCGCCTTGACTGTGGCAACTGTGAGTGTGCCGATCAGCCAGACGGCCGCAGCCGCAACAGACAGCGCCGGGTAGCTGAGGCGGTCGCGGGGGTCTTTAGCGACAGTCATGACGTTGTGCGCCCACGGAATGGCGGCTATAACCCAGCCGATAGTGATGATGCCAAGGCCGACGGAGGCGAACCAGTTGAAGCTGGTCAGTGCACCGATTGTGGTAGTCGCGATACCTATGAGCTGTACTGCTAGTGCCAGCTTCGGGCGGGAATGCGGCGACATCTGGGTTCGCCACAGCGCTGGGAACATGGTGATGAGCGTGCCGCAGGCCGCGAGCCCGAGGAAGCCAATAAGGTTGATGGCTTCATGTGCCAGTAGGAGGTCGTCGTGAAGCGCTTCGCCCTTCGGAGATGCGAGGATGGCGCCGAGCGTGGCGCCGATCGGCAGTAGGCATGCCGACGCGACGTAGTACGCAACGGAGATGGCGAATGGTCGATCGCGCTTCGCTACCAGGTCGCGTCCGAGGGAAATCGCATGCCATGCGACGGCGACGCCGACGACCGCCGCGCCGGCCGTGGTCACTGGCCACCAATCGCCCAGCTTGCCGACGACCGTTGCGACAATGCCCGCGTTGAGCAGGTAAATGTTTGCTAACTGAATGTGCCGATTGCCATCGGGCACATCGATTTTCAGTAGTTTCTCGGTGAAGTGGCGGCCCCAGATAAGGATGGAGTTAGTGACGGCGCCGAGGGTAAAGAGGTGCACCAACAGCCAGCGCCCATCGGTGACAAATGGGTGGACTAATGCGGCCACAATGATGGCAGCGAACCACCAGCGCACCGGCATACCGGCCTTGCGATGCCAGGACATGCGGTGACTCTTGCCAGGTTTAGAAGGGGGTTTGGTTGTGGGGGCTTGGGGCTCTGGTGTGGCGGGCGACGACATATATCAATAATACGCATACCGGTTGCGCATTTAATAGGGGTGCATGTAAGAGTGCTTTTATTTGGGCAGGTCTTCGCCGTTTTTTTGTAGGCCTGTCAGAACTGTGTGGTCTGCTGTGTCTGACTCATCCGGTTTTGAATCAGCATCAGGGTAGCAAGCAATAGCGTCATCACCGTTAGAACTGAAACGGCAGTAATCAATGCAGCAAGGAAGGGCTTCCGGATGATGAAAGCGCGTGCCCGACGCGTTGATGATGTGCTCACGGGGGAAGTGTAACCCTTTTGTCAAAAACGATTGTTTGAGTATTCACGCAAATACTTCCGTGAATAAGCATCTCAATAAAGAGGTGATTTTGCATTAATTGGAATCGTCGGGAAGTGGTTACGTTAGAAGTTAGTTTGTATAGCTAGTTATATGAATGTAAACAGATTGAAGCTTCGGTAAATAGTTGGCGAAACATTGTTTTACCAGGGAGGATGACGGGTGGAAAGGGTGGCTTTTTGGCTACCCGAACGATGGGGTAGCCCTTTGGAGTAGAGGGCTGTAAATGTAGTTCATATCGCATAGTATGCCAAGCCTGTGGAACGCATTGTGCGTAGGAAAATTTAACCAGCAATAAAAGGCATAAGAATGTTTATCCGAGACTGGAAGCAGCTCGCCTGGTGTGTATTTGATGTACTCGCCTGGCTGGTTGCGCTGTCCGCCGCTAATGGAATCGTCCGCGGTGAATTGGTATCTTTCTCTGAAATATCAGGCACTAATTTTTTGGTTGTCGCTGTCGCCGTGGTAGTCATCGTCCTGCTTGGCCTGCTGCTCGGGGAGTACACCAACCCGCAACGCGTATGGCCCGGCAGTCGAACTGAAGATATTGTTCTGCTGAGCATCAGCATGGGCGGCGCTACCGCAGCCACTGGTTTGGCTCAAATTCTGAAGACCTTCCCGGAAATTGCGTGGTACGTTCCGTTCGCCGGTGGCTGTGTCGCAACTTTGGCAAGTATCTATACCCGAACTCTCGCTCGCTGGATTACCGATAACTTTGGCACCCGCCAGACGGATGATCGCTTGATTGTTCTCGGTGCAGGCCGTCGAGCCAAGTTTTTTATTAACAGCCTTACGGATTCCGGTATTTCCCGTGAGAACCGCTTCCACTTGGTTGGAATCGTCGATCCCGAAGAAAGCGGTGAGAACCATATTTCTCGTATCCATGGTCTCCGCGTGATTCGTGGCATTGATCAGTTGGGCGAAGTCGCATCGCGCACTTCGGCGCAGTCGGTCATCATTGCGACTAATGAGCCACTGTCCACTGAGTGCATCAATGTCCTCAACCACATTTGTGAGGAATCGTCCCTGCGCCTGCTTATTCTGCCGCCGGTGGAGGAGTACTCGCGCCACCGTGGTGCTGTCGCTACCTCGCAGGTGCGCGAAATTAACATCGCCGACCTCATCGGCCGCCAGCCGCTGCACCTGGATGAATCCAAGGTCGCTTCGATAATCCGCGGTAAGAAGGTGCTGGTCACAGGCGCTGGCGGTTCTATCGGTTCCGAGATCTGCCGACAGGTTCACCGCTTTGAGCCGGCAGAAATTATCATGCTGGATCGCGATGAGGGCGGCTTGCATGCCACTCAGCTGTCGCTGACGGGTTCGGCGCTTCTCGACGGCTCCGATACCGTCTTGGCTGATATCCGTGACGCGGAAATGCTGACGCAGATCTTCACCGAGCGCAAGCCCGATGTTGTCTACCATGCTGCAGCTCTCAAGCACCTGCCGCTGCTGGAGAGCTACCCTGCAGAAGCAGTGCAAACCAATGTCATCGGAACCCAGAACGTCCTGGATGCAGCCGCTGCGGCCAATGTTTCAACCGTTATTAATATTTCCACGGACAAGGCTGCGAACCCAGCCTCGATTCTGGGTGAATCCAAGCGCGCCGCAGAACGTCTGACTGCGCACATGGGGCAAACTCACGAAGGTGTCTGGGCATCTGTCCGCTTCGGTAACGTGTTTGGCTCGCGTGGCTCGGTCATTACGACTTTCCAGCGTCAGATTGAAGAGGGCGGCCCGGTTACGGTGACGCACCCTGACGTTCAGCGCTACTTCATGACCATTCCGGAGGCATCGCAGCTGGTGCTGCAGGCTACCGTTATTGCAGAGTCCGGTGAGACTCTGGTGCTGGAGATGGGTGAGCCGGTCAAGATTGCTGAGCTGGCGGAGAACCTTATCAGGCTCCATGACGCAGACGTAGAGATTGTCTACACGGGTCTTCGCGAAGGTGAGAAGATCTCCGAGGACTTGGTTGATGACCGCGAGGTTCCCAAGATTGGTGATCGTCATCCGCTGATTACTGAGGTACGTGTTGAGCCGGAACGGCTGAATTCGCGGATTCTCCCGTGCACACATAATCACGATGCTGCACGTCGTTGGCTTGCAGAGCACGGTGGGGCGCAAAGCAGTATTGCGGCGTATCCCGCTGGTGCACAATCACTTGCAACCGCTAGCTCGAAGGCAAAATAGTTAGGATGACTCCCCACCGTGACAATCACCAGCTCCTCTAACTCCGGGCAGCTGGCGCAAAGAGTTCGAACAGTTGCGACGATTTCGGCAGCTTCAGCGCTGGCCGCAATCGTCGCTTTTGTGGTCAGTATTCTTTCCGCGCGAGTGCTGGGGCCCGCCGGTCGAGGCGAGGTCGCTACCGTTTTGCAGTTCGCCTATATTGTGGCGCCCTTCGTCGGCTTTGGGGCCGATCGGCTTTTGCTGCGCCGCGATGATTACGACCACGGTCTCATTCCGAGTGGTTTCGCCATGACTGTGGTCGCTCTGATTGCCTGTGCCATCGCAGGTGTCGTCTACGGACCGTGGACGGCAATGGCCGGCGTTGTCGCCTTGGTTACCGTGTCATTTTCCATGGTTCGTGCGATGGCTATCAGCCGCCATCGAGTGTCTTTCTTTGTCGCAGTATTCGTCGGTTTCCAGGGCTCAGTACTGCTGATTAGCACTGCATTGTATTTTGCAGGAGTCGAGGACTGGCGCTGGTGGGCTGCGGCCTATATCTTCCCGGCGCTGCCCCTGGCAATCTGGTCGCTAGCGAAGTCACGCAAACACACCGATTCCCGTGTTGGCGGAGTGGTAGAGACGGCTCGAACAAATGCCCCATTCATCGCATCGGGCCTGGGACCGCTGACGACGACACGCTTGGGGCGCGTTTTACTGCCGGCGCTGGCCTCACCGGCGTCGTTAGGCCTTTTCGTGGTCGTGGCTACGGCGACAGAGCCGCTGTATTGGGTCGCGCAATCGGTCGCCGATCAGCGCACCAGCGACCAGAGGGGTCGCGAACTCACCCCGTCTCGTGTGCTCCGACACCTTGGCATAGTCACTGCAGCGTACGGCGCGCTTGGTGCGCTCGGTGGTGTGGCACTCTACTTCCTCATCGTGCCGGTATTCGGCCATGAGTTTGAGCCTGCCCGGGAGTTGGTGCTGCCACTGACTATCGCGGCCGTGGTGCTCGGCTGCTACCGACACCTGTGCGGTGAAATTCTCGGCAGCGACAATCCCCGTCGAATTGGCCGAGTGGAGCTCATTTCCGCCGTTATCGCTGTCATTTGTTACCCGATTGGCATTCTTCTCGGAGACGCCCTCGGCCTCGCGTGGACTAGCGCAGTTGTCTATTTTGCAGCAGCCGTGGTTGCGGCAGTGGCGCTAATGCGGCCAACCGGAGGCCAGAAGAATCCATCAACTACCACCGAAGAACTCCCCGTCGACGTAATCGAGGAAAGCTAAACAATGCGAATCACTTATATCCACCAGCACTTTGTTCTCCCCGGTGAGCCGGGTGGTTCCCGACCCTACGAGTTTGCCCGCCGAATGGCCGCTGTAGGCCACGAGGTGACAATGATCTGTGGTCGCGATGAGGCCATGGATAAAACTGTTGATGGCATCCACGTGCGTCGTCTAGCGATTCCGTACCGCAATGAAATGTCGAAGCGCGAGCGCATCGTCAGTTTCTTCAACTTCCTAGTGCGCGCCTCCGCGGTTGCTGCCCGTGTGCCTGCCGACGTGATTTACGCGTCCTCGACTCCGCTGACTGTGGCGGTTCCGGGAATTGTGGCGAAGTTTACTCAGCGTGCACCGTTGGTGGCGGAGATCCGTGACCTGTGGCCAGAGGTGCCGATCAAGTTGGGCTATCTCAATAATCCGGTCGCGATTTTCCTGGCTAAGCAGCTGGAGAAGGCATTCTATGCGGCATCGAGCGAGGTGGTGGCGCTGTCGCCGTCGATGGCCGATGGCGTCAAAGAGGTAGCTCCGAAGAAGCGCGTGACCGTCATTCCAAATGCGTCGGACTTTGAGCGCTTTGATATCCCGGCCGAGCAGCGTGCGGCTTTCCGCAAGGAGCAGGGCTGGGGCGATGATGTGGTGGCCGTCTACGCCGGTGGTTTTGGCATGTCCTACCAGCTGGAGTGGCTTGTGGATTTGGCGGCGCAGCTGCGTCGTGATGGCGTGGAGAATGTGCGCTTTGTCCTGCTGGGGCAGGGAAGCGACTCGGATGCGTTGTACCAGCGCGCTGAGAACGCTGGCCTCGATGCCGATGCGATGTTCCTCGGCCGTCAGCCGAAGGAAGATGTCGCCAAGTACGTGTCTGCCGCCGATATCGCGCTATCGCCGCTGCGTGATGACCCCTGCCTGGAGGGCAACTCCCTGAACAAGGTCTTCGATGCCATGGCCGCATCGCGTCCGGTGGTGTTCAACCACGGTGGCTGGCTGGAGGAAGCCGCAACCGAGCACGATGCCGGTTGGCGTCTCTCGCGCGATATTCCGACCGCGGCCAAGCGATTCGCTGAAATCATCTCCGACCGCGATGAGATGCGCGCAGCGGGACAGCGAAACCGCGAACTGGGTGAGAAGCGTTTTGCTCGTGACAGCCTGTACAACCAGCTCATCGAGGTACTCAACCGCGTCCGAAAGGTTCAGAAGTAATGACTAACGCCGACGCTAACAAGCCCAATGAGCGGATCTTTCTTTCGCTCGCGACAGTCACCGAAGCAGAAGAACAGGCCGTCGTTCGTGCACTCCACTCTGGTTGGGTGGCTCCGTTGGGCCCCGAGGTAGACGCGTTTGAAGCGGAGATTGCCAAGCGCTGCGGTGTTGAGCACGCGCTCGCACTGTCGTCTGGTACTGCTGGCCTGCACTTGGCGCTGCTCGCGCTGGGGATTGGTGAAGGTGACTACATCCCGGTTTCCACCATGACCTTCGCGGCCACGACCAACGCCATCGCTTACGTCGGCGCTACGCCGGTGTTTATCGATGCCGCAGAGGACGGCAACATCGACCCTGAGCTGCTGCTCTGCACCGTCGATGAACTGCTTGCCGAGGGCAAGAGCGTTCCCGCCGTGATGATTGTGGACCTCTTCGGCCGCTGCGCCGACTACCCGGCCTTCGCGCCACGCCTGGAAGAACTCGGCATCGCGCTCATCGAGGACGCCGCCGAGGCGCTCGGTGCTAGCGTCGATGGTCAGCCGGCCGGCAGCTTTGGCCGTGCCGCCGCGCTGTCGTTCAACGGCAACAAAATCATGACCACCTCCGGCGGTGGCATGCTGCTGTCCAACGATGCTGATCTCATCGCCCGCGCGCGCTACCTGTCCACGCAGGCGCGTCAGCCCGTCGCTTGGTACGAACACACCGAAATCGGCTACAACTACCGTCTTTCCAATCTGCTTGCCGCGCTGGGGCGGGCGCAGCACTCGCGTCTGGACGACATGATTGCTCGCCGTCGCCAGATTCGCGACGCGTACCTAGATTTGCTCGCCTCGCTTGACGACGATGCCCCTGGTAAAGGTGCCCGCTTGCTCTCTGACTCCGACGAGCGGTTCACCGAGAACTGCTGGCTGACCTCGATTGTGCTGCCACAGGATGCCGTCGATAAGGGCGTGCTGAGCCCGGACAGCGTGATTGCGGCGCTGGGTGAGTCCAACATCGAGGCTCGTCACCTGTGGAAGCCGATGCACCTGCAGCCGGTGTATGAGGGCGCGCGAGCGACCATCAACGGTACCGCTGAGAATCTTTTCTCCCGCGGCATTACTCTTCCTAGTGGTCCGGCGCTGGACGATGACGACGTCGCGCGGGTGATAGGTGTTTTGAAGGAAGTGCTGGGATGACTTCTACTGAGGTAGCTGGAGAAGCTGTAAAACAGCGAAAACCAATACTGCAGTCCCTATTTATTGTGGTGGCCGCAGGAATGTTTGCTGGTGTTCTCTACGTTGGCGACACGACGATGAAGGATGTCTCCGCAGCGCTTCCTGATTTATCTTTGGCATTGCCGATTTTGGTGATCGTTGCAATCCTTACCGCCGTTGGCACGCCTCAATCTCAGCGCCAGAGTTGGTTGAACGCGATGAAAGGCGCTGGCAATGTAAAACAGTGGCCGATTGCAGCGTGGGCATTAGTGGCGTTCTATGTCTGGCTGTTATGGATGATGCTGTCCGGACTATGGGCTCCTGAAGCTGCCGAAGTCGCTCCCGTCGTTACTGCGTTGATAACGCTCGGACTCATCGCCACGATGTCAGCGATACTGTTCTATTTGCATCCTCAGGCACTGGTGTGGCTGTGGTTAGCAATAGCCATTTGCTCGCTTATTTTTCTCTACGGCGGCATTACTGGTCCGAAATATGTCGGACGTATGACTGCGTTCGGCGGTGGCCCGAATGTCTTTGCCCGTTTCATGCTGTACGGCATCGCGGCAGCTGTGTTTTTTATGCTGTGGCGTAAGTTCATGTGGGCAGCTCTCTTGTTCGCTGCACCATTTGCTTACGGTCTCGTTGCGTCGGGAAGCCGCGGTGTACTGGTTGCTACCACCGTGGTAGTCCTCTTTACCGCAATAGCTGTGTTTTTTCACTGGGGTTGGAAGTGGGCGACTGTTTTTTACGTCGCTGTCGCCGCAGCGGTCGCGTATGGATACTCGCGATTCATCGCAGGTACCGAGATTGAAGAGTACTTTAAGACGCGCTTTATCCAGTTGACCTTCGAAAAAGAACATGATTCTGGGCGTAGTTATCTTCACGATGAAGCTTTCCGAATCATGGGTGAACACCGCATCTTTGGTGGTGGTCTGCACAGCTTCGTTGTGCTGTCGACACCGAGGTCTTCACGTCCACTGGAGCATCCGCACAATATCTTCTACACAGTCGGATCTGAAGCGGGTGTCATAGGAATCGGTCTGTTTGTGATTGTGCTGGTTGTGTTGGCAATCGCTTGTCGCCACCTATTCAAGTTTCTTCAAGCTGGTCTGACCGCAGCTGTGGCGTTAGCGGTTCTTGTGGCACAGGTTTTTTCCGGCTACTACTACGATTCCCGTTCGCTATGGCTATTTGGCTTTGCAGCAGCATTTGCAATGCTGAGCCTACGGTGCCGCGCGCAGGACACAGCATCGGTAGAACCAGAGCTGGAGCCGCAACCAGAACCCGCAGCCGAGCCCGAACCAGTCATGGTCACCGATACCGCGGAGCCGGTTGTGCCGGAGCTGGAGCCAGCGGTGGCCGTCGTCAAGCAAAGTGCGCCTGACAACAAGAATGACAACAAGAAACTGCGCGTTGCGGCAGCGTCGTTTGCTGCGGCTGGTGCAGCGGGTGCGATCGGTTGGTTGGTCAGAAACCGTTCAAATGCGGAAGTCGATGCGCGTGCCGAAAAGCTTCTGCGCGAAATGTTCAACGAAAAGTAGGAGATGACCAATGGATTCACTAAGCATCCGCGCGCAACGGGTAATTAAGCGTGGCATCGACGTCGCGGCGTCTGCAGCAGGCCTGATTGTGCTGTCGCCAGTTATGGGTGCTACGGCGCTGGCAGTACGGCTTTCCATGGGGAAGCCAGTCCTATTCCGCCAGGAACGCCCGGGCCAGGATGGTGAGCCGTTTAATATCCTCAAGTTCCGGACGATGCACCACGTCAATCCGGCAAAGGGGTTTGTCGACGATGCGTCCCGCCTCACGGAGGTAGGAAAATTCCTTCGGTCCACAAGCTTGGATGAGCTCCCGGAGCTCTTTAACGTTCTGCGTGGCGATATGAGCCTCGTTGGTCCGCGTCCGCTGCGCATGAAGTATCTAGAACGTTATTCGCCGCGCCAAGCACGCCGCCATGAGGTGCCACCGGGAATTACGGGGCTTGCCCAGGTCTCGGGCCGCAATGGCATCACCTGGGAAGAGCGTTTCGAGTACGACGTGCAGTACGTGGATAATTGGTCGCTACTGCTCGATGCAAAGATCCTGCTCGACACGATCTTGGTGGTGCTGAGGCGCGAAGGCATCTCAGAAGAGGGTCAAGCGACCATGACTGAGTTCACCGGTTCGTCGAACAATGGGTCGTCGGATAAGGACGTCTCCGCTAACGAAGATTCTTAATCACACTTGCGGGAACACCGGCGACAACGGAGTAGTCATCGACGTCTCTGGTAACTGCGGCTCCGGATCCGATGTACGCTCCCTCGCCGACGGTGAGGCCGGGGTTGATTACGGAGTTGGCGCCTAGGGTGCAGGCTTCGCCAAGCGTGACAAAGCCCGACACGGCATTGAGCGGGAAGATTGTGCAGTAGTCTCGCAGCACCGCATCGTGGCCGATCGTGACATTCATATTGATTTGGGCGTGCTTGCCTACCTCAATATTGCAGGTCAGACGTGTTCCGGGGCAGATGACCGTGCCCTCGCCGAGCGTGACCAGCGCACCAATGCTGGTGTCTGGGTGAACCAGAGTCGCGGGCACGAGTTCCGCGGCATCTGCGCGTTGCGCAATCGAGCGTCGAGCAGCACCGCTGCCGATTGCGACTGTGTAGTAGACCCCCTCGGGCAAGTCCGCGAAGATGTCGGTCTTACCTAAAAACTGCACGCCCATTTTGTGGAAAAATGTCATGTCCGGGGCGCCATCATCGATAATGCCTAGGATTTCCCACTGCGCTGGTAGGCCGTTGGCTGCTGCGTAGTCATTGATGTCCTTGATGAAGCTGACCACGTTGCGCCCAAAACCACCAGCGCCGACGATGACAATCTTTTCGGTCGTCGTGTTGTTAATCCACTGCTTTGGCATGAGTGTCATTATCCCACTGATAGCCGTATTTAGCCGGAGTGCGTGCCCCAGAATCCGCCTACCACCAGTACGTCGGATACCGAAGGCGGCGCAGCCGGTTGGCGAGAATCCCCAACGCCACAATCATGATTGAAGAGGCGAAAACGAAGCCAAGGAGACGGAAGTCGTTGCTGATGCCGGGGCCGTGTGGCATCAGCGCGGTGACAATCGCGGTAGCGGTCGCTGGGGAGTGAGCTGCCCGAGCAATGAGCATAAGTGCGAATGCGATACCGGCGGCGATTGCTGCGGTGATGATGGAGACACCAAAAAGTCGCGAGAGCAGGATGCCAGTGATGCAGCCGATCAGGTGTCCAACCACAACATTTCGCGGTTGTGCCAGGGGCAAGTTCGGTGCGCCGACGATAAGGGCCATGGCGGCCCCAATAGGGGGCAAAAACAGCAGGTCGGAAATGGAGTTTGAGATGAGCGCCAAGGTCATAAGCGGCAAACTCACAGCCACTGAAGCGGCGACAATATGACGCAGCGGCGGGCGGGGTGGCGCTTCGCTGGCGATCCGGGGCCACTTCGGAGACCGTGAATTAGACATGAGAACGATGTTAGGGTGCGCTGCCTCATCTCCGTAGCGGTTCGAGATTATTACCGGATATGACACACTTAAGGGCATGGAGCCTATCGATGTCGCAATCCGGGATGAGTCCATCCGTCTCGGGCAATTCCTGAAGTTGGCAAACCTGGTGGAAACGGGCGGTCTGGCCAAAGAACTCATTGCTGAGGGCCAGGTCAGCGTGAACGGTGAGGTCGACACTCGTCGTGGCAAGGTGCTGCGTCCAGGGGACGTCGTCTCTGTTGCTGGTATGTCGGCACGCGTGGCCACTGCCGATGAAGTCGATGATGACTACTTTGATGAGGCCACCGCCGATGATGACTTTGATCCTGAAAAGTGGAGGAACCTGTAACTCATGCCCGCATTTCCCGCCGAATTTGGCATGCCCCTGCGCGTAGATTTGCTCTCCGCCGCACCGCGTAAGACCGAGCGCTTCTACCGCGGCGTTCTCGGGTGGGCTTACCGCAACACTGCGCCAATCCATGAGGATGCTCGCGAGGCATCCGCTGGTCGCCGTGTTGCCATGCTGTCCGGAATGCCCGTGTCGGTACTGCTCGAGGCCGATAAGGACGCTGAGGATGCCTTCGTCAACCAGTGGCGTGTGAACTTCCATGTCGACTCCGCCGCTGGTGCCGTCGACAAGGCGCGCGAGCTCGGCGCCGAGGTCTTCCAGGAACCGACCCCGCTTGTCGACGGATCCACGATGGCCGTCGTTTCCGACCCCGCTGGTGGCCTCATTGGGCTGCTGGAACAGCCGGGTGAACAGGCCTTCATCGCAGCGGGCGAGCCCGGCACCCCGGTGTGGTTCGAACTGGTTGCAGGCCCGGAGGAGACCTTTGAGCAGGTCGCGGACTTCTACCACAACTTCTTTGGCTGGGAAATTGCAGTGCGCAACAAGAACGAGCACGGCACTTTCGCAGTCGCGATGGAAGACGGGGCGCCATTCGCTGGCTTGGTAGCCAGCTCGGTTGCCGCACAGACCGATGCTGCCGATAAGAGCTTCGTCGGCTGGCTGGCCTACCTCGGCGTGGAGAATATCGACACCGCTGTCGCCAAGGCTGAGGAACTGGGCGGTTCCGTGCTCGTTGCCCCGCAGGCCACCGAGTTTGGTCCGCTGGCAACCGTGCAGGACCCGTGTGGCGCGGCAGTTGTGCTCTGCGAGGTGCCGCTGCCACCGGAGGAAGACATCCGCGAGTCCGACCCGCTGGAAGGCATTGACCTCAGCCAGTTCCAGTAGGAGCTAGAGCTCTTCTTCGTCGTCCTCAGGGTCCTGTTTTCCGGTGTAGTTAACGTGTAAAGGATCGTCTTCGTTAGTGATTTCACGTAAAGGCACAGCCTGCGCAGCGTTATACCTGTTTTTACTCATACTTCTTGACCCTCCCCCTATGAGTAATCCCAGTCATCGGCGCTCTCCTTATTGGCGGAGGGTCAACGGCTGGGATTGATAGCGACCACTTTAATTGCGCTTCTTAATTGAGTCAATGCCTACAACCCCAGCTCCGCCCGCACCGCAGCCACAAAGTCGCTGGTAGTTGCGGTGCCGCCGAGATCCAGCGTCGGCGCGGTGCGAGTCGCGGCGTAGACGGCCTGGCGCAGCTTGGCGGCCGGTGCGAGCTCTGAGGTCGGATGCCCAAGATGTTCCGCGCACATTGCCGCTGAGAGCAAAAACGCAGCCGGGTTAGCAACGCCGCGACCCGCAATGTCAGGTGCCGAACCGTGCACCGGCTCGAAAACCGCGAAGTTATCGCCCACATTCGCCGACGCCGCCAGCCCCAGCCCGCCAATCAGCCCAGCGCCGATGTCACTGAGAATGTCGCCGATAAGGTTCTCCGCGATGATGACATCAAAGCGCGCCGGGTCGGTCACCAGCTGCATTGCCACGGCATCCGCATTGGCAAAATCGAATGCGACCTGCGGATACTCCTCCGCAACCTGCTCAACCGCCCCGCGAATCACACGCGCAGAGTCCCGCAGGATATTCGGCTTGTCCGCCACCGTCACCGTCGGCGTGGCCTCCGAATCGGGGTTTGCCGCCTGCCGCGCGAGAGCCAACTTAGCCGCCTGTCGCGCAAGGCGGTGCCACGCAAAGGACGTCGTCACGCGCAAAGAAACCGCAACTTCGCCATGCTTATCGACGGCGCGAGCCACCGTCGAGTCCTCCACCACCTCTGCCCACAGGTGGTGGTGCGAGGAGTCGGCCGGGGCGTCGTGAGGCGGAAGGAGATAGTCGTGACTGTAGAGGCCCTCGGTGTTTTCGCGGACGATGGTGAAGTCGGCAGCCGCGCCGGGCAGGGTGACCGGGCGGATGTTGGCGAAGAGATCGAGGCGCTGGCGCAGCTGGAGAACAGGGGAGCGGTAAGTCAGGCCGGTACCGCTCAGATGCGGTGCTAGTTCTTCCTCGGCCTCGCGAGCGGGCTTGGAGGTAATCGCCGCGAGGAGAGCGGCATCGCTGCGCTCTAGTGTTTCCCAGGTCTCCTGTGGGATGGGATTGCCGTGCGCGCACCATTGTGACCAGCCAATATGTGCCTCTTTCAGTTCCCAGTGGGGGAAGACGCCGGTGATGAGTCCTCGGCAGGCATCGGTGATTTCGGGGCCGATGCCGTCGCCGGGCAGGAGTGTGATGCGGCGCGGTGCCGCCTCTTTGGCAGTCGCAGGCTGGTCGGTTTCCATGGCTCTTAGCCTAGGTCTGCGACACCTGCGCGTGTGTGGTTTGGCTACTTTGCGAAAGTAACCGGGATTTCGGTGATGTCCTCGAAACCCTCGCTGTGGTCGCCGAAGAGCTTCAGCACGCACTCCTGCTGAGTACAGTCCACGGCCTCACCGGTGGGGACGACGCTGAGCTCGAAGTGCGCAGTGTTGTCGTCGGCGATGGTGGTGGTGCCACCGGACTTCTTGGTAATCCACTGCTGCGACTGGGTGCCGGCACTGCGGTCACCGGTGCAGTCCGGGACGGGGTTGCCTGGAGCCTTCTCTGCGGCGCAGAGTGCGGCGTAGTAGCCGTAGTCGGGGTCGAGGCCAGCGAGGTCGACGGTGATGACATCGCCCTCGGACAGGTCGTTGACCGGCTCGGCCTCCATGGTTACTTCACCGGCGGTGGCGTCGGTTTCTTGAGCCTCAGCCGAACTGGTGGTTTCCGAGGCGTTGGCAGCATCCTGCGCGGCACCGTCTGGGTCATCTGAGCCACAGGCGGCGAGAAGTGGAAGTGCGGCGACGGCCGGAATGGCCAGGAGAGCTGCGCGACGCTGGAGCGTACGGGTAGTCATAGGAGGTAACGTCCTTCCGAAAAACTGTTAGAAATTACTATCTTTTTTTAAGGATAGGCTAACCTAGAACCAAAAGATAGCCTAAGATTCTTTGGGTGAGTAGAGCAAAGTCCTTTCTAAGCTCTTTGTTACTAGTGTTAGTCGTTATTTAGTCATTCTTTTGTCGTCTATCTCCGTGCAGCGTCAGCTCACAGAGGGGGAATATGTTCACCGTGCCTGCCTGTCGCGTTCGCAGCCTTGCCGGGACACTGTTGAGTGTTGTCCTGGTCGCAGGACTAGTCGCCTGTGGTTCCGATGATGCCGCGCCGCAGGGGGCGTCGTCGTCAAGCGCTGGCGTGACGACGGTACCGCGCGCCGACAACATTTCCGCTCACGGTGGCGCGCATGCGAACCTGCCTTCGGAAAACCCCGAAGTGCTGCTAAAGGATCCGAAGCCGGCAGAAGGTAAGGACTACCAGCGTATTCTCACGCTTGACCGGGCGGGAGCACTCAGTCGTTCGGTCTACACACTTGGTCTTGGAGACCGTTTGGTGGGGCGCGACTCTGCCTCCGATTTCCCGGCGGTAAAGGATCTGCCAAACCTCACTATCGGCGGGCATGCGGTCAATGCTGAGTCGGTGATGAAGCTAAAGCCGGAGCTCATCATTACCGATGGCTCGATTGGCCCCAGCCGCGTGTTCGACACGTTTGAAAAAGCGGGGATCACCGTCGTCCATGTGTCGGACGAGCGCACTCCCGAGACCATCAACACGCTTATCGACGAAGTTGCGGCCGCAGTCGGCCTGGCTGACCAAGTTGGCCCAGTGAAGGAGCACCTGGACAAGGAGCTGGCGGCTGCGACCGAGTACGCGCACGCCAAGGCCGATGGCCGCAAGATGATGATCCTCTACGTGCGCGGAACCGGTGTGGCCATGATTGCAGGGCCGGACTCGGGTGGGCGTTCTCTGATTACTCGTCTGGGCGGTGTTGATGCCGGCGAGGGCGTTGGTATTCAGGGCGCGTTCACGCCGATTACTCCGGAGTCCCTGATCGCTGCGGCTCCCGACACCATCTTGGTGATGACCGGTGGCCTGGAGTCCGTCGGCGGGATTGAAGGTCTGAAGGAGATCCCGGGCATCGCGCAGACCCCGGCGGGCCAGAATGAGTCCGTTGTGGATGTGCCGGATTCGCAGCTGCTGTCCTTTGACTCGCAGTCGCCGCGTGCCATCCGCGCCATTGCGGATGCTCTCTACGGTGGCGGTGCTGGTTCTGGTTCTGGTGCAGGCTCTGATGCGAGTGCTGATGCGAGTGCAGACAAGACTGCGGGGAAGTGACTGGCTGAGCAATGCAGACAACCGCGAACAAAACTATTCCGTTCAGACAGGCGACCGTTTTCATCGGGCTCGCCCTAGCGCTGGTGCTGGCAATAGGCTGGTCGGCCTCCGTGGGGCAGTTCGGCGCCACCATCGGCGAATCACTGAGCTCAATGGTGAGGCTAGTGTTCAATGGCGGTCTCGGTGACGCGCCAGAGCCCATCGACACCGTGCTGTGGCAAGTGCGACTACCGCGCATCGCGCTGGCCTGCCTCGTAGGCGCGGGGCTAGCCCTCGCGGGTGTGGCGCTGCAAGCGGTGTTCGGCAACCCGCTCGCTGAACCCGGCCTCATCGGTGTTTCCTCCGGCGCTGCCGTCGGCGCTGCTACCGCCACAGTTTTGGGCACCGCCGCCGGGCTTTCCGGGGTGCTTGGCGGAGTGTTGAGTGTTTTCGCCAGCAGCTGGGCTATTGCGGTCTCAGCTTTTATTGGTGGTGCGGTGGCCACGGCTATTGTGGCCGCCAATGCGCACGGTGGCCGCGACATCGCCCGAATCATTCTGGTCGGTGTGGCTGTGAACTCCATCTGCGGTGGTCTGGTGTCGCTCCTGACATTCGTAGCCTCCACGGCGGCCCGCGACCGCATTGTGTTCTGGCAGATGGGCTCGTTTGCCAGCGCCACCTGGACGCAGGTTGTCATCATTACGCTGGTGACAGTTCCAGCCGTAATTGCCATGTGGGTCAGCTACCGCAAGCTGGACATTCTGAGTCTTGGTGAAGCGCAAGCCCGTCACCTGGGTATTAACGTCGTCACGCTGCGTCGCGCCATCATTTTTGGCACGTCCCTGGTCGTGGCGGCTGGAGTGGCATTTTCCGGCATCATCGTCTTCATCGGTCTGGTCGTGCCGCATGCTGCACGACTGCTGTTGGGACCAGCGCATCGCACGTTGATTCCCGCATGCATCCTCGGCGGCGCGCTGGCCACAACGCTGGCCGACCTCGCGGCTCGCACCATGATTACCGGTGCGGACTTGCCGCTGGGAATGCTCACCTCGATTGTCGGTGGCCCGCTGTTCTTCTGGCTGCTCCTGCGTTCGAAGAGGGCGGTGCACTAATGGAAATCCACTCTGGTCTGGGCATTTCTGCCGAAAATGTCAGCATCACCCTGGATGGTCACCGCATCCTCAACGATATTTCCGTGGTCGCCGAGCCCGGAAAAGTCACCGCGCTGGTCGGCCCGAATGGTGCCGGAAAGTCGACACTGCTCGCAGCGCTTTCCGGCGACCATGAGCTCAGCGGCGGCGACGTCCGGATCGGCGAGCACTCCATTGCCGAGCTCTCCATCGCTGACCTGGCCCGCTACCGCGCTGTCCTGGTGCAGAGCCAAGAGCTGTCCGTGCCATTCACCAGCCGCGAAGTCATCGACTTCGGACGCAACCCCTGGGGCTGCCCGAACGAGGAGCTGCTCGCGGAAGTCATCACTGAATGCGACGTCGCGCACCTCCTTGACCGGGAAGTCCCGACCCTCTCCGGAGGTGAGCGCGCCCGCGTCCACAGCGCGCGCGTGTTCTACCAGGACACTCCCGTCGTGCTTCTCGACGAACCAACCGCGGCCCTGGACCTCCACCACGCCGAAAAAATCATGGGAATGATGCGCGCCCGCGCGGAGGCGGGCAAAGCCGTGGTCGTGGTCCTGCACGATTTGTCCGCCGCAGCGGCGTATGCCGATCACGTTGTGGTGGTGGCGCAGGGGCGCGTCGTAAAGCAAGGCCCGCCTGCGGAAACCCTGGATGCACAGACCGTCAGCGAAGTCTACGGCATCGGTGTGGAAGTGCTTCAGGACTCCGCGGGCAACCCCGTACTGGTGCCTCAGCGCGGACAATACCTCTCACCCTAGTCTCCGAAAAGCCCACAGAGAAAGAAGAAAACCATGGTTGAAAACGCGATTAAAGAAGGTGACAAGCTGGCTGCTCAGCCCTTGGCAGAGCGGCTCAAAGTGGAGACTTCCGGTGTCCACAGTGAAGCGGAAAACTCCGACTTCATGTCGAGACTGCTCGCGGGTGAACTGGATGCGCAGGCGGCCATCGATTTAACCGGTCAGCTCTACTTTGTGTACGAAGCGTTGGAGCAGGCAGTGCGGTCCACTGCGGAGTCAGAGCAGGTCAGCGCGGTCTACGATGCGCAGCTGGAGCGCCTGGAAGCACTGGCAGCCGACCTTGAGCACTTGGTGGGGCCTGATTGGCGGGAAAAGATCTCGCCTGTGGAGGCGACAAAGAACTACGTGGCCGAGCTTCGTGAAATCGAAAGCAACGGCAACGCCAACGCCGCATTGGCGCACCATTATGTTCGCTACTTGGGTGATCTTTCTGGTGGTCAGGTGATTGCGTCCATGCTGGCCAAGCACTACGGCATCGGTGCGGAGGGAACCCGATTCTATGACTTCTCCGCGATCGGAAAAATTAAGCCCTACCGCGACGGCTACCGACGGAGTCTGTCTGAGCTGGGCATTTCGGATGCCGATAAAGATGCCGTGGTCGACGAGGCGAAGAAGGCATTTCGTCTCAACCGAGCGATCTTCCACGACCTAGCTGGTGGTCTGGACGACGTGGTGGCGTAGGTTGCGGCGTAGGGCGCGAACTGGAGTGTTGCGACTGTGGCTGCGGGTGGTGTGCGTTAGCCGATGTACACCACTGCGTTACGGCCGCCCGTGCACTTGATGTTGCCGCCAGCAGGACGGCACCACATGTTGTAGGTCAGGCCAGTCGTTGGGCTGTAGGCCGTGATGGTGCCGGATTCCGCACCAGTGGAATTGCGGTAGCGGACGTAGGCTCTGTGGACATTTCGAACGAACGGATCGCTCGTTGAGGACGTGCCCTTCCACGCACTGGAGAGGTTGCCGCCAGCCAGGCCACGTGACGAGCCCGAGGACCCAGCAGAGCCACCAGAGTTCGCGGAGTTTGGAACGACCACGGTCTCAGTCTGCGTGACCGGTGGGTTGGGCTGGCTCGAAGCATCGGCAGCGACCTGTGTAGTGGCAGCCGTCTGTGTGTCGGCCGCAGTCGCCGAGTCATCTTTGTCTAGGGTGACATAAAGTACCGCGCCAATCAGACCTAACAACACCACACACAGCACTGAGATGAGCGCAATCATGGCGCCGGAAGTGCGTGAGTTCTGCTGCGGATACGCCGGGGCTGCGTAGGCGAAAGTTGGTGCTGGTTGCGCAGCGAATTGGGGCTGCGGTTGAGGTTGGGGTTGGGGCGCCTGGTTTGGGTACACGGGACCGAACGAGCCGGTGGAAGGATTCGAACTGTAGTTGGGGTCTGAGCTGGGGAACTCGTTATACGACATGCTGGACGTACCAATCGCGAGGAGGAAGTGTTCCCCCTGTGATGGGCCTAACCCGCGTAGCGAATGGTGTTCCATCCCCCTGGGGACACGGTTAACGTCTTTTATTGTATTACTGGGAAAACTGTAAAGCATATTAGGAGACGCATGTCGTCCGCAAAATGCGGCAAGGGCGGGTTTAGCTAGACCCGAAATGAGGTGGTGAGCCTCAAATGAGGGCGCGGCCATCGAGAAACTGCTTAAGTTTATGGCAGTTTCGGCACTAATTTCTGCTTGTTTTTGTCATAAACCTAGTCAGTAACTCATGAGCCGGCCCAAGACTCCGGGCTGCACATGCGAAATTGGGGTGCGCATGAGACTTCACGGCCTTTTTGACCGTTTCGTTCATGCGCACCCCAGTTTGTTGCGAGGTGTAGCTAGTAGCTGCTCAGTGGCTACATCCCCAGGATTTCCTTGAGCTCGGCCTTGATCTGGTCGAGGCGTTCGGCAGCGGCGGCGTGTGGAATCGCAGCCGGCGCGGCCGGCAGCACGACCTCCAAGTAGCACTTCAGCTTCGGCTCCGTGCCGGAAGGCCGGGCAATGACGCGGTCGTTGGCCTCGGTGAGAATGAGAATGCCGTCGGTAGGCGGGATGTGATAGCTCTCGCCCTTGGCGTCGACCATGTCTAGGCCGTCATTCATGTCCGTGACCTGCGTGACCTCCGATCCGGCCAGCTGTGCAGGCGGGTTGGCGCGTAGAGTGTCCATGCCCTTGGTAATCAGCGAGCGGTCCTCGACTCGGAAGGTCAACGGGGCGGTCTTGTAGAGGCCGTGGGCGCAGGCGACCTCATCCAGCAGGTCCTGAATGCCCAGCCCCTGGCCCTTCAACCGCGCCACCGCGTCGGCGACACGCACCGCCGCAGATACGCCGTCCTTGTCTCGCACGACTGCCGGATCGGTGCAGTAGCCAATGGCCTCCTCGTAGCCGAAGATGAGCCCATCCACACCAGCAATCCACTTAAAGCCGGTCAGAGTAGCGCGATAATTCAGTCCGTGACCTGCGGCAATCTTACCCAGCAGGCGCGAAGACACAATCGAGTTAGCCATCGTGGCCGGAAACTCCGCGCCCTCATCATTGGTCACGGTCGCAGTCCCACGGGCCTCGGCGTCCGCACCGATGACTTCACCCAGAAACGCACCGATGTCATCGCCGGAGAGCTGTCGCCAGCCACCGTCGACGCTGCTATCCGGAATAGCCACCGAGCAACGGTCCGCATCCGGGTCAGCCGCGATGATGACATCCGCGTCTTCGGCACGAGCCAGCTCAAACGCAAGATCCAAAGCACCGGCTTCCTCCGGGTTCGGGAACGATACCGTCGGGAACTCCGGATCCGGCGCGAACTGCTTCTCGACCACGCTGACATTCGAGAAACCTGCCGCGTTCAGTGTGCGCACGATGGTCTCGCCGCCGACGCCATGCATCGGGGTGAGGACAATCTTCGCTGCCTGCTTCTCTTCGCTTGACGACGTCGTTGCGAGCGCAGCCGCCCGTTTCACATAGGCATCCAGCAGTTCAGGACCAACCTGCTCGACGGCATCGAAGTCGCGCGGGACCTCATTCGCCGGGGGAGTAGCGGCAATGGCTTCCGCAATTTGTTTGTCATGGGGCGCGATAATCTGGACGCCTCGGCGGGAATCCGACTCCACCGCGCGGCCACCGA
Organism: Corynebacterium sp. HMSC074C11; assembly: GCF_001809455.1. Lineage (NCBI taxonomy): Bacteria > Bacillati > Actinomycetota > Actinomycetes > Mycobacteriales > Corynebacteriaceae > Corynebacterium > Corynebacterium sp. HMSC074C11. The sequence goes on from NZ_KV797722.1 coordinate 141,496, forward strand.
GGTAAACCTTGTAGCCATTGTCCTTTGGTGGATTGTGGCTGGCCGTGACCATGATGCCGGCATCGGCATTGAGGTGGCGCACGGCAAAGGCAGTCACCGGTGTGGGCAGCTGCTGTGGCAGAGCCAGGGCCATGCCACCGGCTGCGGCGACAACCGCTGCGGCATCGCGGTGAAAGTCAGCGGAGCCGTGGCGGGCATCGCAACCAATGACCACGGTGAAGTCATCGCCCACAATGTTCTTCAGATGCGCAACCAAGCCAGCGGTGGCACGGATGACCGTGGCACGGTTCATGCGGGACTGGCCAGCTGCAACGACACCGCGAAGACCTGCAGTGCCGAATTCGAGTGGCCCGGCAAAACGGCTTTCCAGCTCGGCAATCGCATCGGGGTTGGCGGCCTTGGCTTCGTCGTAAAGCGAGGAGAGTTCGGCGGCGGTGGCCTTGTCCGGATCGTGGGCGATCCAATCGGTGATGGTGGCTTGTAGCTGTTCGGAGAGCATCGGTGTTCGCCTACTTCAGACCATCGAGGACAGCGGCGGAGGAGGAAAGGCCCAGGCGGGAGGCGCCCGCAGCAATCATTTCCTCGGCGGCAGCGGCATCGCGGATACCGCCAGAAGCCTTGACACCCAGGCGGTCGCCGACGGTTTCGCGCATGAGCTTCACAGCGTGAGCGGAAGCGCCGCCGGCCGGGTGGAAGCCTGTGGAGGTCTTGACGAAGTCTGCGCCTGCGGACTCGGAGGCCTTGCAGGCTGCGATGATTTCCTCATCGGTCAGGGCGGCCGACTCGATGATGACCTTCAAGATCTTGCCCGGAATGGCATCGCGAACAGTCTTGATTTCGGCCTCGAGGTCGTCGAAGCGGTGCTCCTTGGCGAAGGCGATGTTGATGACCATGTCGACTTCTTCAGCACCATCGGCCACAGCGCGAGCAGCTTCAGCAGCCTTGACCTCGGCCTTTACCGCGCCGGAGGGGAAACCGACGACAGTGGCGATATGCAGGCCCTCTGGCACCTCGACTGGGAGCTGCGAAGGGGAGATGCAGATGGAGTAGGTGCCGAGCTTGGCGGCCTCGGCGATAAGAGCCTTGACCTGGTCAGAGGTGGCTTCTGGCTTGAGTAGGGTGTGGTCAATCATCTTGGCAACATCAGCGCGGGAAGTCATGGGAGAAATCAAGTCCTTTCGGAAATTTGGGAGAGAGCTTAAAAGTAGGTGCTTAAAAGTAGGGAGGTGGCGGGCTAGGACACGCGATCGAGGATAATCTCGCGCTCGGCTGTCGGCGCGGTGTCGCCGATTTCAATGCCCGGCTCGATGGACTCGAGGGCGCGCTCGAACTTATCCGGAGTTTCAGTGTGCAGCGTGAGCAGCTTCTGGCCCTTGACCACCTTGTCTCCCGGCTTGGCAAAAATCTCAATACCGGCAGTGGCCTGCACCGGATCATCCTTACGAGCACGTCCCGCGCCCAAGCGCCAGGAACCAACGCCGAGAGCCAGTGCATCCAGCTTGGTCAGGTAACCGTCAGCCTGCGCAACCACATCGTGCGTGTGAGGTGCCACCGGCAAAGCGGCATCCGGATCGCCGCCCTGAGCGCGGATCATCTTCTTCCACGAATCCATTGCGCGGCCGTCCTTCAGTGCCTTCTCCACGTCGGCATCGTGTACGCCGGCCAGCTCCAGCATGTTTCGGGCCAGCTCACAGGTCAGCTCCACGACATCTGCGGGGCCACCACCTGCGAGAACTTCCACCGATTCGCGGACCTCGAGGGCATTGCCGATGGTCAGACCCAGCGGAGTGGACATGTCCGTCAGCAGTGCGCGGGTGTTCACACCCGCGTCGTTGCCCAGGTCAACCATGGTGCGAGCCAGCTCACGAGCCTGATCCAGGTCCTTCATGAAGGCGCCCGAACCGACCTTGACATCCAGCACCAAGTTGGAAGTGCCCTCCGCAATCTTCTTGGACATGATTGACGAGGCAATCAGCGGAATGCAGTCCACCGTCGAGGTGATGTCACGCAGCGCGTAAATCTTCTTGTCCGCAGGTGCCAGGCCCGCACCGGCTGCTGCGACGACCGCACCGGAATTCTCCAGAATCTGCATCAAGCGATCATTCGGAACATCCGCCTGCCAGCCTGGAATGGATTCCAGCTTGTCCAAGGTGCCGCCGGTGTGTCCGAGGCCGCGACCGGACAGCTGTGGGACGGCCACGCCGTAGGAGGACACCAGTGGGCCCAGCGGCAGCGTGATCTTGTCACCGACACCACCTGTGGAGTGCTTGTCCGTGGTGGGCTTGCTCAGCGATGCGAAGCTCATGGTCTCGCCCGAGTCAATCATCGCCTGAGTCCAATCCACAATCTCGCGGCGGTTCATGCCGCGGATGAAGATGGCCATGTTCAGCGCCGCCATCTGCTCATCGCCCACGACGCCGCGGGTGTAGGCGTCAATGACCCAGGAAATCTCCTCCGGATTGAGCTCACCGCCATCACGCTTTACCTTGATGACGTCAACTACATCGAACTTTTCAGCCATTGTTCGCTCCTTTTATAGGCGATTGTGCTTAGCGATATTGGTCTTGTGAACTCTGCTGATTCCGATTATCATCAGCACTAGAACAAATGTCAATAGGTAACTTTCCATTTGTACCCACATAAGTATGTTTGCATAAATACCTCGAACAGGTTCGGAGAGGGAGAGCACAATGTCCCACATCTCAGACGAAGAACTGCTGGCTAAGGCCTACGCAGCCACGGAAAACTCGTACGTCCCCTATTCAGGTTTTCCGGTCGGTGCCGCACTTCTGCTTGACGACGGCACGGTGGTCACAGGCTGCAACGTAGAAAATGCATCCTATGGGTTGACCAACTGCGCAGAGCGCACAGCCGTATTCCGCATGGTCGTGGAGCATGGCGGCAACCATAAGATTGCGGCCTGCGCCATCGTCGGGCGAAAGGCGGCACCGTGCCACCCCTGTGGCGCCTGTCGGCAAGTCCTGCACGAATTTGGGTGCAAGCGCGTCATAGTGGAGTCCGAGCGCCCGGAAAATGGTGGTTTGGGCGCTCCGTCCAGCATTGACTTCGAAAAAATTCTCCCTTACTCCTTTGGTCCCGAGGACCTGTAGGCATCATCACCACAGCCTCTTTTATCAAGAAAGAAGACCTTAGTCATGGATAGACTGCAAGGCTTACTGGGCATCATCCTCGTCATCGGATTTGCCATTGCTATCTCAAAGAACAGGAAAGCCATTAACTGGCGCACACTCGGCGTTGGCCTGCTGCTGCAAGCGGTATTCGCGCTGGTAGTGCTGAAGTGGGAACCTGGCTTCCAGGCGCTGAAGAGTGTGGCCGGTGCCATTGAGAAGATGATCGATTTTACAAATGAGGGCACCTCTTTTGTGTTCGGTAATCTTTTCGACGACACGGGTAAGAACTTCGTCTTCGTGCTTAACGTGTTGCCAGTGATCATCTTCCTGGGCGCAGTCCTCGGTGCCCTCTACTACCTGCGGGTAGTGCAGTACTTCGTCGAATATGTGGGCTCCGCACTGAAGTTCATTATGGGTACCTCGAAGGTGGAGTCCGTCTTCGCTTCCACGGTGATTTTCCTCGGGCAGTCGGAGGCTCCACTCGTCGTTAAGCCGTATATTCCGAAACTGACCAAGTCGGAGCTGTTCGCATGTATGTCGGGCGGTTTTGCGTCGGTGGCCGGATCGACCTTGATCGGGTACTCCCTGCTCGGTGCGCCGTTGGAATACCTGCTGGCGGCATCGGTAATGAACGCGCCGGGCTCGCTGCTGATTGCGAAAACTTTCTGGCCGGAGACAGAGGAATCTGATCTGGATGCGTCGGTGAAGGATGTCCGCGATACCGAGTCGAAGAACGTCATTGATGCGCTTGGATCGGGTGCGCTGGCCGGCGGTCGTATTGCTGTGGTTGTGGCATGTCTGTTGATTGCGTTCATCGCTGTGATTGCGATGCTGTCGGCGATGATCGGCGGCATTGGCGGCTGGTTCGGTCAGGATAACTGGTCTCTGGAAGGACTGTTCGGCCTAATCTTTGCGCCAATTGCATGGCTGATTGGTGTGCCGTGGGAGAACGCAGGGCTGGTCGGTAGCTTCATTGGTGAGAAGACGATTCTGAACGAGTTCGTCGGCTACACCTCGTTCTCTGAGCACGTCGACTCGCTGGATCCGAAGTCCATCATGCTGGCGACCTTCGCCCTGGCCGGCTTCGCTAACCTGTCGTCCATTGCGATTCAGATTGGTTCCTTCGGCGCGCTGTCGCCGGAGCGCCGCGGTGAGATTGCCAAGAACGGTCCACTGGCGCTAATCGCGGGTCTGTGCACCAACCTGCTCAACGCAGCAATCGTGGGTGTGATTGCGCTATAGCTCTTCCTCAGTTCGGAATTCGGCCGCCTGCTTTTCTAGATTCTGATGGATTTTCTGCTCGCCCTCGGCGGCAGCGGTAGCCCGAGGCGGAAGCTGGATGTATCGCTCTGAGGGCAGGCCAGCGCGCAGTTGGCGCATCCTCTCAACCTCGGCATCCAGCTTAAAGCCGAAGACCACGACCACATTAATGCTCCAGAGTGCGGTCATCAGCGCGATAACCGCACCCATGGCGCCATAGGGATTCGAAGCCGCAAAGTTGAATAAGTACAGCTGGAGCGCCTTGCCGATGATCAGCGAGCTAATAATTGCCAGTGCCGAACCTGTGCTGAGCCAGCGGAATTTGCGCATGCGCACGTTCGGCGTGAAGTAGTACAGCGAGCCAATCAGAATCATCGACATGACGATAATCACCGGCCAGCGCAGCCAACTCCAGACGGAGATGCAGAAGTCAATGACCTGTCGCGTGGTCGATTCAATACCCAATGGGCGGGCAACCGGTTCGACAATGGTGATAACTAGCTGGTCATTGACAATAATCGCAATAAGTAGCACCACAGTGCCGATTAACAGCTGCAGCGTAATGGCGACCATGAGCAGGTGGTAGCGAATCAGCGTGCGACCTTCGGAAACGCCGTAGATGGAGTTTGCCGTACGCGAAAAAGCGCGCGTGTAGGCCGAGGACGAAATCAGTGCAAAGACAATACCGATAGTCAGTGCGACAAGACCGCCCGTGGCGGAGCCGATAATCGTTGAAATGACATTGCGGATCGGTTCGGCATACTCAGCCGGAATGTAGCTGCGGATGAAATCCTCGGTCAGACGGTTGAGGTCTTCTGTATAGCCGGCCAGCATCAGCGTGGCAATTGAATAAATCGCAAGCAGTGCAGGCGCGAAGGTCAACACCGTGTAATAGGTCAACTTCGCGGCAGCGTCGAAACCGAGCTCCAAGAAAAACTCAATACCCGCACGCTTGAGAGCGTAGAGCGCTCCTTTCCACCCCACGGGTGGCAACTTCTTTGCGGACTGAGCAAAAGATGCGTCTGCCGACTCGTAGGCCTGGAGTGTGTGCCTGATTTGCTGTGCTGGTGACACCTAAACAATCGTCCTCTCCGACCGGACAGCGGCTGCAACATATATGCGGACATGTGCGCTCGCTTAAGTCTATCGGTCGAAGAGGACAAAGACGCTTCTCGGGCCCGGGTGTCAGTTCTTTGTACTGATGCGTTCCGGGACGGTTATTCCGTGGCAGGGGAAGGGGTGGAGCTATCAGGGGAGTCTGGCGAGCCCGGTGCAGCCGGTGCAGCCGGTGCAGCCGGTGAGTCCAGCGCAAGCAGGCGTTCAGCGGTGGCATCGTCGATGACCAGGTGAGTAGCCAAATTTGTTCGAAGGGCCACGTCGATGGCCGCGGCCTTGTGTGCGCCACCGGCCACAAGTACCCGAGTGGGGATCCGGCGCAGGTCAGAGAGGCTGATACCTACCGTGCGGGCATCGACCTCTGGCAGCGCAATGCCACCGTCAGCGCGATAGAAGCGTGAGCAGGCATCGCCCACTGCGCGCTCCACGAGCAAGTCTTTTTCGGTTGCCGACAGCTGTCCCAAGTTCAAGGCCAGCGAATCATGGTCGACGGCGCCGACGGTGAAAACTGCAATGTCCACCGTCCGGCCAAGAGCCAAAACGCTGGCAATGAACCGATCCTGTTCCACGATGCGCTTGGTCTCGACCGAATCGAAAATCACCGGCAGCGGCAGTGTGCGGGCATAGGCGTGGAAAGCGTGGCAGAAAGCGCCAATAGTGCGGATGTCGTTCGTGGACTTATCGGAGTGGCTCATTCCTCCCTTGAGCTGCACAATTTCCACGCCCGAGACATCCTTGGACTTCAGTTGCGTGGATACGGAGTACATGGTCTTACCCCACGAAACTCCGAGAAGGGTACCGTCGACCACCAGCTCGTCGAGAAGCTCGGCGCCCACGCGCCCCAACTCGCGGAGCAAGACTGCGTTGCCAGCGCGAGCCGGTTGCGCCAGCCGCACATCGTTCAACTTGTAGCGATCCCGCATCTGCGTAGCGGTCTCTGAGGCTTCCTCGCGCGGATCATGGATCTCAATGCGCACGTAACCGCGCTCACGGCCAAGGTTGAGCAGTTTAGAAACCGTTGGGCGGGAAACCCCGAGTTCGGTTGCAACCTGAGACTGTGTGAGCCCCTCGCCGTAATAGAGTTTGACGGCGGTGAGTGCCTGGATGTCGCGACTGTCCACAGCGGCCTCCTCCAACAAGAGCACTTAGCAAGCGCACTTGTAACAGGAACCTCGCTTGATTGTGGCCCTGCCCGACTTGATCATCGGGAAAGCGTGCGCCTCACCTGTGATTTTAGTTCCACGTTTGCAAAAACAAAAAGCGAGCTTTTGCATTTGTAGTAAATGGTGAGACGTTGGCTGTCCCCGGAGGCTGCGGAAGACCTCGGAGGGCCCCAGAAGACGTTGTAGGGTATCGCAGCGCAGGCTGGGGCCCGCAGAATTACCAGATATTCACGCGCTCATTCGGCTCACGCCACATGCCGTCGCCCGCTGAAGTGCCGAAGGCCTCATGGAACTCATCGATGTTGCTGGCAATGACGTTGCAGCGGAATTCCGCCGGCGAGTGCGGGTCGATGGCAAGCAGCTGGCGTGCAAACTCCGGACGAATCTTGGAACGCCAGACCAGTGCCCACTGCTTGAACAGGTCGCGGTAGGTCTCTGGGGTGTCCTCCAATCCGAGCTCCTCACCGCGGGCAGCGAGGAAACGTCGGAAAGCGACGACGGCAATACCAAGCCCGCCCAAGTCACCGATGTTCTCGCCCAGGGTGAAGCGACCATTGACGCCAGGCAGGTCAGAGCCCTCTTCTCCCTCCTCGGCCTGCTCGCGCAGGGCCTGCGGAACCAGGCCCTCGTACTGGTCCACCAGCGCGGCGGTCAGCTTCTCAAAAGCTGCGCGATCCTCATCGGTCCACCACTGGTGAAGGTTGCCGTGACCGTCATACTGCGAGCCCTGGTCATCAAAACCATGCCCAATCTCGTGACCAATAACCGCACCGATGCCACCGAAGTTCTCCGCCGGGGAAGCGTCTGGTGAGAAGAACGGCGACTGCAAAATCGCAGCCGGGAACGTGATGTCATTGACCACCGGATTGTAGAAGGCATTGACCGTCTGCGGAGTGCCATGCCACTCATCACGATTGGCCGGGGTGCCCAGCTTTGCCACCTCATAATCATGCGCAAAAGCGCTGGCAGCGCGAGCATTGTCCATCAGGGAATCCCCGAGCTCCATCGCCGAGTAATCACGCCAACGCTCCGGGTAACCAATCTTGGCCTTAAACAGCGACAGCTTCTCCAGTGCCCGCTGCTGCGTCGCCTTCGTCATCCACGGCAGCTCCGAAATGCGCTCCCGGTATGCCGCCAGCAGGTAGTCCACTAGTTCCAGGACCTGCTCTTTGTACTCCGGCGGGAAATGCTTTTCCACATACAGCTTGCCGACGTCGTGTCCAACCGCCCCGTCCGCAAAGGCAACACCACGCTTCCAGCGTGCACGCTGCTCGGTCGAACCCTGCAAGGTGCGGCCGTAGAAGTTAAAGCTCTCCGCAGAGAAGTCATCCGACAGGTAGGCGGCGCGCTGGTGGAGGACGCGCCACAGTGCCCACAGGCGCAGATCTGCCAGGTCAGTGTCCTGCCACAGCTTGCTCAAGTGCTCGAAGTACGACGGCATCATCACCACGATGGTGTCGATGGCAGTCTGGTTCGTCTCATTCACGCCGGTGGCCGCGAGCCACTCCGCGACCGGGAAGCCGGTGGGGAGGTCAGCAATGGCCGTCTTGTTATAGGTCTTCAGTGCATCGTGGGTATCGACCACATTCCAGTGACCAGCGGCAATTCGCTTTTCAAAAGCCACGATGCGCGCCGCCGCAGCGGCCGGGTTCACCAACTCGAATGCAGCAAGCGCGGTGGAGAGGTTCCCCGCGCCGTCGTCATGCGAGGAGAGGAGCTTCAACATAGCGGCAATATGCTGCTCATAGGCGACGAGGGTGTCGGCGTGACCAGGCTCGCGGTAGTAAGCCTCATCCGGGAGGCCGAGGCCCGACTGCAACAGATAAAGAGCATCCAGGTCCGAGCCGGAATCCTTCTCTACCCAGTACCCGAGCGCACCACCGACACCGAGGCGGTCGAGGCGGCCGAGCGCCAACGCCAGCTCATGCGCGTTCTCGGCGGAGGCGATCATTTCTAAATCCTGCGCGAGTGGGGCTGCGCCGGCGTTATTAATAGCGGCTTCGTCCATAAAAGAGTTGTACAAGCGAGCGACGCGGGAATTCGGATCCGCATCGGCGGCCGTGGTGATGAGCTCGCGGACGTTTTCCTCCGCCTCATCCCTCAGCTTGTAAAAGGCGCCATCGATGGGGCGGTCAGCCGGGATGACGTGATTGCTAATCCACTCGCCGTTGGTGGCCAAGTAGAGGTCATCCTGTGGGCGAGGAGTCGTTGAGAATTGGGACGTTGCGGACTGGGTCTCAGTATTAGTGCTATTCGTCATGCCGCCAGTCTAGGGGCAAGGGCGGATTGGGTCTGTGACTGGAGGGGTGAGATAAGTTTAGGCTTACGAATGGGGCTGAAGTGATTTAAGGGGTAAGGTGCAAACCATGAATTTTCTTCCACTCTCCGCGACCGCGGTGCTGAAGCGACGCCCGGGCCGCGCCACTTTGGCGGGTATCGTGGCCGTTGCGCCGCTGACCTTGGGCGTTATTGCACCGGCTGACGCGCAACCCCAGGATGCATCTGCACACTCCAACCCGTCCGCTGCTGATTCCAAGGGGTCGCTCGACTTTTTGACTGAATCACCGAGCATCACCGATGCGCCGCTTGCGTCGGATGTTCAGGAGTCGCAGGGCTCTGATGCCAACGGTTCGTCAACCGGTTCAGCCACCAGCGCATCGTCGAACTCGGCGCGCACCGGCTTCTACATGGGGCCGACTGGTGTGGACGTCTCCAAGTGGCAGCGCCCAGGTGGTGTCGCGCTGAAGTGGGACGAGGTCGCAGCCAGCGGCCAGAAGTTCGCTTTCATCAAGGCCACTGATGGTGTCGAAGGCGACCAGAAGTACTTCCTCGAGGACTCCATCGCCGCAGCTAAGGCCGGTCTGTACGTGGGCAGCTACCACAAGGCGCATCCGGATCGCTCCGCAACCGAGCAGGCCGATCAATATGTGGAAGCACTGCAGCAGCGCGATGAGCAAATCTCCACGGACAAGACATTGCCACCTGTGCTGGACATCGAGCTGGACAACGGCCTCAACCCGACCCAGCTGCAAAAGTGGACCAAGGACTTCCTCGAGCGCGTCGAGGAAAAGACCGGCGAAACCCCGATGATTTACACCTACCGTTGGTTCTGGCAGAACCCAATGGGTAACTCGACCGACTTCACCGACTACCCGTTGTGGCTCGCCGCCTACCAAGACAGCGCTCCGACCTCGCTGCCGGGCGGTTGGGAGAGCATGACCTTCTGGCAGCGTTCCTCCACCGGCCGCATCGATGGCATCCCGACCATCGTCGATGAGGATGTCTTCAACGGCACCGAAGCCGAGCTGCAGCAGCTGGCTGCTGCTCACTAGTGATGTGTTGTGGGGGGGGGGCTGGGAACAGGCTAAAACTTCGTCCGCCCCGCACGCCACGCAATCAACGCAGGCAGGAGTTTGTCGACGTCGTCGACGACGATAAGCGCATCGAGAAGCTCCGGCCGCACAAAGCCCGCATCCACAACATTGCGCAGTAGCACCAGCAGGGGCTCCCAGAAGCCCGAAGGTCCCAGCAACGCCACCGGCTTGGCATGAATCCCCAGGTGCTGCTGGGTCCACACCTCGAAGAACTCTTCCAGTGTGCCCGCACCGCCGGGGAGCGCAACAAAAGCATCGCCGAGCTCATACATGCGCGACTTTCGATCGGCCATAGTCGCAACAGTTTCCAGGTGAGTCAGCCGCGGATGGGCGATTTCCTTCTTGACCAGGACCTCGGGGATGACACCGGTGACACTGCCGCCGTCGTCAAGCGCTGCGTTAGCAACCGTGCCCATAAGACCAATCGCCGCGCCACCGTAGACGAGCTCCACTCGATTTTTCGCGAGTGTCTGGCCGAGGCGTTCGGCGGTGACGCGCCAGGCGGGATCGTTGCCGAAACCGGAGCCGCAGAAAACAGTCAGTGATGACAGTGCGCGCTGTGGCTGTTCACGGCCAGCGGCAAGCTGCGGCAGCTCTTCACGGAGCTTCGGCAGAGTGGTCTCGGCCAGCATAGGGGCGATTTTCCCGGTCGGCAGCCAGGGGTCGAGCCAGCGGACCTCTTCAATCTCGGCATGGGGCTGAACGTTCGCCAGTTCATCGGTGAACTCTCCGACATAGCGCACATGGTGGCCGACGACCTCGAAGCCCGCCTCGTTGGCGGCGGCTGCACGGGCGATATTCCACGGACGCAACAGCGAAAGGTCGATGTCCACGCCGAGTTCCTCGGAGACCTCGCGAGCGGCGGTGACCTCCGGGGCATCGACGGACTCACCCGGCTCGAACTTGCCGCCGGGCAGCATGAACGTATCCGTACCCCGCTTACGAACGCACAAAACCCGCCCCACCGGGTCAGTCACAACCATTGCGGCGACAACGATGGAACGGGTTTGTGCAGTCACGCGGGCTCCTTAGGTGAAGGAAGCGCCGAGGCTCTTTCGCCTAGGGATCCTTCACAATCATCTTCCCGGGCGAGTATAGACCCGAGCGAGTGATATCTTCATACTCAATTTCGGCGACATCCGGCTTGACCTTGTCCTTATTCGGACGCGGCGAGAGCTTCTCGACGGAACCCCAGTCGCGGCGCCAGTCGTTCTTGAGGTAAGTCGGTACAGACGTAGCCTCATTCACAGCGTCGGAGAATCCGAGCGGACCACCGCCATCGACCGACTGCCAGACATCTGCGCCGACGACCTTCAGACCACGGTCCGGAGTGATGCGGTACTCCGGAAGTTCCGCGACACCGGCGTAGTGGTCGAACGGACGCTGGCACGGGAACTGGAAGGCAACCGGCCAGTCCGGGATAGTCGCAGTTTCCGGTGAGATGACATCAGTCATCGACTGCAGTTCGGCCAGGCGAGGCGGGGTCAGCGCCAGCCACTGATCCTCGGAGACATCATTGTCCTCCGCGACCAGTCGCACAGCGGTGGCTCCCTCTGGGATCTCCTCGGTCAGGAAGCGCAGGTTACGCCAGGTCGGAGCAGGACCGATATCAATCGGCTCCGACTCGGAGAGGACCTCGAAGCCGCCCTCGTCGCCGCCCTTGCGACCGTACTGTGCCACCAGCTTGCGACCCGGCTGAGCCACACCGTTGATGTCGTGGTGGAAGATACGGCCGGCCGCCGATACGACGAGTAGCGGGTGGTCCTCGTCAATCTCAGGCAGCTGGAACCAGGAAGTTTCCAGGCTTGCCGGACGCTGAATGTCCTCGGAGTAGGAGCCAAGCACCGGCACCTTATCCGGATTCAAGCCAAATGGCAGCTCGACCTGCGAGCCGTTGACACCCTTGTCGGCGCGCTTACCGCCGTCGGTGCCCGACGCGGAACCGCCCTCAACTGTGGCTTCCGGATCAGAAGATTGATCATCAGTGTCGGCAGTACTTGCCTGGCTCTGGCTGGTGTCCACAGCTTCGGCCTTCATGTTTGACGGGACGCCGTTCGGGTCGAAGCCACGGCTCTTGCCGCCACCGCGCAGCGATTCCGCTAGCGGCTTGCCATCGACGGTATTTAGGAAGCCATCGTTCGGATCGGTTTCCATCAGCACATCGCTCGCTAGATTACATGTCTGACCAGTCAAGGAGCGGATATTACCCGCGGCGACAGAGTAGGCCGGGTACTGCGATACTGCGCCCTTGCCCAGCGAAGCCACCATGAACATCGTCACCAACAGTGTCGTCACCGCAATCGGGGACGATGCAACTGCATTGATGCGGCGCACGCGTGCCGACTTTTCCTGCGACTTCGACTTGGTACGGAACTCCTGGACGAAGTTCATTACTGCACCAGCCAGCAGCAGTAGCAAGGCCAGAGCCAATACTGCTGAACCCAGCTGGTGGCCGCGCAGCTGAATGGTCTTGTCGAACCACGGCACACCGTAGGACGACACATACCACCAGCCGTTAATACCCATCAGCGAGAAAGCGAGGATGAAGGTGAAACCACCGGCAAAGAACAGCTGGTTGCGCGGGTTACCTGCTACCCAATGGCTAATGGCCATGGCGGCAAGTGCTGCCAGGGAAGCCGCGATGCCCGCGTATACGCCGAAGTGGTGCGTCCACTTTGTCGGCGTGAAGGTCAGGAAGAACATGGTGCCGATGAACATGAACACCAGGCGTGCCGACGGACCGGCCAGAGCCCCCGGAACGGTGCGGTGACGAAGCAGCGCGGCAATCGTGATGCTCAAGCACGCCAGTGCAATCAGAACCGGGAAACGACGTGGGAAGGCGCCGTCGACCGACTGCAGCACCAGCCAGTAGTAGCGGACGTACTCGTTGTACCAAGGCTCCGACGGGCCGATGATGCTGCGGACGCGAATGGACTCGCGGACCGTGGCCAAAGTCTGGTCGCCGAAGACACCGACCAAGATGGCGGTGCCCGCGGCCAGGAATGGTGCAATCTGCATCAGTGGGGCCTGCCATCCACCACCGAGAGCCTTATGGCGCTCAACGACAATGCGCACCAGCATCGGGATGCCTGCGAGCAGGGCAGCAACTGCCATTAGGCCCGTTGGGCCCGAGCCTAGGGCCAGCGTGGCGATAACCACGGCAACTGCAGCCGGCAGTAGGCGTCGAGTCAGAATTGCGCGCTCGATGAAGACCCAGGTCAGCAAAGAACCCAGAGCAATGACCGGCTCCGGGCGCAGTCCGTTGTTGTACGGCAGCCAGAAGGCCAGCAGCACACCGGCAGCAGACCAGTAGGCCACCCGGCGCTGGGCAATCTGGTCGCCGAGGCGCGGGATAACCATGCGGGAGATAATGAACCACACCAGCAGTGCGGACAGCAGCGCAGGCAGGCGCATCCACAGAGATGAGGTGGACACCTTCACCATCAGCGACAGCAGGTCGTAGTAGGGGCTGCCGAACGGTGACTCAGGAGCGCCGAACCAACGGTAGTAGTTCGCCATGTAGCCCGACTCGTCGGAGACGCGCGCCATGGTGAAGATGTAACCGTCATCGGAAGTGTTGCCACCGATGAAGTGCCAAACAACCAAAATCGTGCCAACCAGGATGTCCAGCGGAGTCGGCTTCAACGCACCGCGCTTGAACAGCGGAGTGAAGGAGGAACCGTCGATACGGTCAATGCGAGCTAACGCGACCAGAGAAGCCAGCGTCAGAAGCAGACCCAAGTACATGACGATGTACTTCACCACTGTCGGGTGTGAGGTGTAGCGGGAGTCGATGTTCATGTGGACATCGAGTCCATCGGCTACGGCCTTGGCCGCGTCGCCGTCAGCGGGCAGGTCAGTGTAGATACCGGTGACCTGCGGACGGTAATCGCCGTGTACGACCGCGGTGAGCTTCTCGCCATCGGCATTCTTACCACCGTCGATGTTGACGGTGGTCTCATGCTCGTTTGAGCGGATCTCCAGGATCTTGCTCTTGTTGCTGGCAAGCTCCTTCTTATCCAGGCTCATCACCACGCTATCGCGCAGAATGACGTCGAGGCCGTCCTTGCCCGAACGCACCATCAAGCCCCGTTTGGTCGGCTTATCCGCGGTCGGCGGGATAGTCGACAATAGGGTTGTCCGCTTGTCGGAAAGCTCATCCGTCAGCGACAGAGGCAAATCGACGCTCAGGTCCAACGGTGCCTGCGCCATGAGTGGCGCATCCACTGAGTTCAGTGTGTCGCGCTGAGGCCAAGACACGGAGGACTGAGTATTCACGACCGGGAGGAACGGTGTGATGACAAAGCAAATGAAACCGACGATTCCAGCGATAATCGCTGTCCAACGAGTCAGTGTCGTAGGAGAGGGGCCGTCCATAGGCGGTCTCTCCACGCGGTCGATGGTCACTTCGGGTGAACCGTCGACACTTTCTTTGATTTCTTTAGTTTCGGCAGTCACAAGGAAAGATACTACGGTAATTGGCCTTTTTCTTTGAGTTTGCAACGCGAAAGTTACATCACAGTTTCCACATTAGTAACAGGAATCACGTTTGCGGCAGGGGATAGCCGCTCAATATCGACTTGCCAATACCTATTTGCGAACCGCCACTACAAACGGGCCGACCTGGTTTAGCTCCCAGTGCTTCTCAAATGCAGAGCGGGCAAAATTCAGGCTTCGGAAGACCACATTCGGATTGTTCGGATAGATATCATCCGCGATGTCCAACGTCAGCGGAGCGGCATCCTCGCCATCAGGCGTCTCAACCTCGCCCCGCAGCACAATGGCATCTGGTCCGCGCCACGGCGTTTCGTCCATTGCCTGCACGAGCTCATCGGGGTCGCGAATCTCCGACCATTCCTCCAACGCCTGATTACGGCGGTCAAACTCACCCAGAGGGTTAGCGTAGTGGCTGGTCAGTGCCTGGAATCCGTACCAGGGATAGAGTGCCTGGAAATTCTTCTCATCCGTCAGCACCACTGTCTGGGCCGGATCGAGCCCAGCCTCCTTCAGCGTTTGGTCCACCGCTGAGTACCACGCCCCGGCATTCGGTGGGAATCGGTCCGCGCGCTCGCCGTTACCGTCGGTGTCGGTATGCGCCAAGTCGATGGAGCCATGCAACTTATTCGGAATCGACTGTGCGTAGCCAATGCCCGCCAGCAACAAGACTGCCGCCATTACCGCGGAAACACGCTTGGCAATGTGAGCTGGTGCCGTCTGCGGCCAGTACTTCTCGATGCCGTTGAGACGGGCGTCGGCAAGCGCGACCACACCAGCCGCGATCAACATGAACGTAATCGGTGCGGTGAGGCGAAATCCCAGCAGCGTGCGTCCGAGCAGTGTCGCCACCATCGAGGCCACTACCCAGCCGTAGAGCACCAGCGTGCCCAGGCCGAGCGCGCGCGCATCCGGTTCTGTGGCGCTGACCAGCATGCGCACGACACCGATGAAACACAGCACACCGATCACGCTGGCAGCGAGCATCGGCAAAGGCAGCTGCGCGCCCTCTGGCGGCAGGTAATGCGTCGCTGTCGCGCCCGAGCGCGGTGCCCCCGCCGCAACCGCCAGCATGTACGGACCCCACACCGTCGCCGCAATCAGCATCGATCCCACGCCCATTATGATCAGGCGCACTACAGGCATCCACGAGCTTGACGACGTCCACGCGATCACGGCCAACACGACCACAATAAGCGCGCCTACGGCAGTGTAAAGAGTGTAGAAAGTCGCAGAAATACCCAGGAAGACGAGCACGCCAAACATGGCGGACCAAGCGCCGGTGAGACCGCGCCAGGCCATCACGGTCATCGCCGGAAGACCCATAGCAACGACTGCGGCGTAGGGCTCATCGGCGACAGTGGCCAGGGCGACGGCCGTGGTTGTCAGCGCAATGCCAGTGGCTACTGGCAGGGAGCCACTCAGGCGTTGCCACACCGGAACCAAAACACAGCCAGCAGCGGCGAGTGTCATCAACGCCCAGGGCTGGAAGACCTCCCAGCCGGCAATGCCCAGGATATTGGCCAGGCGTCCGCCCAGGAAGAACCAACCAGCGGGGTAGAAAGACGGGATGTCGATGTACGACATGTCATGCAGGCCAGGCTCCGCGGCCATCCTGGTGAGGTATTCAGTGCGGAACTCCTGGTCGACAGACAGACCGTCTAACCACAGCTTGGTCGAGCCCAGCGGCAGGCCGACGGCAGAGACCACCAGAATGGCCGGTGACATGTAAGCCATCAGGTACGTCAACCACGTTAGCCACCTGGGGCGATTGTCTTTGCCCTTGGTGGCGAAGAAATACAGCAGGACGGTGGTGAGCGTCAGCGTGATGACAATCAGCGCTGTTGCGACCGCTCTGGTCAGCTGCGAGCCGCCAAAGGCCGGCAGTGACAGGCGGTGGAACACAAACCAGGACGCTAGAGCGATAACCGAACCGCCCACAAGCGCTGCGACCAGGTAGAGGAGGGCAGCCTTGAGGGAGAGCTGGTCATCATTGAAGATCTCGTAGCGATCTTCGTCAACCAGCTCACTATAGGATCGTTCGCCCGTTGTGTTGGCGCTAGTGTTGTCGGCACCCGTGGTGTCAGCGCTCGAGGTTTCGGCCTGCTTGTCTACCATGCCCTCAAGTTTTGCACAGGAACCGGACTCCGACGAACGGCGGAGCTAAAGGTGGGTACGTCAGCCCGTCAAGCCCTGCCGAGTTCTATCGAGTCCCTCGAACCCCACTTTTAAATCGGCAGCTTCTTGAAGATCGGGCGCGGGATGTGCTTCAGCACCATCATCACTAGCTGGAATGCCGGCGGAGCCCAGACCAGGGTCTTACCGGCCTCGACGGATTTCACTGCGAGCTTGGCGACATCTTCCTTGTTCACGGTCAACGGAGCCTCGTCCACGTCAGCGGACATACGGGTACGGACCTGACCAGGGCGGATAACCAGGGTCTTGACACCGTACTCCTCCAGGGCCTCACCCAGGTTCAGGTAGAAACCATCCAGACCGGCCTTGGTGGAACCGTAGACAAAGTTGGAGCGACGCACGCGCTCACCAGCAACGGAGGACATGGCAATGAACTGGCCATGACCCTGTGCCTTGAACTTCTGACCAACCAGAACACCCATCGACACCGCGCCGGTGTAGTTGATGTTCGCAGCCAGGACAGCCTTGCGCTGGTTCTGCCAGAGCTCCTCGGCGTCGCCAAGCATGCCGAACGCGACGATGCAGATGTCCACGTCGCCGTCGGCAAATGCCTTATCGACGACCTCCGGGTGGGAGTCGAAGTCCGTTGCGTCGAAGTCGAGGGTGACCACCTCGGAAGCGCCGGCGGCCTTCATCTTCTCAGCGGAGGCCTCGCGCAGCGGATCGTTTGGCAGGGAAGCCAGGATGACCTTGGCCGGGCCCTTCTTCAGGAACTCGGCGGTGATCGCCAGACCGATTTCACTGGTGCCGCCGAGCAGCAGGATGGACTGGGCAGCGCCTACAGCATTAATCATTGGGGCTCAAATCCTCTCGGTTGTCTTAGTGCAGTTCCAGGCGACGAGACATGTCAGAGGCGAAGACACCGTGCGGGTCGATCTCATTGCGGGTGTCCAGCCAGCTCTGCATCTCGGGGTACATCTGGTGGAAGTTAGCGGCGGAAGTGCGCGACTCCTTGGCCAGGTAGAGGCGGCCACCGAACTCCATGACGCGACGGTCGAGGTCGTCCAGGAACTGGCCGAGACCCGGCTTGATTGGGAAGTCCACGCAGACGTTCCAACCCGGCATCGGGTAAGACAGCGGAGCGCGGTTACCCTCGCCGAACAGCTTGAACACATTCAGTGCCGAGTAGTGGCCGGAGCGCTGGATATCGCGGACAATCTCCTTGAACGGCTCGACGGCCTCGCGCGGAACAACGAACTGGTACTGCAGGAAGCCCTTGGAGCCATAGCCGCGGTTCCACTCACCGATGAGATCCAGTGGCTGGTAGAACTGCGTGAGGTTCTGCACCTGGTTCCGGTAGGTACCGGACTTCAGCCACCACAGCTCACCAATGCTGATCATGGTCAGCTTGTTCATGGTGAAGGACGGGAAGATATCCGGCACGGTCACCAGCTGCGGAGCGTTGAACTTCAGCGGGTCCTTGGCCAGCTTCGGGGCGTATTCCTCCAGCTGAGCCAGGGTTGCCAGCGAACCGCGGGAGATTGCGGCGCGTCCCAGCTTCGGCTCCGGCGAGATGGCATCGAACCACGCGGAGGAGTAAGTGAAGTTCTCCTCGGAGCCATCGGAGTGGAACTCGATGGTCTCGTCCAGAGTGTGGGTCATGTCGCCATCGGCGATGAAGTAGGCCGTCTCGGTCTTGGTCATCTTGATCCGAGCGCGGACAATAATGCCGGTCAGGCCCATGCCGCCGACAGTTGCCCAGAACAGCTTGCCGTCCGGATCATCTGCGGAGCCCTCCGGCTCGAGGTGCAGGATGCGGCCGTCAGCGACCAGCAGCTCCATCGACAGCACATGGTTGCCGAAAGAACCTGCGGAGTGGTGGTTCTTACCGTGAATATCCGGACCAATGGCACCACCGATGGTCACCTGGCGAGTACCCGGCAGTACCGGTACCCACAGGCCGTAGGGCAGTGCAGCCTTCATCAGCTGATCCAGCGTGACACCGCCGTCGACATCAACAATCGCCGACTCCTGATCAATGGAGTGAATCTTGTTGAGCTTCTGCATGTCGATGACAAGACCGCCCGAGTTCTGGGCGGGGTCGCCGTAGGAGCGGCCCATACCGCGGGCAATCACACCGCGGCGCAGGTGGGCAGGCTTGTCGGAGTTCTGGTCTGCGACAGCCTTGACGGCGTTAACGATTTCATCCAAGTCCGGCGTCGACAGCACCTGGGACTTAGCGGGGGCAGTACGACCCCAACCGGTTAGGGTCCTGGCTTCTGTGTGTACGGCTCCGTAGGCACCGTTCGAAGCATCGGTGCTGGACTTGCCGTTAGTGTTAGTGGACATCAAGGCTAGGCTACCCCCTTGCACCGGCTCCGTCGCCCGTGACGCTCCGAGGTGTTGGTCACGCTTGAGGCCGCGCACGGGCCGTCGGAAAGCGAGCGAAATGTACGGAGGGGCTATAGATCCATAATTTTTCGGATCTCTTCCGGCAGCATTTCCTGCGAGGTGATCTGCGGGCCGTCGTAGGCCTCGAGTGCGCGGTAGACCTGTGCGCGCTCTGTGCTGTCGAGGATGGGCAGTTCCTCGGCGAACAGCATGACCATCTGGTTCGACAGCGGGGTATTGGTGTACTCGGCGGCCATGTTGATGGTTTCGCGCGGCTTCTTCTTAAAAAAGTCGAACATGCGATACAGGCTACCCCGCTTCGAATCCGTCACTCGCGATACCATCAACCTCATGACGTCCACGCCCGCTGCTACTCCGCAGACCCTTGCCGTATGTAGTTCCACATCGCCCGTTGTCATTTGGCATGTGGAGCTCTCGCCGTCCTTTGCAGGCGAGAGGTTGTCGGGTGCATGGCTGGTGGATCCGCTTGACGACGGAGCCCTGGAGACCGCCACCAATCTGCTCACCGGTTGCTTTGTTGCAACTGTGACCGCGGGCGATGGTGACGGTGACGCTTCAGCTGAGAGTGCTGAGGGGGCTGAGGGGGCGGACCTGCTATCGCAGGCGATTGAGCAGGCGGGGGCCACGGTGGTGGACCTGCCAGCATCGGTGGCCGGTATTCGTGACCACATCGGACAGCTGCGCGCCGCCGCGAAGGAAGAGAAGGCCAAGCCCGGCAAGGGAAATCTGACGGAGCCGCGGTTTCCCAAGGTCAACGACGTGGAGGTCATTGATTTTCCGCATGTTGGCGAAAAAGTCGCAGGACCGGTGCTGGGGCTTGCCCGCGGGGTAGAAGAGCTGGTGGCGCAGTGGATGGCTGTGGAGTCGCAGCGCCTGCGTCGCAAGTACTTGGCAGAGCCGTGGGGCGCGGAGCCGCGCCAGATTCCGCTGGTAAAAACGCGCGCATTGTAGCGAGTTTTTGCTATCCAGGCCACCTTGTTTTTCCTGCGTACGCTGTGAAGTATGGCAGCACAGACCGATAACGTAGTCGCCTTCCCAGGCGTTCGCGTGGCCACGGAACCGGCCACGCTCATTATCGGTGCCTCTTTAGAGGAAGAACCGTGCAGTGCCCACCGCGTCTTCGGGGTCAATGACCAGATGGATCTGCGAAGCCTGTCCCGCGTGTTAGCGGTCATCTTTGGGTGGGGCGACGAAAGCGTGCCGACGAAGTTCCATTTGCCCGGCTCTGCGGTGGAGTCTGTGGCGCAGCTGGTGACTGGCGGCAGACCCGCAGCGGGCGAAGTCGTCGATGTTCCCTTATCCACCACAGTTGCCGAGGTGCTGCAAAGTCCCGGCGATACCCTTATCTGGCAGTGGGGCCTGTGGGAACATACCTTGCAGGTCAGAGAAGCTTTTGCCCGCGATGAGGCCACACCGGATGCCCTGTGCATCGGTGGCTCGGGTGCTATCCGCGCACTGGGGGATGTGGACGCGGAGGAGCCGGTAGATATTGCCGCAATCAATAGGGAATTGACCGGACGGGACTCTATTCAAAATACGTTGGCCACCGCTCGTGCCGATGTCGTGGACATCATCGAGAGGTCGGGGGTGTTTGAATTCGTGCCCCTGTTACAGGCTCTGGACCTGCAGAGGTCGGAATCAACCGCGCTGGAATTGACCGGGGAGGCGGGGGAGAGCGTCGTCAAGCGATTGCGTGCATTGCCTATAGAGGACGCCGAGAAAGACCCAGCCGGGCACGATGCGGCGTTGGTGGAGCTGCTGTGTTTGGCGGCGCTGACCTCGGATGAGCTGCGGCATGATGTGGCGGCGCATGTCATGGAGCGCCTCGGTTGGGAGAGCGACGAGGGCATCCCGCTATCCGGCGAGGATGTGGAGGAATTGGCGGCGGCTAGCTGGGCGGAGATGAGTGCGTTGGGCCTAGCTGGGGAGGATGCGCTCTCGCCAGTGGAGCGGCTGGATCTGCTGCGTGAGGCGCTGCGGCGTTAGTTCGTTTCTCCTCTTTATTGCCTCTTCATGTTCGCGCTGGCTGTTTGTTAGCTGGCCGGTGGCCTAGAATTTCTAGGCGTGTCAGCGAATGAAACAGCAAATGAAAACACGAACCGTGAAAACGGCAAGCTCGGAAACGGCTCCCACGAAAATGGCTTTGTCGTAGAGGACTCGGCCGCAGTGCCGATGGCGACGGAGACCAAGGACGAGCACGGACTGAAAGTGCAGATGATGCGCTTTATCATCTCCGGCGTCATCGCGGCGGTGGTGGACTTCGGCCTGACGTTCATCATGCTCAACGTCTTCGGGGCGACCAACTTCTGGGGCAAGACGGTCGGCTGGGTTTTCGGCACGATTACGGCGTACATCATTAACAGCCGCTGGACCTTCAAGGCGAAGTCCTCGGCGAAGAAGGTGCTGGCAGTTGCGGTGCTGTACCTGATCACTTACGCCACGCAGGTCGGTATTTTCAACGTGTTGCAGCCCTGGCTCGTCGAATCCTGGGGCTGGAACGCGCAGTGGGCACAGTTCGGCGCATTCGTTGTCGCGCAGGGCGTTGCGACGGTAATTAACTTCATCATTCAGCGTGTATTCATCTTCCGTGTGAAATAGCGCGATACGCTGGGGGACGTGACTTCGACTGCTTCTAATAAGGAATCCACTCAGCTGACCGCCGAAACCGATGTTGACATGCTGACTATTCAGCGCGTGCTGTTTGCTCCGCCCGCAGACTGGGTGGAGCCGGATTTGTACTACCGAGTCGAAGGCGTTGGCGCCTACGACAGCTCGGTGCAGGCCACCCGTAACTCGATCACGCTCGGTCGCCACACCGTAGTGCGCACTGACACCTACTTCGGTCGCTTCAGAGCCTCTTACTGGCAGCGCTGGACCTCAATTAAGCAGGTCGAAATCCGCGCGCGCGTGGTCGGTTCCGCGCGTGTGCTGGCCTACACCGAGGATATTGGGGGCCACCTCCGCTTGGAGGACTCCTGGGCAGCGGGCGGCTCGGATGCCGACGGCAACTGGACCGGTGAACACTCGCCGATGTCGGGTTCTGCCAATGAAGAGGTGCGCCTGACCGTCCCGCTGGACCGCTTCGCCGATGGCGGTGCCATTCACCTGCGCTTCGACACCGAGGACGCAGGCGCAAAGATTTCCGATGTCCGCTATGTTGTGCCCAAGTCGGCTATCAAGCGTGATATTCCGACTGACCTGGTCATTTGTTCTTACAACCGACCGGTTGACTGTGCTCGAACCGTCGCCACGCTGGCTGAGGACCTGCCAGCCCTTGAGCGCGTTCGCACCATCCGTGTCGTTGACCAGGGCGAACAGCACCCAGCCGACGAAGCTGACTTCATCTGGGCCAAGGAGATCCTCGGCGAGCGCCTGAACGTCGTCCACCAGCCGAACCTCGGCGGCGCCGGCGGTTTCTCCCGCGGCATGCGCGATGCCACCGCTGCGGGCGACTGCATGGTGCTGCTTACCGACGACGACATCCGGCCCGAACCCGAAACCACCCTGCGCCTATCCGCTCTGGCCGTGTGCGCGGAAAAGCCGATGCTGCTCGGCGCGCAGATGCTCTTCCTGTTCAACCCGACCAGTCTCTTCCGCACCGGCGAGACCTACAACTGGAAGGCGCTGACCGTCGAGGAGAACGACCCCAAGTTCGGTTACGCCGACGTGGACGTGCGCAAGTACCACCAGCTGCGTCGCCTGGGTGTTGACTACAACGCCTGGTGGACCTGCCTGGTGCCGTCCGAGGTCATTAAAAAGATTGGCCTGGCGCTGCCGCTGTTCTTCCAGTACGACGACATCGACTACGGTTTCCGTGCTGCCAAGGCCGGTTACCCGACCGACACCATTCCGGGCGCAGCCGTCTGGCACGCCGATTTCTATTGGAAGGACATCGAAAACGCCGCCCAGTACTTCGGCCTGCGCAACTCCCTCATCGCCGCCACCATGCACGGCGACGTCACCGCGAAGGACATGGTCAACGTCGCTTCACGACGAATCCTCTCGAACCTGGTCTCTATGCGCTACGGCCTGGCCTGGACGCAGATGGAAGCTGTTCGTGACCTGCTGCGTGGCCCGGAGGTGCTGAAGAACGCATCGCAGGGCGACTTCGCACGCATTTCTGCTGGTCGAAAGAACTTCCCGGAGACCGAGCTGCTGCCGATGCACGAGATGCCGGGTGGTCTGACTCCGGTTCGCCCACCGTCACACGAAATCTCCAGCGAAAACAAGACGATGGCAAAGCGGCTTGCGTACACCCAGATGGGCAAGAAGCGCCCGGGTCCGGTGGCTGTGGCCTTCGAGGACGCCTTCTGGTGGCACATTTCCACCTTCGACGATGTCTGGGTCACCGATGCTTCCCAGAACGGTGTGCGTCACCTGGTCCGCGACCTGGATAAGGAAAAGTCCATGCGTGCCGAGACCATCAGCCTCATGCGCGAACTGTCCTCCAAGTGGGACGACCTGGCGAAGCAGTGGCGTGCTGCCGTGCCATCTTTGACCAGCGAAGACAACTGGGAAAAGTTCTTCCAAGGCGAGTAGCTTTACGGTCATGACTATGCCTTCGCCCACGTCTAACCCAGGTGACAAGACGCGCAAACAGCTCATCGCCATATTGGTGTTGTTGGTCCTAATTGTCCTGGGGTTGGCGCTGTTCCTTTCCCTCCAGGTCTCCAGGGATCGAAATAGTGGTGCGGGGGTTGCCGAGGGCAGTGTGTCGTCGTCAAGCGAAAGCAATGCCGTGGCTGCTGATGACAACGGTGCTGGCGGCAGTGTTGGGGACGATGGTGGCCCGAATCCGACGTCGGGGCAGCAGGCCTCGGGGTCTGGGTCTGATTCGGGGTCTCATTCGCGAGCGTCCGGGACTTCGGACTCGGATTCTTCGGCGACAACGTCTGGAGCCAATTCGCTCACGGGAACCGTGAAAGTGTTTCAGACCAGAGCGGAGGTTCTTGCCTATGAGCAGCGACAGGACCCAAATCCTGGTGCGCAGGATAAAGGCCCCTATGCCATCTTGGTTTTGGATCAACCGACCGAGGTAACGGCGAAGCTATCTGGGCAAGGCGGGCCGGATACGCGCGAGATTAAGACAGCCGTGATTAATCCCGCTCTGCACAACGATGGTGAGCGCACAACAATTACCTTCGCCGATGACGAATACTACTGGCCATCTGACCCGGGAGTTCCTTCTGGAATCGTCCTCGAGAATGCGCCGCGGAATTAGCCTGAATTAGCTTCTACGCAGTTATCCACAGTCGCCAAATTGTCCACAGATAAGGGCAATTCGGCGGCTTTTCTGCTGCCAATTTTCACGGAGTCGGCCATAAATGAAGGCACTAATTCCAATGTGTGAATGCCTGTAGCCGACCTCGGGGAGTGTGTCCAAACCAATGCCTACCTGGACTTACGATTCCGATGGCCTTATTCAGGCCGCTGCGCAGAAGCAAATCAAGCATCCTTGTGAATATGTCAGTGCCAAGTCAGAGCTGGATAATCTGCACGGGCACGTCGAAAGCACAAATATTCGAGATAAATCCCTGCTCAGGCTGGCGTATGGCACCTACATTGATTGCTCTCGCTGGAATGCTTTGTCAGCATTCGAACGTTTTCAACTGCAGATAAAGGCACTGGTCAAACCGGGCTCCGGGACAGTTATCACAGGCGAAGCAGCCGCTGCGCTGCATGGCATCCCGTTGCTTGTTCGAAATGCCACAATCGCGCTTGCCAATTCCGGCCTGCGCCGACCCGGCGGCGGATTGCGCCATGTCGGTGGCAAGATTCTCGAACAAGACATCGTTCGCATTGGTGGGCGCTACGTTACCGATGTGCCGAAAACCGTCATCGATATCTGCCGCTCCGCCGAGTCCGAAAACGGGCCAATCATCGTTGACACCGCACTACGGCAGTGGTGTGAGCTCGAAGAATTGCATACGGTCCTCACAAATTACCCACGCTCGCCGGGAACCCGTCGTGCCCGTGAGCTACTCGGAACTGCCAGTGAACACAGCGAAACCATCGGTGAGTCAATCACAAAGAAATGCATAATCGACTCAGGAATTGCCACGCTTTACGACGAAAAATGCGTGCTCATGCAGCAAGTCGAGTTCTATGACAGTGAAGGATTCATTGGGCGCGTCGATTTCTATGTGCCTCATCTGAATTTGATCATTGAGTTCGATGGGCTGACTAAGTATTCCGGTGGTGGGGTAGCGGCTACGGAGACTGTACTTCTGGAGGAGCAAGCTCGTGAGAAGCGTCTGAGGAACCTCCACTTAGATGTACTCCGCTTCCAATGGTCACAGGTCATTAATGGGGACTGCGTGGAGGTCTTGCGACAGTTCGCTATTCGGCAGAGGCAGCGCATTCAGGCAGGTGGGTTGGTATTTTCGTCCGAAGTTGGGCGTTTTCGTCAAGCCACTGTCCCGTATAAAGATCGGCAGCTCCGTGAGTCCAGAATCCAGCAGCGTAAGCAGCGTTTGCAGCTTCTGGAAAATGCACCGACCTCTCGCGACTCCAGCTAGGTTCAGTTGCTGACCTGTCGCAATTGTGCTGACCGGACTTGGAACGATTTCGAGCGGGCTGGCTCGGATTTCCAGCGACTTATAGCCAGTTTCACTTCACTCATCGACGGTTTTCAAGACTCATCGACGCTTTTTGGCCGTCGTGCTCACTTATGGCCAACTTCCCGCCACTTGTCGATGACATTTCAGGACTTATGGCCACGCTGTTGTCCTGGCCCGCGCACTTATCGTAGGACTATTCACTTATGCGCAGGCTGTAGCGCATCGATGAGTGAATACCTCATCGATATGTCAGTGGAGTAGAAGGGAACCAGGGGTTAGGTAACGCTTTTGCGAGCTGAGCACTCGAAATGCGGACTAGATGACCCGGGCGAGGTCAAATATGCAGGCCAGCGCAACCTCGGCCCCACCAGCCCCAGCGCCGCAACGCCAGCCAGCCCCCCAGCCAGCCCCCCAGCAAGCAGCCCCAGCGCCCTCCCCAGCGCCCCAGCCCGAACTACTTCGACTTCGGATCGAAGCGCTCGAAGTTCTCTGCGCGCCCCTGCTTTAAAAGCTTGAACCAGCGGTAGAAGCCGCGGACATCGCGACGCTGGACCAGGAAGAACCAGCCGAAGCGCAGGAACTCCTGTGGCATGAGCTTGCGCATGCCGGGCTGGCTCATCAGGTAGCCGCGGTTGCGGTAGGTGAAGTAGCGCTTGAAGTCATTGGTCGGGTACTGCGTGTGCATCTTGCCGCCGAGAATGGGCACAAATTCACCCGAGCCGGAGGGGTGCAGGTAGGCCGTCGTCAAGCATGTGCCGAACCGGAGGCCGGAGCGGACCAGGCGGCGGTGGAATTCGACCTCGTCGCCGCGGATGAATAGGCGGTAGTCGGGAACGCCGAGCTGTTCCAGCGAGCGGGCGCTAAACAGCGCGCCGTTGAACAGGGATGCGATGCCGGGCAGGAGGTCGTGGTTGCCGTCGATGGTCTCGAGGTCGCTAGGCAGTTCGAGCCCGGTCGCAGCCTTCTGATCTGCGAAGTTGGTGAACCACTTCGTGCCCTCGGAGTCGCGTACTTCCGGGAGTTTGGGGTTGATGCCGCTTTCGAAAAGCTCTTCGCGATGACGGCGCCACACCAGCCCGCGGCGCAGGGGGAATGCCAGCTTGTTCGGGGCCTTAATGTCGCAGACCACCGGCGAGACAGCGTCGAGCTGGTGACGTCGCGCGCAGCTGTGCAGCGCCTTCAGCACGTAGGAGTCCTCCGGGCGCCCGTCATCATCGGCGCACCAAATCCACTCCGCGCCCAGCGACAGCGCAGTCAGCATGCCCAGTGCGAAACCACCAGCGCCGCCCAGGTTCGTCTTGGAGCCGAGGTAGTGAATTTCCGGCGCCGATCCGCTTTCCGACGACTGCTGCGCCGCCACCTGCTCAGCGAGCTCCTTGACCTTCGGGTCGTTGCCGTTGTCGACGATGATGAGCCATTTCGGCATGTGGGTCTGGCTGGCAACGATGGGAAGCGATTGACGCAGGTCCTCGATGCGGTTGTGAGTCACCACGATTGCGGCCGTTGCTGCCTCATCGTGCTTTGGGTGGTCAGCCGAGTTTTCGCTCACTTCGTTCTCCATCGGGGACGTACCGTTTATTACTGTTTTTATTGCTGTCTATCTTGCCATGTTGCTCCGGGTGAGCAATTCGCCAACCACCCGCTCCGCCCGCAATCTGCTCGCGAGCCGCCCGCTTGGCCACTATGGACCCGCGCCCAGCTCCCCGCGAAGCTGCTACCTGCGCTGCGCGAGCACGTTGCGCACCTGGTCGGCGGCCTCTTTACCTTCGTAGGCTTCGACCACTTCGTCGACAAGCCCTGCCTGTCGAACCGTACCGTGATCAATCCACAGTGCCGTGTCACACAGCTGCGCCAGGAATTCATTCGAGTGCGACGCAAACACCAGCAGACCGGAGCGGTCGACCAATTCGGTCAACTTCGTTCGGGCCTTCGCCATGAATGCGGCGTCGACGGCTCCGATGCCTTCGTCGAGAAGCAGAATCTCCGGCTCAATGGACGTGACCACACCGAGCGCCAGACGCACGCGCATACCGGTGGAGTAAGTGCGCAAGGGCATGTGCAGGTAATCGCCGAGTTCGGTGAATTCTGCGATTTCGTCGAGCTTGGATTTCATCTGCTTGCGCGTCTGCCCCAGGAACAGGCCACGGATGATGATGTTTTCCAGGCCGGAGATCTCCGGGTCCATGCCGACACCGAGGTCGAACACCGGAGCCACACGCCCGCGCACATCGGCGGCACCGCGCGTGGGCTCATAGATTCCCGACAGTAGTCGCAGCAGCGTGGACTTACCCGCTCCGTTGTGGCCTACCAAGCCGACGCGGTCGCCCTCACACAGATGGATGTTGATGTCCTTCAGCGCCTCAATGACCACGACATTGGAGTCATTGCGGCCAATCGCACCACCCGCGGCGCCGAGGAACGCCTTCTTCATCGACCGCGATTTGGCGTCGAAAATGGGGAAGTCAACGCACGCGTTGTAAGTATCAATGCTGACCATGCTTATCCCTTGCTAGTTCTATTCGCTTTACGACGGCCTTTGCGGCCTAAACCCAGTAGCTCACGCGGGAGCGCCACAGGCGCATGGCCCCGAGTGCCAGCAGCAGGCCAACTGCGGTGCAGGCAAGGACGACCCACCAGTGGTAGGTATCCACCGGCTGGCCGGTCAGTGGGGCGCGGATGATTTCCAGGTAGTGGAACAGGGGATTGATCTCTGCGATGCGTGCGCGTTCGGCGACGGCACCGCCCTGTTCCTCCAGTGTCTTGGTGGTCCACACAATCGGAGTCATGTAAAACACCAGCTGAATTAGGGAATCCAGCAGTGGTGCCACGTCGCGGTAGCGCGTAGCGATGATGCCGAAGAACATCGTCACCCACACACCGTTGACCACCAGCAGCGCCATCGCGGGGATGACCAGGAAGAAGTTCCAGCCCAAATCCGGACGGAAGACCAGCACGAGAATCAGCCAGATCACCATGTTGTGGGCCAGGAAAAGCAACTGACGCCACACCAGCCTGTAGACGTGAACACTCAGCGCACTGGGCAACTGTTTGATGAGGCCTTCATTTTCAATGAAGACGGTTGCGCCCTCGCGCACGCAGCCGGAGATGAAGCCCCAGATAATCAGACCAACGGTCACGTGCGGCAGGAAGAACGCCAGGTCCTGCTGGAACAGCAGCGAGTACAGCAGGCCGAGAGCCAGGGCCATTGCGCCGGTGGCAATGGTGATCCACAGCGGGCCAAGCGTGGAGCGACGGTACCGCTGCTTGATGTCCTGCCAGCCCAGTTGCAGCCACAGTTCGCGCTGGCCAAAGCCGGTAGCCAGATCCCGCCAGGCAGCGCCCATGGTACGGGAACGCGACTTGAAAGCCGGTGCCTCACCCGTTGCGTCAACCATTCGCGCAATGTCGCGGCGGAGGGTTTCCTCCGTGCGGAGAGCGGAGCCATTGCGCACAGTATCGGCAGACTGGTCGGCTGCGTCTGCGGATTGGCAATCATTTTCTGCGTTAGTCACGTCTCCAAACTACTAGCAAGGGCGGATTAGATTGAATACCGACAGCGCCGGGCGAGCCATTATTCCACGTCATGACGGCGAACGACGGTCGCGTGGGATGGTTGTCATTGGTGGTTACGTGGTGCTTCTGAGGCTGGTTTCACAACTGGTTATGTGATTGGTTATGTGACTCTGGAAAACTTACATACAATCGCCGCTGTAACTGCTTTATGGTCTGCGGCTGGTGCATATGATTCACGCATCGGGAGTGCTTGCGCATGGCTACAGGCAGGAAAAGTTCAGCCAATTTTAAGCAACTACTAAAAAGGGATAAAGATTATCCTATAGGGGGTTGCTTCGATAGAATTGGCTCCAACTAAGATGTGCAAGCGATACACGGTTCGAGGCATGGACACTCGATTCGTGGGTGATTGCACGGTTAATTCTGAAATAGATATCGCAGCTTGAATTCAAAACCGGGAAAGGGTTTTCATGGCCTTCGATGTGCCTACAACCAGGGGTGCTTACTCGTCGCTTTCCGACGGGTGGACATACCTCAATGCGGGTCAACGCACCCAGGTGCCCGAACGTGTTCAGGCTGCGATGATTTCTGCATTTCGCAATGCGCAGAAGTCCCTTCCAGGTGAGACTGGGGCGGGGGCTCATGGCCAGTCGCGCAGCTCGGGGGTGCCCGCTGCAGCGGAACTAACCGCCAGTGCGCGCCGGGCTTTTGCAGACCTCACTGGCGGTCCGGTCGCCGGTGTGGTGTTGGGTTCTTCGCGTGAGGTGCTCATGGAGCAGTTCACCTCCGCAATGAGTCGACGCTTGACGCTCGGCTCTAACCTGGTGATTTCTCGCATCGGTTCGCAGGTCGTACACGCACCACTACGCCGGGCAGCCAATCTCTACGGGGCTCAAGTCCGCATTGCTGAGGCTGACTTGTCCTCGGGTACGTTGCCCTCCTGGCAGTTCGACGAACTTGTAGACGAGGGCACTCGCCTTGTTGTCGTCCCGGCCGCGGATCCATTCGTTGGCACCATTGCGCCGGTAGCTGACATTTCTCGGCGGGTGCATGAGCACTCCAACGCCTGGGTGTTGGTCGATGTCTCGGATATTGTTGCCTACCGCGACGTGTCGATGAGCAAGCTGGGCGCCGACATCATGCTGGTTGACGCCTCCGTGCTGGGCGGGCCTGAGGTCGCAGCTTTGGTGTTCAAGGATCCCGAGATGTTCGAGCGCATGACGTCGTTAAGCTATGTGCCGAATGCGCGCGGCGTCGAGCGGATTGAGGTTTCCCCGGTGTCGCCGGCACTGCTCGGTGGGGTGTCGGAATCGGTGCTGCACCTGGCATCGCTGGATAGCACGGCGAGGGGGTCGCGTAGGCACCGCATTGAAACGGCGATGCCGCAGGTTTCTCGCTACTTGACGACGTTGTCGGAGCGCCTGATTGCGGCGCTGATGACCCTGCCGCGGGTGTACATCATCGGCATGGATACCGAAGATGATTCTTTCGCGAGTGTGTCGCGAGCACAGCACATTCCGCGCGTTAGCTTCCTCGTCGATGGGGTGTCGGCGAAGGTGGTCGTGGATAGGCTGCTGGATAATGGCCTGGTGACCAGCATTGTTGATGCATACGAATCGCCACTGCTGGAGGCCATGGGCATCGCTGAGGCTGGAGGTGCCGTGAGAGTCGGCCTCCAGCCGTTCAATACACCGCACGACATTGACCAGCTTGTGCGCGCAGTTGCCTCGCTCGGTTAACTAGGCGGTCAGCTAACTAGACGGTCAGCACAATCTTGCCGCTGACCGCGCCACTGTCGAGCAGTTCGTGGGCCTTGGCCGCGTCGCGCATATCCATGACCTCATGAATTTGAGGGGTGACGGTGCCGTCGGCAAGCATTGGCCAGATGGTGTCCTCTGTGGCGTTGACGATGCGAGCCTTGTCAGCTAGATCGCGGTAGCGCAGGCCGGTGGCGGTAATGGAGCCGCGCTTGCTCAGCAGGCGGCCGATGTTGAGCTCGCCCTTTACGCCGCCCTGCATGCCGATGATGACCAGGTGGCCGTCCTTCGCCAGGGCCTTGACGTTTCGGTCGAGGTACTTTGCGCCCATGATGTCCAGAATGACATTGGCACCGCCCTCAGCTGTGACGATTTCCTCGAAGTCCTCTTCTTTGTAATTGATGAGGATGTCGGCGCCGAGCTCTTTGCACTTAGCCAGCTTCTCCGCCGACCCGGCGGTGACTGCGACGCGAGCGCCCAGCTGCTTGGCCATCTGAATAGCGAAAGTGCCGATGCCACCCGCGCCACCGTGAACCAGTAGTAGATCGCCTTCCTTTAGGCCGGCAATCATCACGACATTCGAGAACACCGTGCAGGCAACCTCGACGATAGATGCGGCCTCGGTGAAGGAGTAGCCATGTGGCAGTGGGAGAATCTGGCCGGCCGGGACTGCGACCTTTTCGGCGTAAGCGCCACCGGAGAGAAGGCAGCAGACCTCGTCGCCGACTTTCCAGCCCTGAGAGTCGCCCTTGACCTCTTCAATGACACCCGCGCACTCCAGGCCGAGGGTGTCGGTCACGCCTTTCGGTGGCGGGTAGTGGCCAGCGGCCTGCAGCAGGTCAGCGCGGTTTACTCCAGCGGCCTTGACCTTGACCAGCACCTGCCCATCCTCGAGAGTCGGTTCCGGAGCATCGGCCCATTCCAGGGCGCGGGGGTTGGAAAGATCAGTCTGAATGATTGCCTTCATAGTCTTCAAAGGTAATGCAAAAACTGGTTATGCACGCGGTATTTCAAGCTCTTTTGCAATTAGCAAAAATAGTTATGTCTGTAGAGGTGGATGCTTGGGGTGTGGTTTGGGATGAGAAGACTAGCGAAAGGTGCTGGCAAGGGGTGTTATGAGGGCGTTTGCTGCCTCACGGCGGTATGCGGTTATGATGTTGTCGTTGGAAGTATGGCAGAGCGGCCGAATGCACTGGTCTTGAAAACCAGCGAGGGTCACACCTCCGGGGGTTCAAATCCCCCTGCTTCCGCAGATGGAAACCCTCGGTAGTTGTTCTACTGGGGGGTTTCTTCATTTGTCTTCAAAATTGGCGTATGTGGTGGGGTCAGCGACGGATAGTCGTACCGTACGTAACCGCGGTATTGCGCGCATTGCTGCATTCTCTCCGGCCGCAGGTATGACATGCGCGGACATGTGCGGGATTCGGCAGTATCGCACATGCTCAGGAACTGGTGGTCAATGACACCATCGCCAAGGGGGCGCCGACGCGATTGCCGACGGTTCGTTGAATACAGGAACTGAAATCCACTTCAACCCGGGGCACTCGGTGGAAAAGCTGCATGACATGGACCCGAAACCGTTGTGGCCTGAAACAATACGGGCAATTTGCCAAAACCGGTAAGCTCGGTCTTGCTGTAATACAAACCCAGCGTCAAACTGGCGGACGGTATTGAGGGAAAAGGTCGAACAATGGCAACGAATCGGAGCAACCACTCGGACGACTCGTTCGGTGAGTGGAGCATAAATCCGGACGCGTCAGATGATCAGCCCTCTGCAGATACGCCGGCAAATGCGTGGAGCGCTGTGGATGGGGCACAGTGGGAGCAGGCTGAGGGGCAAGCGCAGTATCTGCAGCAGTATCAACAGTCCCAGCAGCCTGAACCGTACCGCCCCGCCCCCTATGTCCCTGGCCCGCAAGCTGGGCCGGCTGCTGCACCGAGCAATGACAATAAGGGGCTGACCATCGCGGTTATTGTCCTGGCGCTCGTTGCGGTTTCCCTCCTCGCCGGCGCAATGGCCTTCTTCTACTTCTCCGATTCGAAGGGAGTGAATTCAGCCGGCAGCAACTCATCCCAGTCGGTTCAGTCCGCTAGAACTGAGGATTCCTCCACGTCGTCGACCGCTGAGAAGAAGCGTCGCGCTGAGGGATTCCAGCCGCCATCGAGTTGGCGCCACTGCTCCGGCTCGGGTGATTCGGGTGATTTGAACTTGGTATATGCAGAAAATGTCGGAGGTAACACGACAACCTGCCCGTTTGCCACCAACGTGCGCAATTCCTTCGTTGAGCAGTACCAACTTACGAAGAAGCTCAACGGTACTGTCACCGCTAGCAGCCCAACAACTGGCAAGACTTACACCATGACCTGCCGCGATAACGGTGAGGTTGTCACCTGCACCGGCGGTACGAATGCGACGGTGCACATTGTCTAAACGTCTCCGAGTAGCTCTGGCCGCAACCGCCGTCGTCACGCTCGGTCTTAGCGCCTGCACCATCGGCACCAACTCCGACTCGTCGATGCCCTCGCCGACGCTGTCCAATTCGCTTGACGACGGCCCCGGAGGCGCATCCTCCGGCGGGAAAGTTGTGCCCGGTGAGATGCCTCGCGAAGTTGTCGAGGCCGTGAAGTCCGCGCAAAAGGAATTCGGTGGTTTGGCCGGCGCCGCTCTGGCAACGCCGGATAAAGATTCCGAAGTGGTTTCCACGGGGGATTTCAAAACTGGTCCGGCCTGGTCTACCTCCAAGGTGCCAATCGCAGTGGCTTATGTGCGCCAATTGGGCGTGGACGCGCAGGTGGAATCTGCAATCACGGTTTCCGACAACGACGCGGCTGAGTCCATGTGGTACTCCCTGGGAGATGACGCGACCGCAGGCGAGACCACCAATAAAATCCTTCGAGAGGGCCACGACACCCGCACCGTCATGGGCACTGACCGCATCCGCGCGCAATACACCGTCTTCGGACAGACGCAGTGGGATTTGCGCGACCAAGCCGTTTTCGGCGCCAATTTGCAGTGCATCGAGGAGGGCCCAAAGGTTGCTGACCTCATGGGGCAGATTGCCGACGAGCAGTCCTACGGCCTCGGACGCATCCGCGGTGCCCACTTCAAGGGCGGTTGGGGCCCCGATGATGAAGGCGTCTACCTTGTGCGGCAGTTCGGCTATCTGCCGGGCAAGAAGCCGGGCACCTTCGTTGGTGTCGCTATCGCAGCCCAGCCTGACGACGGCACCTATGAGACCGGCCAGCAGATGCTCGACCGCATCGCAAAGGCGATTGAGCGCAGTGGTGGCGCAACCACTGGCCGCGCCGGCACCTGCTAGCTGAGCGATAGCTGCTAGTGCTCAATTCCTAGCGCAGCCAGCAGCTGCGAGGTCTCTTCCTCGGTAGTGATGGTGATGCGAGCACCTTCGCCGGCAAAGCAGCGGATGAGAATGTTGCGCTGCGCCAAGAAGTCACCGAGATCCGTGGTGGTGGCCACCGAGACGTCGTCAAGCAAAGAGAGATCGGCAATCCGATCCTCACCAATCCAAATGAAGTTGGCCTGCGAGTTCGGCAGCACCGTCTCGCGGCCGGTGGCGGCGTTGATGGCCTCGGTGACAGCGACGCGCTGTGCGCGGACCTCGGCGATGCGGGCGGTGAGCTCTTCCTGTGCGTCTAGCGAGGTGAGCGCGGCGATCTGCGCAAGAGTGTTTACGGAGAAGGGGATAGCGACCTTATTCACGGCCTCCACAAGCTTCTCCGGACCGAACATGTAGCCCACGCGGAGCCCGGCCAGGCCGTAGACCTTGGAGAATGTGCGCAAGCCAACCAGGTTGGGGTAGGTATCCAGCAGCTCATGAGCCAACGGGGTAGCGGCGTGAGTGGCCTCGTCCACCAACTCGATGTAGGCCTCGTCGAGAGCAACCACAACATCGCCCGGAACCTGCGCCATAAATTCCGCGAATGCCTCGCGAGTGACGGTCGTGCCCGTTGGGTTGTTGGGGTTACAGACGAAAACCAGACGTGTGCGGTCGGTGATAGCGGCGGCCATAGCTGAAAGATCATTGCGACCCTGCGCATCCAGCGGCACCGGCACCGGAGTAGCCCCGGCGACGCGAGCGAGAATGGGGTAGGCCTCGAAACTGCGCCACGGGAACACGACCTCATCCCCATCCGCACAGGTGGCCTGCACAAGCTGCAGGCACAGAGCGGAGGAGCCGCAGCCGACCGCGACCTGCTCCATGGGCAGGCGCAGGTGTTCGCCGAGCTTAATGCGCAGGTCAACCGCGCCCATGTCCGGGTAGCGGTTCGGACTGGTAGTTGGGTCAGAGATGGTCTGCGAGATGGCCTCCACCACCGAGGGCAGCGGCGGTTGGGTCATTTCATTGGATGCAATCTTCAGCGCGCCGGGCACAGTCTTGCCCGGAACATAGGCCGGAACCTGTTCGAGGTCGGCACGGGTTTTGGGCTGAACTGAAGATGCATCGTTGGTCATAGGCCTAACTGTAGAACATGGTCCGGATTGGGCAGTACAAAATCCCCGCAAAATCCCAAGGTGTGGTCGCTATTTGTGGTGCCGTATTCGGTGGCTTCGCGGGTGTTTTGCTTTTCAATTCTTGTGTTCTGTAGGATTGGCTGCGGTTATTTGGTCTTGTCAACGCAATGGCGAACAGCTTTGCTGAAGCGGGATCGATGCCAGTGGTTTTGGAGGCGTGCCAGAGCGGCCGAATGGGGCTCCCTGCTAAGGAGTTGCCTGTCTTGCGACGGGCCGGAGGTTCGAATCCTCTCGCCTCCGCCACACGCGCCCGTAGCTCAACGGATAGAGCATCTGACTACGGATCAGAAGGTTAGGGGTTCGAATCCCTTCGGGCGCACCATGTAGACCCGCACCTTGTAGGTGCGGGTCTTTTTGTTTTTATTACCTGGCAGTGCAGCGCGAGCCGAGGCATTGCGGGGCGGGGCAGCGCGATCCTTCACTTGTGGCCAGGGTTCGGTCACTTATCGATGGTTTCTCGTGACCTGTCGATGGTTTTGCGCCACTTATGCGCGCGCTGTGGGTGCTACGTGTGCACTTGTCGATGCGCTGTTCACTTGTGGCCAGGCTATAGCGAATCGATGGGTGAACTATGCATCGATAAGACAACGAACCAGCTCCCTTGCTTCAGCAACGCGCAGCAACAGGCACCAACCCGGACCTGCCGCCCGACTCACCACCTCCCTGAGCCGCCACGGCCGTACCTCCAACACCCCCGCGCAGCCTTTGCCTGGCCGAATCCGATTAGCCTGGCCTTGTACTTGGTCAATCGGGGCTTCCGCCCCGCGCCGCCTCGCACACCGGGGGACATTTTCCTATCCTGAACAGTTGCAATAGACTTAGACCCCGGTTGCCCTCCCCGTATTTCGATAGGAGCCTTGATGGACGCCCGTCTAGCCGTTCGCCGTAAGCCCGAGTTCCGCAATGAGGAAGCTACGCTGCTGTCCTCGATCGGCCAGGACGGTGAGGTGGCAATCTACTATCTCTACGATGCTTTCGATGCGACGGAGGAGGACCTCGTCGCGCTGCGTGAGTCGGTAGTTGCTGATTCGCGTGTCGACGAGCTGGTCGAGCTCCCGGCCCCCGCCGAGCTGGGGAACTACCTTGCTGTCGAGCCTCTTCCTGGCCAGTACGACCAGCGTGCCGATGCCGCCGAGCAGGCCCTGCGTCTACTCCGCCCGGAAACCCGCGCGCAGATCACCTCGGCAACGCTGTATGTTTTCGACTCTCCGGTGAATGACGCCGTACGCTCCTTCCTCATTAACCCGGTCGAGTCGGGGGAGAAGAACCTGAGCGTCCTGCGCCGTCCGAGCATGGGCGAGATTGAGCCGCTGAAGGAGTACCCGGGCTTCACAGAGCTGGATGACGAAGGCCTGGCCGAGCTGCTCGCAGCCGACGGCATGGCCATGTCGCTGGCCGATCTGAAGACCATCCAGGACTACTTCCGCTCCGAGGGCCGCACTCCGACCGAGGTGGAGCTATCCGCACTGGATACCTACTGGTCAGACCACTGCCGCCACACCACCTTCAACACCGAGCTGACCTCCATCGAGAACAACGAGCCGCGCTTTGCCGCGCAGTTGGATCGCGCGCTGCGTCGCTACGACGAGCTGCGTGAACTCAACGGCCGCACTCACAAGCCACGCACCCTGATGGATATGGGCACCATCATGGGCCGCGAACTGCGTCGCACGGGCGTTATGGATGACCAGGAAGTTTCCGAGGAAATCAACGCCTGCTCCGTCTATGTCGACGTCGAGGGCGATGACCGCAAGTGGCTCCTCATGTTCAAGAACGAGACCCACAACCACCCGACCGAGATCGAGCC
This sequence comes from Corynebacterium sp. HMSC074C11, assembly GCF_001809455.1. NCBI lineage: Bacteria > Bacillati > Actinomycetota > Actinomycetes > Mycobacteriales > Corynebacteriaceae > Corynebacterium > Corynebacterium sp. HMSC074C11. The sequence goes on from NZ_KV797722.1 coordinate 178,753, forward strand.
GTTCGGTGGTGCCTCCACCTGTCTCGGCGGCGCGATCCGTGACCCGCTGTCAGGCCGTTCCTGGGTCTATCAGGCCATGCGTCTGTCCGGCGCAGGTGACATCAACACCCCGCGCGAGCAGACCCTCGAGGGCAAGCTGCCACAGCGCGATATTTCCTCTCGTGCCGCAGCCGGCTACTCCTCTTACGGCAACCAGATCGGTCTGGCCACCACTGGTGTGCGCGAGCTGGTCCACCCGGGATACGTCGCTAAGCGAATGGAACTCGGTGCCGTCGTCGCCGCTGCCCCGGCAGACAACGTCAAGCGCCTTGAGCCTGCGCCGGGCGATGTGGTGATCATGCTCGGTGGCCGCACCGGCCGTGACGGCGTCGGCGGTGCGACCGGCTCGTCGAAGGCCCACGATGAGGACTCGCTGGGCCGCTCCGGCGCCGAGGTGCAGAAGGGTAACCCGGTCAACGAGCGCAAGATTCAGCGCCTGTTCCGCCGCGAGGATGTCGCTACCAAGATTGTCCGCTGTAATGACTTCGGCGCTGGTGGCGTGTCCGTTGCGGTCGGTGAGCTGGCTGACTCCATTGACATTCACCTCGAGCGCGTGCCACTGAAGTACGCCGGTCTGAATGCTCGCGAGATTGCAATTTCCGAGTCCCAGGAGCGCATGGCGCTGGTCGTGCGCCCGGAGGACGCCGACTTCATCATCGCCGCCGCTGCCGAAGAGAACATCGAGGCAGTCGCGCTGGCAGATATCACCGACACCGGCCGTCTGCGCATGTTCATGGGCGACGAGGTTGTCTTCGACCTCTCCCGTGAGTTCATCGACACCAACGGCGCTGACCGCGCCCAGAACGTCGAGATGGTTGCTGCGGAGGGCGGCGTCGTAAAGCAGGCACCGGCGAGCGTGCTGGAGTCGCTGCGTGCGGCGACGGCGGGCTCCCAGGAGGGCATGATCGAGCAGTTCGACTCGACCGTCGGCCGCTCCACCGTGCTCATGCCATACGGTGGTGCGACGCAGAAAACCGACGAGCAGGCGTCGATCCAGACGCTGCCGGTCGATGGCGGCACGAGCACCGCGTCCGTCATGACTTGGGGTTACTCGCCATCGCTTGCCGACGAGTCCCCGTACCTCATGGGCTCCTACTCCGTCGTGGAGGCACTGGCTAAGCTCGCAGCGGCCGGTGGCGATCCGCGCGGCGCCTGGCTGAGTGTGCAGGAGTACTTCCAGCGCCTGGACCAGGATCCGCAGCGCTGGGGCGAAGTTGCGCAGGCTCTGCTCGGTCTGCTCGAGGCTCAGGATGGCTTCCAGGTTGCGGCCATTGGCGGTAAGGACTCCATGTCCGGCACCTACGGCGAGGACCTGCACGTGCCGGCGACACTGGTGACCTTTGCGGTCGCTGCAATGGACGAAACCGACGCTGTGTCCGCTGCAATCCCGGCCGGTAACTTCGACCTCTACCTGTTTGCGCACAAGCCGCTCGAGTCCGGGGAACCGAACTACGAGCAGCTCAATGAACTGTTTGCTGCTGTGCGTGAGCTGCGTCCGGCTGCGGCCTCGGCTGTTACCAACGCGGATCTGGCCGCGACTCTGGTCAACATGGCTGTGGGCAATGGCGTGGGCCTTGAGGTATCGCTGACGGAGGCTCCGCTGGGTTCCATCGTTGTGGCTGTTCCGGCTGGTCAGGCTGTTGAGGGTGCTGGTGCGGGGGCTGGTGCGGGGGCCGTGAAGATCGGTGCCACCGACGAGTCGGGCACGCTGCGCTTCGGTGCGGAGTCCTTCACTGTTTCGGAGGCCCTGGAGGCGATGGAGTCCGGTTACCGCGAGGTCTTCCCGCTCAATGAGTACGAGGGCGAGCCCCTGCCGGAGTTCGCCAACCAGGTCAACGAGACCGAGACCGACCTGCAGAGCCCGGGCAAGAAGGATGTCCACGTACTGCTGCCGGTCTTCCCGGGTACCAACTCCGAATACGACATGGCCGAGGCATTCGTCGCAGCTGGCGCTACCTACGAGTTCCACGTGATCCGCAACCTGACCCCGGCAATGCTGGCGGAGGACACGAAGGCGTTCATCGAGAAGCTCAAGGACGCTGACATCCTGGCGTTCTCCGGTGGCTTCTCCCTGGGTGATGAGCCGGACGGATCGGCTAAGTTCATCGCCGCGTTCCTGCGTTCCGACGATGTCGCAGCCGCCGTCAAGGAGTTCGTGGCCGGAAACGGTCTCGTGCTCGGTATTTGTAACGGTTTCCAGGCGCTGGTCAAGTCCGGTTTCCTGCCGTATGGTGACCCGGCGCAGCTCCGCGAGGACTCGCCGACCCTGGCCCACAACCGCCAGCTGCGCCACGTTTCCCGCATCGCCACCACCCGCGTGGCAACCGTGAATTCCCCGTGGCTGCGCGGTTTCGAGCCGGGCCAGACCCACCTCATGCCGGTTTCTCACGGTGAGGGCCGTTTCGTGGTTTCCGAGGACGAGGCTCGCCGACTGTTTGAGGCCGGTCAGGTCGCTTTCCAGTACGTCGATACTGATGGCGATGCCGACGGTGGTGCCGAGGGCGTGCCGACGATGGCAGCGCCAGCCAACCCGAACGGTTCTTCTTACGCCATTGAGGGCATTGTCAGTGCTGACGGCAGGATTCTGGGCAAGATGGGCCACCCGGAGCGTTTCCGCGAGGGCCTGATGCGCAACATTCCGGGCATCGGTGAGCAGGATATCTTCGGCAACGCTGTCCGCTGGGTCCGCGGCGAGTAGTTCCTCGGTTTCTCCGGTTCGCGCCGGTGCTGGCCTCCGGGGGCCGGTTAGACCGGGGTAACCGCAACGAAACCTGTTGTTAATGTGCAACGAATATGTACTTGAATAAGTGCCCAAAAAGGTTGCGTGAACAGGCGATTTTGTAAAACTTCGCAGGATGAGTAAAGTATCTATTCGTTGCAGGGGCCGAGGGAATTACCCCAGAGCCGCTGAATAACAACAAAATGCGCCCGTAGCTCAACGGATAGAGCATCTGACTACGGATCAGAAGGTTAGGGGTTCGAATCCCTTCGGGCGCACAAAGCAGACCCGCACCGATAAGGTGCGGGTCTTTTTGTCTGCCCGACTTGTCGATGGTTTTCGGGCACTTATGCGCGCGGTATTGGCTCTGCCTGCGCTCATGTCGATGAGCTATTCACTTGTGGCCAGGCTATAGCTCATCGATATGTGAATATCTCATCGACAGGTGAGGGGCGGAATTGACAGGTGAGGGGCGGAGCGGAGAATCAAGCAGGGAACTAGAATATTCGTGCCTTTTTCGTAAGTGAAGTCGACACGAAGTTCGCATTTCCGCCCACCTGCATCCGCAAACCGCACCCGCCACCCGCCATCCGCACCCGCACCCGCAAACTGCCACCGCCACCCGCCATCCGCACCCGCACCCATGTGCCCGCAAACCGCCACCGCCACCCGCACCCATGTGCCCGTCCACCCACGAGCCACCCCAAACCCCCAAACCCCCAAACCCCAGCGCCTCAGTATTCGAAACATCTCAAACTCGCAATATCTGCCTAACGGTCTAGACTGTGGAACCATGATTCGTACTGAGTCCATTCTTGACCTTGCTACCGTAGCCTCGGGGCAGTCCCACGCCGACGCCCTACAGGGCTCCATCGATTTGGCGCAGACAGCGGAAAAGGCCGGTTATCAGCGTATTTGGTACGCAGAGCACCACAATATGAACTCCATCGCATCCTCGTCGCCGGCCGTTCTTATCGCAGCCGTGGCTGCAAAAACTGAGAGCATCACCCTCGGCTCCGGCGGCGTCATGCTGCCGAATCATGCACCGCTGACGGTCGCGGAGCAGTTCGGCACGCTCGCGAACCTGTACCCGGATCGCATCGAGCTGGGGCTTGGCCGCGCGCCGGGCACTGACCAGGCCACTATGCGTGCGCTGCGTCGTGACCCGCGCTCTTCCGATTCCTTCCCGCAGGATGTGCAGGAGCTGCGCGGTTACCTTTCCGACGAGTCGCTGATCAAGGGCATCAACGCGATTCCGGGCCGCGGCACCCATGTGCCGCTGTACATCCTGGGCTCCTCGCTCTTTGGTGCTCAGCTCGCGGCGGCGCTCGGCTTGCCGTACGCATTTGCTTCGCACTTCGCGCCGGACGCGCTTCGCGATGCCATCGCGGTCTACCGCGAGCAGTTCCAGCCTTCTGAGCAGCTGGATAAGCCGTACGCTTTTGCGGCTATGAATGTGATTGCGTCGGAAAGCGAAGAGGATGCGCAGCAGCAGTACTTCGCTACCCGCAGGAACATGGTCAGGCGTTTCCTCAGCCGCGGTGGGCATCATCTCACTGACGATGAGGCGGAGATTCTGATGGATACTCCGCAGGGGCGCCAGGTGCAGAATATGTTCCGTCATATGGCAGTCGGCACGGTGGCGCAGGTGCGTGAGCAGATTGCGCAGTTCGGTGAGTACTCGACGGCGGATGAGCTAATCGTGGCTCATCAGTCGTTGAAGGTTCCTGACCGACTGCGTTCGGTAGAGCTCACCGCGGAGGCCGCGGGGTTGACCGCGTAAGGCTCCAGGCCCCGGCGCCTCGAGGCGCGGGGCTTTAGCTTTCCGCTTACTCCACCGCAGCCAGCGGTAGCGCTTTTTCGCTGGCAAACTGCATTATTTCGGCATTGGTGCGCTCGCTGAGGAAGGCTGCGAGTTCCTCGCGGTTGCTCGCGCCAGTGGCCTCGGTCAGGGCGGCGGCAAAGTGCGGCTCCAGCGCTGCCACGGCCGCGTAGCCATCGGCGCTGGGGTAGAGGCCGTACGTCCACAGGCCGCCACCGAGTAGTCCGCCGGGCGCCGTCATGCCGTACTTCAGCGGCGCGGTACCGGTCTCACCAGCCTGCTTCAGGCCGATGCGGCAGTGCAGTCCAGACTGCTTTACGACGTCCGCCCCAGCACCTGCCCGCTTAATCAACCCGGCAAGGGCAGCGGTGACCGCAAAGTGTGCGCCCAGAATGTCGCCCAACAGCACCGGGGGCATGGCCGGAGGCGTGAGGGTTCCGGCCTCCGCCTGGTAGGTCAGGTCATGGCCAGGCGTTTCTGGAGCTTCGGTATCACCGACAATGTCGATATGTACCGGCCCATTCGGGCGCTCGTGGAGGCCCGCCAGCCCCATGCGTTCCAGCGCGGAGGGGCGAACCGAGGTGATGACCACATCGGCCTCATCGATCAGCGAGCTCAGCTGTGCGCGACCCTCATCGCTCTTCAGATCCGCCTGGATAATCTCGTGACCTGCGGACATAGCTTCATACCAGGAGCGGCCGAAGGAACCGAGCGGGTCGCCTGTGGGTGGTTCGACCTTAATCACCCGGGCGCCTAGCTGGCCCAAGTGCTGAGCGGCCAGTGGTCCCGGTACGTTAATGGCGAAGTTGACGACAGTGATGCCTGCGAGGCTGGTGTGCAGCTCGGGGGAAAACATAGTTCCACACTAGAACACATCTATCTGCCCGCCGACGCTTTCGGCCAACTTCAACTGGTTGATCCAGCCGCCCTCGCCGACGCGCAGTCGGAAAATCGGGCGGTGAGCAGGGCGGGCCTCGTAGCGGACACGGGCAATCTGACCGGTTTTGGCCAGGTCCATAGCGGTTCCCTCGGTGGCCAACTGGGTGCGCGCGGCGGTGAGGCGCTCGATGACGTCGTCAAGCGCGGTGAGCACGGGTTCGGTGTTGTTCTCACACCAGGACATGACCATGTCAGGAGCAGCGGCGGCGACGCGGGTGCAGTCGCGGAAAGAGCCGGCTGCAAGCGAAATGGCCAGGGGGCCACCGGCTTCACCGGCGGCGGCAATTGCGTAGGCCGCTAGGTGTGGCATGTGGGAGATGCGGGCGACGCTGGCATCGTGGTGATCGCTCAGCGCTGGAATGAGTTGACTGCCAAGAGCTGCTCCCAAGTTGGCGACCTGCGAAAAGACTTCAATCCAGCGCTCCGGGACGGGCTCGCCCGCAGCATCGGTAGCAGCTGCCAGGTCGTAGGTGATGACCCAGGGGGCGCCGTCGAAAAGCCCTTCGAGCGTGGCGGACCAGCCCGCCTGCGCAGAACCCGCCATCGGGTGCGCGCCGACGAAGCGTTCCTCCATGCCACGCGCGGCGACCTCGGCGGCGACGGCGGCCTTCACGGAGACCACATCCGTGATGCCACAGCTGGGGGCGTGCTCGTTGATGGCATCCAGCATCGCGCCGACGACCGTCATGGGGGTGCCGATCACGATGAGTGCGCCGCTGGCCTCAGCGCGTTCGAGAGTGGCCTGAAAATCCGTGCTGGCATCGAATCCCTCCTTCGTGGCTTCCTCGACCGTTGCAGACGAGCGATTCCAACCGAAGCATTCGACGTTATGGGCCCGCAGATCGCGCATCATGGAGCCACCGATGAGGCCCAAACCGAGGATGCATACCGCGGGTAGTTGTGCAGCTGACAGGGAGGACGAAGCAGGGGAGGGGGACTCGAAATTGCTCACCTGACAAGCATGACATACAGCGACTAGCGTTGTGGGTTATGAGCACGACCTTTTCCGGAGGGTACACCTCCGATGACGACCGCTCCTTCGCGGTTGCCGTAACTATGGGGGAGCGCGGTTGGCGCGTCGTCGATCTTGGGGACGACGCCACCGATTCCCTCGCCGACGCTGCACAGGCGCTGCGCAATCTGCGTTCGGAACGCGCCGCTGTCGGAATGCTCAATATCGACGACGATTACTTTATTCTCGTGCGCCAGGGCGTTGGGTCGCTGCGCGTTGTGCTTTCCGACGCCACCGCCGCCGTCACCGACGACATTGCGGCAGATGTGTTCGACGAGCTGGATCTGGATATCCCCGACCTCGACGAGGACGAGCTCGACGATGTCGACGCCTGGGCCGAAGGAGATATGGATATCCTCGCTGACCTGGGCTGTTCGGAGGAAGCCCTGGAGTCCATCTGTGACGATCAGTCGCTGTGGGCGTCCGAGCAGATCTTGGCCATTGCCGAGGAACTGGGGTGTGCCGAGGAGCTCGCCGATGTCGCCGACCTGGATTATGACGGCGATGACGACGACTACGACCCCTATGACGACTAACTCTGAGAAAGGTCATCTGACCGAGCGACCAACCGACCTTGCGGCCGGCCAACCAGCTGGTCGGCCAAGTGCTCTTCCCCGCCGCGAACAGGACATTCTCGACGAGGAGTGGATGCGCCTGGCTATCGCTGAAGCTGCTCACACGGCACCCGGGGATGTACCTGTGGGAGCAGTGGTCGTGGATGCCGAGGGCAGGGTTGTGGGTCGGGGCTCGAACCGTCGGGAAGCGGATGGTGACCCGCTTGCCCACGCCGAAGTCATCGCACTGCGCGAGGCCACCCGTGCCGTCGGTGACGGCTGGCGTCTGGAGCAGTGCACGTTGGTCGTCACGCTCGAGCCGTGCGTGATGTGTGCCGGCGCGTGCGTCATGGGGCGCGTGGGGCGTGTGGTCTTCGGCGCGTGGTCGCCCAAAACCGGCGCGTGCGGCTCTATCGCCGATGTCATCCGCGATCCCGCCCACGCATTCACGCCACAGGTGCGCGGGGGTGTGCTTGCCGACGAATGCTCTGTTTACCTGCGGGAATTCTTCGAAAGGCAACGGCAGTTGGATGAGTGAACGGAATCACAGTTAGGTCACAATTCCCGCTGTGGCCGTGCCGGACCTTCATTTTCACGTACTGTCGAAACCAGTGGAGCTGCTAGACGGTGGCTCTATAGAAATAGATTAAGTCGTTTACATAGGAGGCTTACATTATGAGCGAGCTGCAGAACAAGGCCGACGAGTTGGGCGGCAAGGTTAAGGAAGCTGCTGGCGACGCCGTTGGCAACGAGGACCTGGAGAACCAGGGCAAGGGCGAGCAGACTGCTTCGAAGGTCAAGCAGGGTGCTGAGGACCTGAAGGACAAGGCTACTGAGGCCCTGGGCAAGCTGACCGACAAGTAAAGCTTTTAGCTCTCGGGAAGAGATAACCCCAACCATTTCCGCTTCTGATATGCGGAGATGGTTGGGGTTCTTTGTGTTTCGCTGGCCGGCTGTCAGCGTTGGGGCTGGCTACAGCTTCTGAGCTACCAGGTCATCCAGTGGTTCGGCGGACAGAAGGTACGGGGCAATCTCGAAGACGGTGCGGGCACCAGTCTCGCCAGCTTGCTTCAGGCGGTAGGCAGCGCGACCGTAGGCAACCTGGACGGCAGCGGTGAAGTCGGGGTTGCGCTCCAGTTCGAGACCGAACTCGATGACGTGACCGGAGGTACCGGCCTGGCCACGGGTAATGACCTGGCCGCCGTGCGGCATGCCCTGGTGGTCGCGGTCGAACTCCTCTTCAGAGATGAAGTCCACGATGGTCTCGTATGGGGCAAAGTAATCCGGCATGGTCACGATAGTTTCGCGAATCTGCTCCTTGAGCTTGGCATCCTCGTCGGCGTCGCCGGTTTCCTCAGCGACGACGAAGCAGTGGCGCAGGTGGCACTCGTTACCCTTCAGGTCTGCACCCTCGCCCTTCTTTACGGCCTCGATGGCTTCCGGGTTTGGCTTGGTGTACTGGACACCCTTTTTCACTCCCGGCACGCGACGCACGGCGTCGGAGTGGCCCTGTGACAGGCCCGGTCCCCAGAAGGTCATCTGGTCTGCTCCCGGCAGGATGGCAGCGCCCAGGACGCGGTTCAGGGAGAACAGGCCCGGGTCCCAACCAGTCGAAATCATCGCGATGTTGTCACCTTCGCGCGCGGCGGCGTCCATGGCCGCACGGTGCTTCGGAATCTCGTGGTGGTTGTCGTAAGTGTCGACCGTCGTAAAGCTCTTTGCCAGCTCAGGGGCCTGCTCCGGGACATCGGTGGCCGAGCCGAGGCACACGAACAGGACATCTACCTCGTCCTTGTACTTTTCGACATCCGCCGCCGGGAGTACGCGGGCCTCCGTGTCCAGCGAATCGCGGCGGGAGAAGACACCGACGAGCTCCATGTCCGGCTGATCAGCGATAACCTTTTCGACGCTACGGCCCAAGTTGCCGTAGCCGATGATGGCGGAACGAATCATGAGGGAGAACCCTTTCTGTGAGGCTGTACTTGTGTATTCAGTTTCTAGATTTCAAGCTACAGACTATTCCTTCATATCTCAGCCGGCTTTGGCTGCCCCGAATAGCGCGGTGATTTAAGTGGATAGTGCAGTAGATGGAGTGATTTGGGGTGGCGGGGGTTGTGGTTCTGTGTGAACGGCTTGGCGAAGGACCGGCGGTGTCGACTGTGCGGACAGCTGAGCCTTTTGACCTGGGGATTTGGTAGATAAAGGGGCTACCTGTAACGTTTTCTAGCGGTGACGTGTCCGAGCGGCCGAAGGTGAAGCACTCGAAATGCTTTGTGCGGTAACCCCGTACCGAGGGTTCAAATCCCTCCGTCACCGCCAATGAGACCCCCGGTGGTTCCTTTAAGTAGGAGCCCCGGGGGTTTTGCATTTAATCGGCCCAGATTGCCTGGGTGTGGCGGGGGTGCAGGAGGTGTCCGTCGTAAAGCGGTAAATGGCGAGGCGTCTGACCTGGAGCGCCGAAATCACAAAAATAACATCAGTAACACGCACCCCATTGTTCACGTTTATCCGGGAAGTCCGCTACTCTTAGCAAAAGTATTTCCGGTTTTTATGTCGTGCCCGCCCCCAGTGACTACGCCAGCGCCAGAGTTGACGTCGGTCAATCCGGGGTGGTCGCTAGCATCGGAGTAGCGAAGAGGCTTCGAACTGCAGGTGAAGTCCGAGGGAGTGCTTGGTTAGCGCGAACTCGGGGGAAGCGGCAGTTGGGGCGGTCCAGGCGAATATTAGACGTAAGGGAAACTTGACATGGCAAAGGCCTTGTTCAAACTCGGCAGGTTCTCCTACCTGCATAAATGGACTGTGATCATCGCGTGGTTGCTGATTTTGGCGGGGCTGGGCGGTGCAGTTGCCGCATTCCAGAAGGGGTTCATCGACCAGTTCTCGATCCCCGGCATGCCGTCGGCAACGGCTTCTCACGTGATTGAGGAAAAGTTCCCCGATGTTCCGAACCCAATTCGAGAGCAGCGTGTCTATGTCGCCTTCGAGGCTCCCGAGGGGCAGAGGCTCGATGACCCACAAAATAAAGAAGCTGTTGACCAGGTTATTAATGGCATTCGCGACAATGTCGGCCAAATCTCCGATGATTTGCAACTCCACAACCCGGTAGACCTCAATCCGAAGATGCAGGCGATGGTCAAGGAACAGGGCATGGCTGCCGGCCTGCCCAAGGATGTTGCCGAGGCCGACGCCAATGCCCTGCGTACCGTGTCCGAGGACGGTCGCTACGGCATTTCCACCTTCGTTTTCGACGCCAAGATGCCGCAGGACATCGAACCGGAGAATATGCAGGCGCTTCTCGACGCCATGCAGGCCGGTCGTGACGCCGGTATCAAGGTCGAGGCCTCTGGCCCGGGCATGCAGCCCCCGATTGAAGTAGCCCCGACCTCAGAGATCATCGGTGTGACCGTGGCGTTTATCGTGCTGGTTGTCACCTTCGGTTCTTTGGTGGCTTCGTTCCTGCCCATTGTGACGGCGGTAGTGGGCATCATCATCGGTGTCTTCAGCGTGACGCTGATGACCGCATTCACTGACGTCAACTCGATTACCCCGGTGCTGGCCGTGATGTTCGGACTGGCAGTCGGTATTGACTACGCGCTGTTCATCCTCTCTCGCTACAGAGCCGAAAGAGCCCGAGGGATGACCAACGAAGATGCCATCGGCATGGCTACCGGTACGGCGGGCTCCGCCGTGGTTTTCGCTGGCCTCACCGTGATTGTCGCGTTGGCAGCGCTGACGGTTGCCAAGGTGCCGTTCATGTCCCTTATGGGTATCTCGGCGGCAATCACGGTGGCCTTCACAGTGCTGGTCTCTCTGACCCTGCTGCCGGCAGTTATGTCTCTGCTGGGGGACAGGGTCTTCGCTGGTCGCGTGCCCGGTGTTGCTGGCAACCCCTCGCGTAATCCGCGCAAGGAACGCCGCTCTTCCTTCTTCGGTGAGATGACGATGGGGCGACGTTGGGTCACTTTCGTGCACAAGGCCCCAGGGTTGTTCTTGGTCGGCTGTATCGTCCTGTTGTTGGCATTGGCCTACCCGGCCATGCACTTGAAGCTGGCGCTGCCGTCCGACTCTACTGCGGCTAAGGACAGCACGAACCGCAAGGCCATCACCATGATTGAAGAGGGCTTCGGTGCGGGACGTAATTCTCAGCTCATCATTATTGCCAAGTCGGACGATGTGAAGCCCGATGCACCGGTGCTCAAACCACTTATCGAGTCCCTGAGGCAGACCAACCCGGAACTCTCTGACATCGAGGCTGCCCGCAAAGCTTCTTATAGTTACGCTGTCGACCAGTTCAAGTCCAACATCGGTGTCGAGCACATCCAGATGATTGGCATGAATCACGACGGCACTGCGGTCAAGATGATTATGACCCCGAAGTCGGGTCCGCTCGATCCCGCGACCAAGCAGCTGATGAACGCGGTGCGCGATCAGCAGAAGCAGATTGAGCAAACCACCGGCCTATTCACCGGTGTCACTGGCCTGGTTCCTATTGAAATTGACATCACCGACCGCCTCCAGGGCGCAATGCCTTTGTACCTGAGTGTTGTCGTGGGCCTCGCCGTGATTCTGCTGCTGATGATTTTCCGTTCCCTGATGGTGCCGGTAACTGCCGGTGTGGGCTTCTTGCTCTCTGTCGCTGCAGCATTCGGTGTCACCGTGACATTTTTCCAAGACGGCCTCTGGGGTGTGATTAGCACGCCGGGTCCGCTGGTCAGCTTCGTGCCGATCTTCCTCATCGGCGTGACATTCGGCCTGGCCATGGACTATCAGGTCTTCCTAGTCTCTCGAATGCGCGAGCACTACACCCACAACAAGGGTGAATCCTCACCAGAGTCGAAGTACAACGCGGTCGAAGAATCGGTCGTTGAGGGCTTTACTCTCGGCGCTCGTGTGGTCACTGCCGCTGCGATTATTATGATTTCCGTCTTCGCAGCTTTCGCCGGGCAGCCCCTGGCGATTATTAAGGTATTCGGCTTCGCGCTGGGTGCCGCAGTGCTTTTCGACGCCTTCGTTATTCGCATGACGTTCATCCCGGCATCTATGTTCCTGCTTGGCCGCGCTACTTGGTACATGCCGAAGTGGCTGGACAAGGTGTTGCCGTCTGTGGATGTCGAAGGTTCTGCCCTGGAAGAGATTTCCGAGGAGCTGGTGGAGAAGGGCCGCCGCGAGCGTATGGCTCGCGGTGAGTCCCTGTTGCCCGAAAGCGAAGGTGCTGGGCGTGGCTTTGGCGACACGGACGCTGACGAGGACGAAACAGACAGTGCCGATGGTGAAGTCGGTGCTGGTGCAGAGGGGGCAGCCGCTGCAGCTGGTACAGGGGGTACAGCGGGCGGCACTGCTGTGGCTGTCGCGACCAAGAAGCGTAACCGCTGGATTCCGAAGCGGAAGAAGGCAAAGCTGGAGGAAGTCGAGCAGGCTGACCAGGCTGAGCAGAGTGAACAGGCCGAACAACCTGAGCGCTCCGAGCAGGCCGAACCGTCCGCCCCGACGGCACCAGCTGAGCCGGAGCAGGCCGAACAGCCGGAGCCGACAGAGCAGCCGGAGCAGGCAGAGCCGACCGAACAGCTCATGCAGGCAGCGCCAGCTGAACCAACCGACGCCCAGCCGAACCCGGAAAATGCCAAGGATATCGAGGTCCGTCCGTACTACAGCCCGGCTCGTAAGCGAAAGAAGATTACGGTTGCGGAACTGATGAAGCGCGAAGGACTCGAAGAGGAAGCGCCACGTCGTAGCCGCGCCGTGTGGGACCCGGAAAACGCTATTCAGCCCGAGGAAAACGACAGCGCTGAGTAACTTGCGAATAGTACCCAGGTAACCTCAATGCATTAGCACTGGACCACAACCAAGGAGCTTCATGTCGCAGTCGAGGACGACGGGCTTTGACGTCGTAAAGCAAATCGAAGGCGCGCGCGGACGTGCTGGCACCATCCACACCCCGCATGGCGATATTGCTACGCCGGCGTTCATTCCGGTCGGCACGAAGGCGACCGTGAAGACACTCACGCCCGAGCAGGTGCGATCCACCGGCGCGCAGGCGATGCTGTCGAACGCGTACCACCTGTACCTGCAGCCCGGCGAGGAAATCGTCGACCAAGCCGGCGGATTGGCTAAGTTCTCCAACTGGAACGGTCCGACGTTCACCGACTCCGGTGGATTCCAGGTGCTCAGCCTCGGCGCGGGCTTTAAAAAGACCCTCGCGATGGACGTCACTGGCATGCAGAAAGACGACATCGTCGCCGAGGGCAAAGAGCGCAACGCGTTCGTCGATGAGGACGGCGTGACTTTCCGCTCGCACATCGATGGCTCCGAGCACCGTTTCACGCCGGAGGTGTCCATGCGTATTCAGCACGCGCTGGGCGCTGACATCATGATGGCATTTGACGAGCTCACCACGCTCATGAACACCCGCGGCTACCAGGAGGCGTCCGTCGCGCGCACGCACCGCTGGGCGCGCCGTTGCCTGGAGGCTCACAACGAGCTGACAGTTTCGCGCGGTCAGGTCGACGGGCACGTCCATTCGCTTGACGACGGCCAGTTGCCCATCCAGCAGTTATTCGGTGTCGTGCAGGGTGCGCAGTACGAAGACCTGCGCCGCAAGGCCGCTCGTGGGCTAGTCGAGCTCTCCCGCGAGTTCGAGGACGCGGGCCAGCTCGGTTTCCACGGCTATGGCATTGGTGGGGCGATTGAGAAGCAGAATCTGGGCCTGATCTGTGGTTGGGTCAATGACGAGCTTCCCGACGACCGCGCCCGCCACCTACTGGGAATCTCCGAGCCGGACGATATTTTCGCCGCTGTCGAGGCTGGTGCCGACACCTTTGACTGTGTGGCTCCGACCAGGCTTGCCCGCCGAGGTGGTGTGTACACGCTCGATGGCCGGATGACCTTGACCAATGCCCGCTTCAAGAACGACTTCCGCCCCGTGGACGCGGAGGTGCCCTCCTACACTTCGCTGAATTACTCCCGGGCCTACCTGCATCATTTGTTGAAGGCCAAGGAGTATCTGGCCGGCACGCTGTGCACGATTCACAACCTGTTTTTCATGGTCAAGCTGGTGGAGAACATCCGAGAGGCGATCCTGGAGGACCGGTTCTTCGAGTATCGCGATGAGTTTATGGGCCGCTACTACGCCAACGGTGGTCGTGCGGTGGGGAATTAGCGGCTGAGGACTGGGGTGGGGCTAGGCTTCTACCTTTTCGCACTTCACGACAGCCATGTCACCTCGTGCCAGCTATGGAGGTGGCATGAGGTGACACCCGTGGCGTCAAGTGGAACTTGGGCCCGGGGACCTCAAAACTAGACCTAGCTCTACTGCGCGAGGCAGTCTCAACCGGCATCATGGAGGGCATGATCACGGTTGAGCGACTCAGCAAGAAGTACGGCTCGAAATTAGCCGTCGATGACCTGTCCTTCACCGTTCCCGACGGTGTAGTGACAGGTTTTCTCGGCCCAAACGGCTCCGGCAAGTCCACCACCATGCGCTGCATGCTGGGCCTCGATGCCCCGACCACGGGCCAGGCCTTGTTCACCGGGACGGATTCACAGGGCAACACCTACAGCAACCAGCCCTTTTCCACGCTGAAGAATAAGCCCAGCGTCGCGGGCGCAATCCTGGATGCGACGTGGCACAACAAGGCTCGTTCGGGTCGTGCTCATCTGCGGGCCCTCGCCCGCGGCGCCGGCATCCCCGACACCCGTGTGGAGGAGTGCCTCGAGCAGGTCGGTATGACCGAGGCGGCGAAGGACAAGGTCGGCGGCTATTCGCTGGGTATGAAGCAGCGTCTGGGAGTGGCGGCGGCTCTGCTCGGCAAGCCGCAGCATCTGATCTTGGATGAGCCGGTCAACGGCTTGGACCCGGAAGGCGTCTCGTGGATGCGCCACACCATCAAGGCCCTGGCAGCACAGGGCTGCGCTGTTCTCGTGTCGTCGCACCTCCTTTCCGAGATGCAGCTCACCGCCGACCGCATTGTCGTCATCGGTCGCGGCCGCATGATCGGCGAGTACACCATGGACGAATTCCTCGCCGACGGCACGGTCGTCGAAGTTGAGGTCGATGATCCGGCTCGGCTGCTGCAGGCGTTGGGGCCGGTGGCGCGTGGGGTTGACGTCGATAAGCAATTGCGCATTCCGCTTTACGACGGCATCAGCGAGCAGCAACTCCGCCGCGACATCGCAGCCGCTGCCCTGCGTGAGGGGCTGCTGGTGACGCGGTTGAACACGAAGCGCGACAACCTAGAGGAAAAGTTCCTGGCTGCGACCCAGGAATCGCAGGAGTACCGCGCGCAGGCGATTGGGCAGTAGGGGAGTGACTGAGATGAGTTTTGGAAATGCTTTGCGGTCGGAATGGACGAAGCTAGCCAGCCTGCGCGGTACGTGGGTGTATGTGGTGCTGTTGGTCGGCTCGATAGCTGGGCCGATGGTGGCTTTCAGCATGGCGGCCGACGTTGGTGCGACAGCTGATTGGGAATTGCTGCTGTTGGGGACGGTGATCTTCAACATGATCGTGATTGCCTTTGGCGGCTCCACCCTGGCGGGTGAGTACAACGATCAGATGAATGCGCATGCGTTCTTGACGCAGGATCGAAGGAGTTTGTGGCTGGCCGCGCGGATGACGCTGACGCTTGTGTTGATTGCTGCCTGTTGGGTCATCGGTGTAGCTATTGCCTGGTTGGCAGTGACAGTTTCGCCGCGCGTGGAGTTCGAGGGCGGTGACGCTGCCACGGACATGCTCGCCGGAGTGCTTGGCTTTGTCGTGTTTGGGCTGATCGCGATGTCGCTGGGAGTGTTGACGCGCTCGCGTGTGGCCGCGGTCGCCATCCCGCTGGTGTGGATCCTGGTGGTGGAAAGCATGCTGGAGTTCGCGGCGCTCGCGTATGCGATTTTCCGGCCACTGTGGCTGGTCACGCCGGGGGCGCGCATTCAGCAGTTGTCAACGCAGCTGGGCGGTCTGATGGCAAACCCGGAGAATCCACGTACTGGCTTTGAAGCCGGGATGACGCAGCCGATGTGGTTCAACATCGTGGTGTTGGTGGCCTGGATTGTTGTGGCTGTTGGCGTTGCTCATTGGGCCAATGCCAAACGGGATGTGAAGTAGAAAAACAAAAAGTGCCGCGACTACTCGCATCTCAGGCGAGGTCGCGGCACTTTTTTCGTCGTTAAGCGGGAACGTGAGTGTCGTAGTAGCCTTCGCGGCGCTTGACCCACGCGATGACGGCGTAGGTGATTGGCATGACTACGATCTCGACGGCGGTCTTCCAAATGAAGCCGACGATGACGTAGTTGACGAAGGTGCCCCAGGTGTCGATGCCGATGGCGGTGGCGGCGATGGAGCAGAAGATGAGCGTATCGACGAACTCACCAACCACAGTCGAGCCCATCAGGCGCGCCCAGAGAGCCTTTTCCCCAGTGCGCTTCTTAATTGCGTTGAGCGACCAGGCGTTGAGCAGCTGACCGACGACATAACCGGCCAGACCTGCGAGGACAAGCTGCGGGACGGTGCCAAGGACGGTGGCGAATGCTTCCTGGTTTTCGTACCACGGTGCCGCCGGGAGCTTGATGGCGGCAAAGAAGCAGAGCATTGCGCCGGCGAGGATGGCAAACCCGGTCCACACGGTGCGGCGGGTGGCTTTGTAGCCGTAGCACTCGGAAAGCACGTCGCCGATGACGTAGCTCAAGGGGAAGAGGAAGAAGGCACCGTCGGTGGCCAGGCCGAAGATTTCCACGCCCTTGGTGGCGGTGATGTTGGAGACAATCAGCACGCCAATGAAAATGGCCGTGAACATCGGGTACAGCGATTTCGGTACCGGGATGTGGCGTGGCGTGGTTGCTGCGGATTCGGACTTGGTTGCGTTCTCGGGCGCGTGCGAGGTGCTCACAGCGGCAGCCTCGGCGTTGCCCGGCCCAGACTTGGGCAGGTTTTCGTTATTTGTCACGGGAGGGAATGTTACCTGCCGGCTAGGGCTCCAAGCGAGCGCCGATGAAGTCTTCGAGGCCGACTTTGCCTTCTGCCGTGAGTTCGAGTCCGCGGGAATTGGGGATTGGGGTCAACCAACCCTTTGAAATGAGGCCACGCAGGAGCGCGGCGCCGAGCGATCCGGCCAGGTGAGAGTCGGCGTGTGTCCAGTCCTTGCAGAGGAACGCTGTCTTCCTGCTTGCGTCGAGGCTGGATAGGCCAGTGCCGAGGTAGGCGAAGCATTTCTCGGCGTTGGGGCCAAAGGTGACGTCCCCGGCGTCGGTGATGAGTGCTTCTTTGGCGAAAAGGGCCCGAGTGAGTTGTACTCCGAGGGATCCTGCTAGGTGGTCGTAGCAAGACCGGGCGAAGGTAACTGCTGGTTGGTGCTCTGGGATGGGTGCGGCAGTGTCGGCGCCGGCAGCCTGGAAAAGATTGGCAATTACCTGGCGTATTGAGGGGTTAGCGATGGAGTAGGTCGCGCTCTTCCCTTGTCGCTCGACATCGACAATTTCGGCTTCGCGGAGGCGTCGAAGATTGTTGGACAGCGTCGATTCGGCGATGTTGGTGGACTCGGCGAGGCTGCGCACGCGAGTCGGACCATTTTTGAGGAGATACTCCAGGATTGCCAGGCGCACGGGAGACGAGCATTCCGCGGCGATTGCGGCTGCCTGCTCGAAGTACGTGCGCTGTTTCATGGTGTTAGCGAATCACTTTGCGGTGTTCGAAGCAAGTTACCGTACGCGGAAGAATGGACTGAAACGGAGTTTTAGTGCTGTTTCAAACGTGAGGCTAGATTGATTTCACCAAACCTCTAGCCGTACAACACATTCTGTGAAATCATACTTTTCATGAACAGAAAGTATGGACGGAGGTGGAAATGTCGGGTGAAGTTCAAGCTAATGTTCGAGATGGAGCAGCGCTAGCGCTTGGGCTGGTCATCGTAGTAATTGGAAGTACGATGCCCTCCGGTCTATATGCCTTATACCAGCATGATTGGGGTTTGAGCGCCAACAAAACGGTAGTTGTCTTTGCATGCTATGCGGTGGGTGTAGTGGTCACGCTCACATACGGACATTTGTCAGACTCGCTGGGGCGAAAGCCGATCGCACTAGTCAGTATGGCGCTGTCATTGGCATCAACCCTGATGTTTCTGGCGGCGGGGTTAGTCGATTCACATGAAATGGTTCTATATGCCGCTCGAGTGATTTCAGGATTCTCAGTCGGTCTCGCAACGGGATCATTTACTGCCTTGTTGCAGGAGAAATTGCTCACGCATATCGGCGCGCTCACAAGTACGGTGGCGGTCTCTGGGGCATTAGCTTTAGGTCCGTTGTACTCGGCTGTGGTAGCCAGGTTCTCATCGGCACCACTACAAATGCCGTATTGGATTTACGCAGCGCTCACCGTGGTGTCGATGGTTGGTGTCGCGCGCGTGCGGGAGCGTAGCTGCGAGAGAAATTCGGTGAGCTGGCGGCCGCAGTTTGGTGTGGCTCGGGATGTGATTCGAGTTTTCATTCCGGGAGCGTTAGCGATTGGCTGTGCGTATGGAGTCAACGGTCTCTTCCAGTCCGTAGTTCCGCTGGCTGCGAAGGATATGGGCTTCGATACGCAGCTAAAGATTGCGTCGATTACGGCCTTGATGCTCGGAGTATCGGCAGTGACTCAGGTGATGCTCGGGCGGAGGGCGCAGCGGGTCTCGTATCCGGTGGGGTTGGTGATTCTCGCGCTCGGGCTGGGTGGCGTAACACTGAGCTTGTTTAGCTCAACTGCTGTTTTGCTGGTTATTGCAACCGTTATCTGTGGTGTCGGCCAAGGACTCTCTTTCAAGTACTCTCTGCTGCGGGTTTCGGAAGCGGCACGTGGAAAAGATCTTGCTGCGACTGTTTCCAGCTACTACATCGTGGGCTACGTGGGAACGGCAGTTGGCCCGCTCGCAGCGGGGCTAAGCGGTGGAAGTAGAGCGATAGTCGGAATCGTGTGTATTGCATTCGCGGTCGTAGCTGTAGTGGTTGCGGTGATGGGTAGTCGAGAAGTCAGATTGGAGAAAAATGAAGTCGTATGAAATATTCCTTGAACGAGCAACCGAAGAATTCGGCAATATAAGCTGCAAAGAAAGCTCGATTGAATTTTCGAGAGAAGTATGTCGAATAGTAGGACGCATGGGGTGGGCTGGGCTTTCTATTCCTGTAGATTTTGGCGGTGCGGGTGCATCTCATGTAGAACGTCTATTTTCAATCCAGGCTTCGTCTCACTGTGATCCAAGTATCGGCGTTTTAGTGGCTCTTCCGTTTTTAGAGTGCGTTGATCTT
>NZ_KV797723.1:0-1465 GCF_001809455.1 Corynebacterium sp. HMSC074C11
GGCTCTTCCGGTTTCGGAGTGCGTAGCGGGGTGAAGAAGACCACGGTGGGTTCAGCGGGTCACCACAACATATAGGGGGTCCCCGGTGTGAAGATGAAAGTTCCTACACAATCATCTGAACACACCAGGGACCCGCACCGTGAAGCCTACTGGCAACCTCGTCGCCGACACCATCTGCCGCACCGCCGAGATCGGCTTGACGATCACCGGTGCCGCCGACGCGGGCACCATCACCATCATCGATGCCGCACCGGTGGCCGTGAGCAATACCTGCCCCGAGTGCGGGCACCCAGGGAAGCTACGCGATCACATCCTCCGCCGGCTCGTTGATCTTCCCGTCGTCGGCTTCCCCAGCCGCCTGGATGTCCGCGTTCCCCGCTTCCTGTGCACAGCCACGTCGTGTCCGAGGAAGATCTTCCAGACATCCCTGGCCTGCGCGGATGACGGATCCAAGCTCACCCACCGCGTCACCCGCTGGATCCTCCAGCGCCTGGCGATTGACCGGATGAGTGTCTCTGCCACCGCCAAAGCACTCGGCATCGGCTGGGACCTGTCAACCAGGTCGCACTCGATGCCTGCCGCCAGCTTGTCTACGACGACCCGCACCACCTGGACGGGGTGCGCATCCTCGGCGTCGATGAACATGTCTGGAAGCACACTCGAAAGCCCGGTCAGCCGTCGAACCTGGTGACCATCCTCGTCGACCTCACCCCACTGGTCGACGGACGTGGTCCGGCCCGACTGCTGGACCTGCGTCCCGGACGCAGTGCGGAAGTGCTGCGCACCTGGCTGCAGGAACGCGACCCTAGCTTCCGCAGCCAAGTGCAGGTGGTGACCATGGATGGCTTCACCGGCTACGCCTCCGCCGTCGACCAGGTCCTCCCGGACGCGACCAAGGTGATGGATCCGTTTCACGTAGTCCATCTGGCTGCCGACAAGCTCACCGGCTGTCGGCAGCGACTCCAACGAGAGACCACCGGACGACGCGGACGCAAAGACGACCCGCTGTACAAGTACCGCCGGACCTTGTTGACCAGGACGAACTACCTCACGCAGCGGCAGAAACAACGACTCGACCTGTTATGGGCCACCGACGATGACTACGTGGCACTCGAGGTGACCTGGCTGTTCTACCAGGACATGATCGCGGCGTACGGGCATCCGAAGAAATCAGAGGGCAAGAAGCTCATGAGCCGGGTGATCAACAGCCTGCGTAAGGGACTACCCGCAGGTCTGGAGGAGCTCGCCCAACTGGGGCGCACCTTGTGGCGCCGACGTGAGGACGTGTTGGCCTACTTCGATATCGGCGCGTCCAACGGGCCGGTCGAATCCATCAACGGCAGGCTCGAGCACCTGCGCGGGATCGCCCTGGGCTTCAGGAATCTCAACCACTACATCTTGCGGTGCTTGATCCACTCCGGACAGCTGCAGGGGAAGATCAACGCACTCTAAAAACGGAAGAGCC
>NZ_KV797724.1:0-4393 GCF_001809455.1 Corynebacterium sp. HMSC074C11
CACCCCGCTACGCACTCCGAAACCGGAAGAGCCAGATTACCACCTTCCGAAAAATCTCGTTGCACTGGGGCGCAACTTTTATGCAACAATGGATTAAATATAGACATGATTTATAAAGTCAAGGTCCAACGGTGCACCCAGGCAGTTGAGCTGCACATTTGATGTTTGTTGTGTCAACGATGCCTTGTTTTGAGACCGCTGCTAGGAGTACTACACGGCACCGAAAATCGGAGGAAGTGAATCGCAATGGAAGAAAAGGTACATCGCTTGATGGACCGCATGCAGATTCGCCATGCCCATATGCGTAACACTTGGTACGGACCGGTGCTCTCCCCAGTTCTTCTCGTCGCAGGCTTCGCACTGCTCATTGTTGGCATTATCATTTTGCCAACTCCTGCCCCCGGATGGCTCTGCATCTTTGTTGCACTGGGAATTCTCTCGTTGGTCCACCCACCGACACGTCGCCTGAACATCTGGTTGGCAGCAAAATTGGACGCCTTTTACGCCTGGTATGCGCAGCGCCATGTGGCAATGAAAGCAACGCTTTTCCTGTTGCTGATGGCGTTTATGGCCGCTGTAATGGGCAGCGTCTACTACTTCATGGCTCCGGATGCCTGGCCGTACACCGACGCTTCTAGCTAGGAGCCTGCGCTTTCAAGGCTCCTAGTACAGTGCTCCTAGTACAGTGCGCTAGCCATCCTCCGGCGCGCATCCAATGCCACTGGATCTGTGGTATCGAATAGCACAAGCAGCTCTAGTAGACGCGACTTGATGGTCTCACGGTCATCGCCAAACACCTGCGGGAGCAACTTCAACAAACGATCGAGCGCCTTCGCTGGGTCGTCGACAAGCATCGTGACATCCGCGGCATCGAGGGCGAGCGCGACGTCCTTCGGCGCTGCGTCGGCTTTTGCAATTGGATCTGCACTGCGATCAATTTTGGCAGCGCGGGCGAAGAAGGACACATTCGCGTGAGCGCGCTTCAGACCCTGATTTGCGGGCTCGGACTGCAGCATAGCGTCATACAACTCCAACGCCCCGTCGAAATTGCCCTCCTCGAGCAGCTCTTCGGCCTGCTCCAAACGCGGGTCATCGGTGGGTACGGGATTGCCGAAGAAGTCAGTCGGCTCGGGAGCCTCCGGCTCGCTGCCCTCCCCAGCCATACGAGTTCCCGCCGGCAACCCCTTGAGACGCCCCCGAGTGGCCTCCATAACCTGCGCCAGCCACTGCTCCAGCCAATCCCTGGTTTTCTCGCCTACAAACATGCCAATGGGACTGCCCATAGCCACGGCCGTGACTGTCGGCACTGCCTGCACACCGAATGCCTGGGCCAGCTGCGGATGCTCCTCAGCATCCGCCCACGCCAGAATCCAGTTCAAATTGGCCTCACGGGCCATGCCTTCTAGCTCAGCCCGAAGACGTAGCGAATCAGCTGCTCCCGCCATGCCGATTAAGACAATTACCGGTACCTGCTCCGAGCGCAGAACGACTTCTGCCTCAAGGGTCTGCGGGGCAATCTCCACCACAGGAGGAAGCCCGTCTCCCTGATCACTGGTTGCCCGCTCGATTTCCTCTCGGTGCTTACGTTCGGCTTCGGCGCGCTGGTGGAGCTGCTCCAAATCAACCGTACCGGGCGGTGGTGGCGGGGTCGAGCACTCGCGGTGACCGTGTGCTCCATGCGAGTGACCATGCGAATGGCCATGTGCGTGACCATGTCCAGCTGGCATCGTAAAAGGGTTCCTCTCCAGTGTCGTCGTAAAGCCTATGTAAAGACCTATGTAGAGCCTACGTGTCCAAGCCGAACAAGAGACTAGTCGGTAGCTTTTAGCGCATCCTCCACCGCATCGACTTTCGCACGCAGCTGCCCGGTGTACCCGTTGCGAATGTCCGCTTTGATGACGAGAGAAGTGCGCGGACTGACACGGCTGACTGCTTCCGTGGCTCGCTTAACCACGTCCATGACCTCATCCCACTCGCCTTCAACAAGGGTGAACATGGCATTAGTTTCGTTGGGCAGGCCAGATTCGCGCACAACACGTACGGCTTCAGCAACGGCCTCAGCCATTCCCTGCTCAGGATCGGAGAAAGTGGGGGCAACAGAAAATGCGACAATCATGGCGCCGATAATAGCGAGTACTCTGGAAACTATGAGTGAGACACAGATTCCCGTTCCCCATAAGTACGTAGTCGCTGTTGATCACGTCGGCGTCGCGGTCCCAGATTTTGATGCCGCTATTGAGTGGTACCGCGCAAACCTGGGGTTCATCAACTACCACGATGAGGTCAATGAAGAGCAGGGCGTCCACGAGGCCATGGTCGGCCCGGCCGACAAGGTTGAAGGTGGCACTCTGGTTCAGATTCTCGCGCCGCTGAATGACCAGTCCACCATTGCAAAGTACCTGGACAAGAAGGGGCCGGGAATCCAGCAGTACGCAGTTCGCGTCACTGATTTGGAGGCTCTGATGGCACATCTGAAGGAGCAGGGCACCCGCGTGCTCTACCCGGAGCCGAAGATTGGCACCGCAGGTTCGCGCATCAACTTCATCCACCCGAAGGATGCCGGTGGCGTCCTGCTGGAGCTCGTTGAGCCGGCAAAGTAAATCTATCCCCAGCGGCGCGTGATAGTGCGGTGAGCTCTGTTGCGCCAGCAGTTAGTGTGCCAATGGCGCCGGTCATCGGCGCCGGCACCATAATCCTGTGGCCATGCCACAATGTGAGAGGTCCCAGGCATGATTTCCTGGTCGCACCCCGGACAGCGATAAATCTTATTGGACTGGCCAGCGCTGATGTTACGCACCGCAAAGTCCACGTCCTGCCAACCGGCAGGCCCGGATTCAGTGCGAGTGTTTTGAAAAGAACTGCCAAATGCGGGCAGGCTGCCGCGATTCTGGCCTTGGTTATTACGCCTGCCGCGTTGATTACCCCGTTGATTGCCGCGCCGCTTGTGGTTTCGCCTAGGCATGACTAAAACAACCGCAATTCGTTGGACTCCAGGCCACGCAGCGCGTCGTAATCCACGGTCACACAGCGAATACCACGGTCCTCTGCCAGAGTCTTGGCCTGTGGCTTAATCTCCTGGGCAGCAAAAATCCCCTCTACCGGTGCCAGCAGCTCATCGCGGTTCAGCATCTCCAAGTAACGGGTTAGCTGCTCGACACCATCGATACCACCCCGACGCTTAACCTCCACTGCTACAGTGGCTCCGTTTTCATCGCGGCCAAGCAGATCCACCGGCCCAATCGCGGTTGGGTATTCGCGCCGAATCAGGGTGTAGCCCTCGCCAAAAGTTGTGAACTGATCTGCAAGCAGCTCCTGTAGATGCGCTTCTACACCATCCTTCTCCAGGCCGGGATCCTCTCCCAGCTCGTAGGTGCTATCAGCTAACACCTTGCCGATAGTGATACGAAGCTGCTCGCCCTTCTTGTTCTCAACGACCCAAAGCTTTTCACCAGTGTCCTCACCCGACTCGTCGAGAATATCCTTCTCCGTCAGCGTGCACGGCGGTGTCATCCAGTTCAGGGGCTTATATGCACGGTCGTCGGCATGCACAGAGACAGACCCATCAGCTTTCACCAACAGCAAGCGCGGAGCATGAGGCAGATGGGCATTCAAGCGACCGACATAGTCGACGGTGCATTCAGCAATCACAAGGCGCATTCCCCTACCCTAACGTGACTGCCGCGCGGGAGAAAACAATACCCACTAGAGGCTTCGCAATAACCTGCCGTCGCAGCCTAATACTGGCTTCCCCGGCCGCGGTTATAAGCCGAACGAAAACGTCGCTCAATATCTGTAGGAAACTCACGAGTCTGGCGTGACGACGGCTTCGACTCCACCCACGCCACCAGCGCGGTGTCCGAGGACGAGTCCACGGCAAACTCCCATTCGGTATTTTTCCCCGATTTAATCCTGACTACCCGAAGCCCGGGCGCGAAAAAACCCGCCTCGATGTCAGTCGGATTTCGGCGATCCACAATAGTGACATCGTGACGGGCAAATTCGGCATCACAGCCAGGACGCAGCGAACGTAGCTTGTACATCTTCAACGTCGACTCTGAATAAACCATGACTCCATGGCGCCAGTGACTGCCATCACCGGCAGGAAGACGACGAGCGATAACAGGGGTACCTTTTGCATGCAGGCTAGCAAAACGCCACAGGGCAAGCGCCCCGCCGACGATTAACATCGCACCGATAATCATGAGCATCATTGACATCATGGTTACGCTTGAAAACACTATCTGCCAGCCTCGCATCCGGGTGAATAGACGACGAACCTTGGTCCAAAAGCGCATTACAGGCTTTTTACAAACCCTACCCGATTGTTGCACTGACATGAAAAATAACTAAGAAAAACGGGGCGGGGAGCTTGCAAGATTTCTCTTGCGAGCTC
>NZ_KV797724.1:4493-52712 GCF_001809455.1 Corynebacterium sp. HMSC074C11
GCGGGGAGCTTGCAAGATTTCTCTTGCGAGCTCCCCGCCCCGTTTAAAGAAGCAGGAAGAATACGGTCGTGCGACCGGATGTTCAGGCGAACAGACTACTTGGTGGAAGCGCGACGAGCCGCGCGAACCTCCGACTCAGCCTGTGCCTTTACTGCAGGGTCATCCGAAGTCAGGTTGGACTCGGCCTCGGAGAGGTTAACCTCGTCAGCCCAGATTGCCTTATCCGCGAGGATCGAAACCTTCGAGGTAGACACGGAAATGAACCCACCCTGTACCGAAGCGACAAGAACCTTGCCGTCTGCGGTCTTGATGGTCACCGTACCGTTGTTGACCAGCTGGCCAAGCAACGGCTGGTGTCCGGGCAGCACGCCGATCTCACCCTCGGTGGTCTGAGCAGAGACCAAAGTGGCCTTACCCTTCCAGAGCGGTCGCTCAACAGCAACCAGTTCAGCGGTGATTTCAGCCATGAGGATGCCCCTTACTTCTTCTGCATTTCAGCGTACTTCTTCTCGACATCGTCGAGGCCACCCAGGCCGTCGAAGGCCATCTCCGGGTAATTGTCGAAGTCACCCTTGCAGATGCGGTCGAAGGCAACAATGGTGTCCTTCAGCGGGACGTACGAACCAGGCAGACCCGTGAACTTCTCAGCAACGAAGAAGTTCTGACCCAAGAATCGCTGGATACGACGTGCACGCTGCACGGTCACCTTGTCCTCCTCAGACAGCTCGTCCATACCGAGGATGGCGATGATGTCCTGGAGTTCCTTGTTCTTCTGCAGGATGTTAATAACCTGCTGGGCAACGCGGTAGTGCTCCTCGCCGACGATCGACGGCTCGAGGATACGAGAAGTCGAAGTCAGCGGGTTCACTGCCGGGTAAATACCCTTCGATGCAATTGAGCGGTCGAGCTCGGTGGTTGCATCGAGGTGGGCGAAGGTCGTTGCCGGAGCCGGGTCGGTGTAGTCATCGGCAGGCACGTAGACGGCCTGCAGAGAGGTAATCGAACGGCCCTTGGTGGACGTAATGCGCTCCTGCAGAACACCCATCTCGTCAGCCAGGGTCGGCTGGTAGCCCACGGCGGAAGGCATACGACCCAGCAGGGTCGAAACCTCAGAACCGGCCTGGGTGAAACGGAAGATGTTGTCAATGAAGAGCAGCACGTCCTGGTGCTGAACATCGCGGAAGTACTCTGCCATGGTCAGACCCGACAGCGCGACGCGCATACGGACTCCCGGAGGCTCGTCCATCTGGCCGAAGACGAGGGCGGTGTCCTGGAGAACGCCCATCTCTTCCATTTCCAGGAAGAGGTCGGTGCCCTCACGGGTACGCTCACCAACACCGGCGAAGACCGAAGTACCGGAGAACTCGCGTGCAATACGCGTAATCATCTCCTGGATCAGAACGGTCTTACCGACACCGGCACCGCCGAACAGACCAATCTTGCCGCCCTTAACGTACGGGGTCAGCAGGTCGATGACCTTAATACCGGTTTCGAGAATCTCGGTCTTACCCTCGAGCTGGTCGAAGGCCGGCGGCTCACGGTGGATGCCCCACTGCTCACCATCGCGACCCAGGCCCGGCTCGTCCAGGCAGTCGCCCATTGCGTTAAAGACGTGACCCTTGACGACGTCACCAACCGGAACCGAAATCGGCTTACCGGTGTCCTTGACCTCTGCACCGCGGACCAGGCCGTCGGTCGGAGCCATAGCAATGGTACGAACCATGTTGTCACCGAGGTGCTGTGCAGTCTCGAGGACAATGGTCTTGGCGACCGAAGGAAGGGAAACTTCCACGGTCAGCGCGTTGTAAAGTGCCGGCAGTTCGTTACGCGGGAACTCCACGTCGACGACGGCACCGATGACACGCACAACACGGCCCACAGCCGTGGTGGTGTTCTGCTCACTTAGAGCTGTGCTCATATCTAGTCACTTTCTCCGCTGTCGTCGAGCGCACCGGCGCCACCGACGATTTCTGTGATTTCCTGGGTAATCTGTGCCTGACGTGCCTGGTTAGCAACACGCGAGAGGTCCTTGACCAGCTCGGTAGCGTTGTCCGTCGCAGACTTCATAGCGTTACGACGGGCAGCGGACTCAGAGGCAGCGGCCTCGAGCATCACTGCGAACAGGGTGCGGGACACGTACTGCGGCAGAAGCTCTGCCAACAGGGTGTCTGCATCAGGCTCGAATTCATAGTCCGGCTTGAGGTCATCTGATCCATCGGACAGCATGTCCTCGCCCTGAGCAATCTCGACATCCTCGTACACAGGCTCAATCGGGAGCATCTGGTGTGCACGCGGAATCTGAGAAAGCATGGACACGAATTCCGTGTAGACAACGTGGACCTGGTCAAAGCCCTGAACGGCCTCGCCGTTGGTGCCACGCAGGCCTTCGCGGTACTTGGCAGTGCCCTCGGCCGTAGCGTTGAAACCATCAATGAGGTGACGACGCACGTCGTGGGTTGCGGCGTAGTCCGGATCCTGGGAGAAGCCCTCCCACGTACCGGCCAGCTCGACACCACGGAAGTCGTAGTAGTCGGTGCCCTTACGGCCAGTCACGTAGAGAACGACCTCATGCCCTTGCTCTTCCAGAGCGGTACGCAGCTCTGCAGCTTTCTTCAGGACGTTGTGGTTGTAGCCGCCACACATGCCGCGGTCACTGGTGACAACCAGGACTGCAACACGCTGGTTACCCTCACGCTCTACGAGCATCGGGTGATCCAACGACGAAGCCGATGCGAGACGTCCGATGACCTTCTCGATTTCGTCGGCGTACGGCTGGGAGTCTGCCACGCGACGCTGCGCCTTGGTGATGCGCGAGGTTGCGATAAGCTCCTGGGCCTTGGTGATCTTCTTGGTCGAGTTCACCGACTTGATTCGGGCTCGAAGTTCACGAAGATTCGCCATGTCCTATTCCCTCCCTTCAATTGCGAAAACGGTCATTGAATAGCTCAACCTGCCTAGTTCTGGGCAGTCTTGCGGGAGACCGTAATCTGCTGCTTCTTGAGCTCGTCCTCGTCGAGTGCCTCGACCGGGGCCTCGGAAGCCAGCGGTGCGCCCTCAGAAGTCTGGAAGGACTTCTTGAAGTTAGCGGTAGCGGACTTCAGAGCCGCCTTGGACTCGTCAGAGAAGGCAACGCCGCCGTCAATCTGCTCGAAGACTGCAGGCTGAGTGTCCTGCAGGTGCTCAAGCAGCTCGGCCTCGAAGCGACGGACATCCTCAACCGGGACATCGTCGAATTCGCCCTCACCAGCGAGGTAGATGGAGGTCATCTGGTACTCGACCGGCTGCGGGTGGTTTTCCTTCTGCTTCAGCAGCTCAACCAGACGCTGACCGCGCTCCAGCTGACGCTTGGAGGCATCGTCCAGGTCGGAAGCGAACATTGCGAATGCTTCCAGGTCGCGGTAGGACGCGAGGTCCAGACGCAGGTTACCGGAAACCTTCTTCATGCCCTTGGTCTGTGCGGCACCACCAACACGGGAAACCGACACACCGACGTTAATAGCCGGGCGGACACCCTGGTTGAACAGGTCGGACTCGAGGAAGACCTGGCCGTCGGTAATGGAAATGACGTTGGTCGGAATGAAGGCCGACACGTCGTTTGCCTTGGTCTCGATGATCGGCAGTGCGGTCAGCGAGCCTGCACCCATGTCGTCGGAGAGCTTCGCAGCACGCTCCAGCAGACGGGAGTGGAGGTAGAAGACGTCACCCGGGTAAGCTTCGCGTCCCGGCGGGCGACGCAGCAGCAGCGAGATGGCACGGTAGGCCTCTGCCTGCTTAGTCAAATCATCGTAGATGACCAGGACGTGCTTGCCCTGGTACATCCAGTGCTGACCCAGTGCGGCGCCTGCGAATGGTGCAAGCCACTTGAAGCCTGCGGCATCCGACGCCGGGGCAGCAACGATGGTGGTGTACTCGAGTGCGCCCTGCTCCTCGAGGGTCTGACGCACACCAGCAATAGTGGAGCCCTTCTGACCGATAGCAACGTAGATGCATCGCACCTGCTTGCTCGGGTCACCGGACTCCCAGTTAGCCTTCTGGTTCAAAATGGTGTCCAGGCAGACCGCGGTCTTACCGGTCTTACGGTCACCAATGATCAGCTGACGCTGACCACGACCAATTGGGGTCATTGCGTCGATGGCCTTAATACCAGTAGCCATCGGCTCTTCAACCGGCTGACGCTGCAGCACGGTCGGTGCCTGCAGCTCGAGGACGCGGTCCTCTTCAGCCTCAATGTCGCCCAGGCCGTCAATCGGCTGGCCCAGGGGGTTAATTACGCGACCGAGGAACTTGTCCCCGACCGGAATCGAAAGGACGTCACCCGTCCGCTTTACCTCGTCACCCTCTTTAAGCGACTCGAAGTTACCCAGCACCACAACGCCGACCTTGTCAGTGTCGAGGTTCTGAGCGACGCCAATAACGCCGCCCGGGAACTCCAGAAGCTCATTCGTCATGACCGACGGCATTCCCGAAACCTGGGCGATACCATCAGCTGCACTGATAACAACGCCAACCTCCTCGCGGGAGGCCTCCGGGGAGTAGCTCGAGGTGTAGTTCGCAATCGCGCTACGGATCTCGTCGGAGGAGATCGTCAGCTCCGCCATGTTCTTCCTGCTCTCGGTAATATTCTTCCAGTGATTAATCGTCTAAACCATCCGTCAGCCGAGGCCGACGCGCAGCTTCTCAAGCTTTGTTGAAAGGCTACCGTCGATGACCTCGTCGCCAACCCGGATGACCAGTCCACCGAGAATCGACTTATCGATCACGGTGTGGATGGACATCGCCTTGCCGTAGACTCGGCCGAGCTTGTCCGCCAGTGCTCGCTCTTGCTCGTCAGAGACGGCCGTGGCACTGGTCACGCGAGCGACGACGTGGTTCCGCAGGCCGGCGGCTAGCCGGGACAGGGAGTCAATGTCGTCCGCGGGGCGCTTGGATGGGCGACCAACAGCCTGCAGTGCCAGGGTCTCGGTCACGGAAGTGACCTTGCCGTACAGCACAGAGGCGAGGAGCCCACGCTTGGCTTCGGGGGTTGCGGCCTTGTCGGCCAGCAGCTGTTCAAGCTGCGACTGCTCAGCCAGGATGTGTCCCAGTTGGAACAGCTCAGACTCAACAGTCTCAAGCTGTCCCTGGCCTTCGGCAGAGCGAAGGAGGGCGCGACGGCCCAGCT
The DNA here is from genome assembly GCF_001809455.1 of Corynebacterium sp. HMSC074C11. Classification (NCBI taxonomy): domain Bacteria; kingdom Bacillati; phylum Actinomycetota; class Actinomycetes; order Mycobacteriales; family Corynebacteriaceae; genus Corynebacterium; species Corynebacterium sp. HMSC074C11. The sequence continues at coordinate 9,655 of NZ_KV797724.1, forward strand.
CTACCAAACCCTCACGCAGTTCACGCGGGGTGGACCATACCTGCGCGGCAGCATCCACGACGAGGTTAAGAGTCGTCTCAGATACCTTGCCCGCGAACAGGCTCCGGACAAGGCCGGAACGCTGTTCCGCAGTCGCCGAGGTGTCGGCGACAGCGACACGCAGGCCGCGGTCGGAGTCCAGGACCTCGACGATGTCGAAAAGCTCGGAACCAGTCTGAGCAGCCTGAGTAACAGCAACATTGTCGCCACCGATAGCGGCGTCCAGTCGCTGGCTAAGGGCTGCCAGGGATTCGCGGCTTGCTGCGTGCATGTCGCCTACTTTCCGGCCGGGGCCACGGTGTCAAGGTTGGACAAGAAGTTATCAATCGTCGACGAGTTACGAACGTCGTCGGAGAGCTGCTCGCCCAGAAGGCGCTCAGCCAGATTGATGGAGTTCTGGCCCATTTCCTTGCGCAGCTCTGCGACTACCTGCTCACGCTGGGCAGCGAGCTGCTTTTCACCGGACTCGATGATTCGTGCGCTCTCGTCATTGGCCTTGGTCGTAGCGTCTGCAATGATGCGCTGGCCCTGTGCACGGGCTTCGTCGCGAATCTTTGCTGCTTCAGTACGGGCCTCTGCGAGCTGACTGTTGTACTTTTCCAGAGCGGCCTTCGCCTCGGCCTGTGCAGCCTCAGCGCGCTCAATGCCGCCCTCAATCCGGTCCTCCCGCTCGGTCAGGACCTCCTGGAACTTCGGAAGAACGAGCTTCCAGAAGAGAACCAGGATAACTACCAGCGGGACAACGGACCAGACGATGTCATAGGTCTTTGGCAGCAACGGGTCAACGGACTCTCCCATCGGGAGGTCACCCGCCGCTAGCAAAAAGGTGAAATCTGTCATGGTTTACGTGTTCTCCGCTTGAAGGTCCGGACTTAGAAAACGAAGCCTGCGACCAGGCCGATCAGGGCGAGAGCCTCAGTGAAGGCGATACCCAGGAACATGGTGGTACGCAGCTGGCCGGCCATCTCAGGCTGGCGTGCCATACCCTCAACGGTCTTGCCGGCGACGATACCGATACCGAGGCCCGGGCCCAGGGTGGACAGACCGTAACCGATGGTCTTCAGGCCAGCGTTGGTGTCGACAGCCTGGACAGCGTCCTGGGCGGAGAGGATGACGTCGTTCATTATGAACCGTTCCCTTTCTTAAAGGATGGCCCCGGATTAAAGATTGTTCTAAGTAGGCCCGGGGCTTTGTGGGTCAAGTGGGTCTTGCTATTAAATTGGCGAGGCCTTGTTGCCGAATGTGCGGCCTCATTAGTTATGGGTTAGTGCTCGTCTGCGTGCAGCGACAGTTCGATGTAGACGGCGCTCAGCAGGGCAAAGATGTATGCCTGCAGGAAAATCACCAGCATCTCGAACAGCGTGAATGCTACCGCAGCGACAAGGGTCAACCCGGACAGGGCGGTCCAACCATTCAGCTGCCAGAAGAAGAAGTTCGTGGCACCGAAAAGCAGGACTAGAACCATGTGGCCCGCCAGCATGTTGGCCATCAGACGGATGGTCAGCGTAACTGGGCGGAGAACGAAGTTGGAGAAAATCTCGATCGGCACCACGATGAGGTGGAGTACCGGTGGCAAGTTCGGAATAACAACTGCCGACTTCACAAACTTGAAGAAGCCCATCTTCTTCGAGCCTGCGTAAATGAAGGCAACGTATGCGAACAGGGCCAGAACCAGTGGCATACCGATTCGGGCGTTCGGCGAAATATTGAGGCCAGGAATAATAGCCGCAATATTCATCGAGATAACAAGGAAGAAGATGGTGGCCAGAACCGGAAGGAAACGACGCCCCTCCTTCTTACCCAGAATCTCCTCCGCGATGTGGATGCGGACGAAGTCCAGCATCAACTCCGCAACGTTCTGCAGACCAGTCGGCACGAGCTTCGGACGACGCATTGCGACGACGAAGAACACGGCGACGATCACGGCCATCAAAAGACGAACAATCATCAGACGATCCATGGCGTACCAGTCGCCACTGCCACCTAAGATGAAGTCGCCAAATTGTTCACCCGGGAAATACTCCTCCTGCAAGTTGGGTGAGTGAAACTCACCCCGCATCTCGGCAAGTGTTGTAACGCTCAGCGTTCTCTCCCGTGATTGGGCCGCTAGAACTATTGTCAAGCGGTGCGAAGGACGTCATTTAACGTGTCGCGCCGCGGATTCCATTCGCTCATCAGCACGGCGCTCACGGGGACCGTACCTGTGGAAATGATAGTTATTTCGATACAGGCCGTCTTACCCGAAACTCAGGATAACAGTTCTGACTCATTTTCCCCACCCGGTACACCCCCGTGTTTCCGACCCCGAAACCAACAAAGAGGCCGACACCCTCTGTGGGTTTCGGCCTCTATTTGTGGCATCTTCTGCACAAACTCGGCAATCTGCTTATTACCTGCGGTTTTAGAAGCGCATTACAGCCTCTCAGCAGGTCAACAAGTTATTAACGAGCTATTCGTCCTTCATTGGTTGCACATAAGTGAGGTTAGATTGCGACATTCCCCACACTTCTGCGCCAAGCGTCACCATCAGCGTAAGTACAACAGTGACGAAGAAAGTCATGTTGTCATAAAACTCAAGATTTCTAATAACGACCAAGACGCCAATTAGCACCACAATCTTCAACAGCCAGCCCCCCAGCACAACAGCGAGCGTGACAGACGGGGAAGTTCGAGCAGTAAAGAGGATGCCTAGAACGGTAAGCAATACGAAGGTTCCGCTAATGCCCGCGCCAAGGAGTACGCCCCACACGCCGGGCATACCGTTTTTTCCACCCCAGACCAGCAGCGAAAGCACGGTAATCACAGCGAGCGCAATTGCGCCCGAGCGAGCAGCAGCCAGCAGCGGTCGCCGCGAATCGTCGTATTTAGACTCGGGCTCCGGAGTTGTTTTTTCAGTCACAGTCGAAGATTGTACCTTCTGCGTCCACGTCGACGTCCCATAACCTGCCGGCCCCCACTTCCCCGTCTTGGACGCGCTCCGCTTGAACGGTCGTCGGCAAGCGCATTGCGACGGCGGAGGGTGAAGATAACCGCAACAATGAGCAGGAACCCAAAGGTGAGAGCAACGAATTCGAAGGGGAAAATGGTGGTGGCAACGGCGGCGTACGCGACGACCGACACCCATAGGTAGAGCACCAATACCACGCGGCGATGACTGTGTCCCATCGACAGTAGGCGGTGGTGAATATGCATTTTGTCCGGCGAGAAGGGTGACTTGCCCTGGCTAACGCGGCGAACAACAGCCAGCAGCAAGTCGAGCATTGGCACACTAATTGCGGCGATGACGACCACAATCGGTGAGATCAGGGCGATGACGTCGGCAGTGCCGTACATGGAGGGCGCGATGCGTCCCGACGCCGACACCGATGCCGCTGCGAGAAGCAGGCCAATCATCATGGCGCCGGAATCACCCATAAAAATGCGTGCCGGCTCGAAGTTGTGCGGCAAGAAGCCCAGGCAAGCGCCAAGGAGACACGCGGAAATCATCGCGGGTGGATAGGCAGAGACGGTGCCGCCTTGGTCGTGGAGCATGACCATCGAATAGACAAGGATTGCCGCCGCGGCAATCATACCGAGTCCCGCCGCGAGACCATCGATGCCGTCTACAAAGTTGAAGGCGTTAATCAGCGCCACAGTAAAGAGAACAGTCAAGACTGTGGACATGATTGGGTCGAGAATAAGCGTGGCACCACCACTAAATGGGATATAGAGCAAATACCAGTTGACACCCATAAATGACATCAAAAGTGCCGCCGCAACCTGCCCTATAAGTTTAGTGATGGCATCTAGGTCAAAGAGATCATCCCAAATACCGACAATCAGCAATAGCGACGCAGCCGCCACAACTGCCCTCATATCTGGAGTCATGGGCGGAAAACCACGGGTGAGAGCCGGCATCACCGAGGCAAGGGCGATAGCTGCGACCACCCCGGAGTACATCGCCACGCCTCCGAGCCTGGGCTTCGGAATATCGTGGACATCGCGCGTGCGGGGCGCATCCAACCAGCCCGAGCGAACCAGCACATAACGCACTACTCCAGTGAGCAAATAACTGACAGCAGCGGAAACTAAAACGAGCATGGCGAGCTCTCGGATGGGCACACCTGCCCCACCCGACTGGGCTGCCAATAAGCTCATGTCCGCCACTAGGTACTACTCACCCACACAATCGCTGCAGATACTAAACAGGAAAGACTTTAGGTAGCCAAGATTACTGCCCCAGCAGTCGCTCGGGTGTCGTACTCAAAACCTCGGCAACCGCCGCAGCCGACACAGCGCCTTCGCGCAGAATCCTCGGCACCGGAGTCGAGATATCGACAATCGTCGATGGGGTCCCAATCGTGGCTTCGCCGCCGTCGACGTAGACAGCCGCTTCCCCACCGAGCATCTGCTTGGCACGCACGGCATTGGTGGCCGGTGCCTGGCCGGAGATGTTCGCGCTGGATACCGCCATCGGACCGGTTCGGCGCAGAATCTCGATGGCGATTGGGTGCAGCGGCATGCGCAGCATGACCGTACCCGCGGTATCACCAAGGTTCCACGGCAAGCTCGGCGCCTGGTTCACAACCAGCGAAAGGCCACCCGGCCAGAAAGCCTCCACCAGCGTGCGAGCAGCTGGTGAGTATTCGCGGACGAGCCCCTCAATCGTGCTCCAGGAACCCACCAGCACCGGCACCGGCATATCTGGGCCGCGGTGTTTAGCACGCAGCAAGGAGGCAACGGCCTGGTTATCAAAGGCATCGCAGCCAAGGCCGTAGACGGTATCGGTAGGCATTACGACCAGCCGTCCTGCCTTCACAGCATCTACTGCTGCTGCAATTGCGCGTTCGCGGTTTTCATCTGTGCTGCAGTCCATAATCCTGCTCATCAGATTTTTGCTCCTGCTTCAAAGTTTGCTTTTAAGATCAATTCTTGCGTCCCACCGTAAAACGATCACGGCCTGCAAAGTCACGGCGGACCTCTACATCAGCGTAATCCCAGGTTTCCTTCAGCAGTGAACTGACGTCACTGCCCGAAGAGTCATCGTGCTCAATGCCGATGACTCCACCCGGCCGCACCAGCGCATCCACTAGGTTAATCATAGGTCGAATGACATCTAGCCCATCGTCGCCGCCAAAGACCGCAGAGTGCGGATCAGCTCTCACCTCGGGGTCAACCTCCGTGTCTTCGGGCACATATGGAGGGTTGGACACAACAATGTCGGTCTCGCCTACCCAATCTGCGAGCTCACCGCCATCATCAATCAGCTGAACATCCGTGACATCGCCAGAAACTAGGTGCACACGCCCATTGCCATACGTCTCGATGTTCTTCGCAGCCCACGCCCGTGCCCGCTCAGAGAGCTCTACAGCCACCACGTCCGCTTCGGGTACGGCGTCGGCAATCGCCAACGCCAGCGCCCCAGATCCGGTACACAGGTCAACGATTTTCGGCTTGACGACGCCACTTGCGACCAGTTCACGGGCTCGATCGATTGCCCACTGCGCAAGCAGTTCCGTCTCTGGCCGGGGCACAAAAACACCGAGCCCAACCTGTAGTTCCAGGCTCATCATCGGCGCTGTACCGATGATGTGCTGCAGTGGCTCACGAGCCACTCTGCGGGCCAGCATCTCTGCCAAATGCTTGCGACCGGCCTCATCGGTGTACGGTTCGTCTCCGCGGAAGATAATGTCTGCCGGTCCCGCATTGACTGCGGCTGCAAATAGCGCCCGTGCGTCGGCATCCGGAGAAGCCAGCGCCGCGTCGTTAAGCGTGCGACGCGCATAGCGAAACAGCTCGCCGAGAGTACGGACGGAATCCGGTAACGTCGGCGAGCTATTTTCTGCGGGCGTGGGACTACTCGGCTTCAAGACGCTCAGCGCGCTCCGCGTCGTGGAGGGCCTTGAGCAGGTCATCCATGTCGCCGCCCAGCACCGAGTCCAGGTTATGAGCCTTGTAACCGATGCGATGATCGGAAACGCGGTTCTCCGGGAAGTTATAAGTGCGGATGCGCTCGGAGCGATCCATGTTGCGCACCTGAGACTTACGCTGGTCAGAGGCGGCCTCGGCGATCTCCTCCTCCTTCATCTGCTGCAGTCGAGCAGCAAGGACCTGCATAGCGCGGGCCTTGTTCTGAATCTGAGAGCGTTCCTTCTGACAGGTAACGACGAGACCGGTCGGCAGGTGAGTGAGGCGAACGGCGGAGTCAGTGGTGTTAACACCCTGACCACCCTTACCGGAGGAGCGGTAGACGTCGACACGCAGATCCTTCTCATCAATCTGAATGTCCTCGACCTCGTCGGGCTCCGGGTAGACCAGCACACCAGCGGCGGAGGTCTGGATACGGCCCTGCGATTCGGTGACCGGCACGCGCTGCACGCGGTGAACGCCACCTTCGAACTTGAACACGCTCCACGCGCCGTCGCGGGACGGAGTCTTGGCACGGATGGACATGGTCATGTCCTTTACACCGCCGAGATCGGACTCGGACAGGCCGAGGATTTCGGTGGTGAAGCCGTGCTTTTCAGCGTAGCGCTGGTACATGCGTGCGAGCTCACCTGCGAAGAGCGCTGCCTCCTCACCGCCGGCACCGGACTTGAGCTCCATCACGATGTCATCGCTGTCGTGCGGATCGCGCGGAGCCAGCAGGTCAGCGAGCTTCTCCTCGAGCTCCTCTGCCTCGGCAGCGAGACGCTCAGCCTCAGCTGCAAACTCGGAGTCCTCGTAAGCCATCTCGCGCGCTGCCTCCAGGTCATCCTGGACTTCAGTCAGCTTCTTGTGAGTCTGAATGACCGGCTGCAACTCATTGAAGCGCTTGCCGACCTTACGGGCAGCCTTCGGGTCGTTGTGCAGTTCGGGGTCAGCCAGCTGAGCCTCGAGCCCGTGATACTCGGAGAGGATGTCGTCAACTGCGGAAACCTGATTAGCCATTGAATATTCCTTCAGATTGTGATGGGTGAAATGCTGGTTGGTGCTGTGGTTTCGGACGGGGTGGCGCTGTCGCACCGCTGGCACTGTGGCACCGCCCCTTGTGGCTAACCCCAGCTAAAGCATGTCATCCACATCAACGTCGGCGGCCATTGGCGCAGAAGAAGCCACCTGCATCAGGAATTCCTTGTTGTTACGGGTCTTCTTCAGCTGCTTAATCAGCAGGTCGATAGCTGCCTGCAATTCCAGCGCGGAGAGGATGCGGCGCAGCTTGTGCATCACGCGAGCCTCCTCCGTACTCAGCAGCAGCTCATCCTTACGAGTACCCGACGGGTTGACATCCACTGCCGGGAACACGCGGCGCTCGGAGATTTTACGGTCGAGCTTCAGCTCAGCGTTACCGGTGCCCTTGAACTCCTCGAAGATAACGGTGTCACCTGCGGAACCGGTCTCTACCATCGCGGTGGCGATGATGGTGAGGCTGCCACCTTCTTCGATGTTTCGAGCAGCACCCAAGAAGCGCTTCGGTGGGTACAGAGCGTTGGAGTCCACACCACCGGAGAGGATTCGTCCCGATGCCGGCGAAGAGTTGTTGTACGCACGTCCAAGGCGGGTAATGGAGTCCAGCAGTACGACGACGTCCTGCCCCTGTTCCACCAGACGCTTTGCGCGCTCGATAGCCAACTCGGCCACTGCTGTGTGATCTGACGGCGGGCGATCGAAGGTGGAGGCAATGACCTCGCCACGGACACTACGCTGCATGTCGGTGACTTCCTCCGGGCGCTCGTCGACAAGCACGACCATCATGTAGCACTCGGGATTGTTCGTCGCGATAGCGTTCGCGATGTTCTGCAGGATCGTGGTCTTACCAGCCTTTGGCGGCGAAACGATGAGCGCACGCTGCCCCTTACCAATCGGCATAATCAGGTCGATGACGCGAGTGGTGAGGATCTTCTGCTCGGTCTCCAGACGCAGACGACGGTTCGGGTACAGCGGAGTGAGCTTAGCGAAGTTCGGGCGCTGCTTTGCCTGCTCCAGATCGAGGCCGTTTATGGTTTCGACCTTGACCAGCGGGTTGTACTTGCGACGATTACGGCCGTTGCCATGAGTGACCTGGCCTGAGCCATTCTCGCGCGGCATGCGGACCTGCCCCGTGACGGCATCGCCCTTGCGCAGGCCGTACTTACGAACCATTTGCGCGGACACCAGCACATCGTTAGAGCCCGGCAGGTAGCCGGACGTGCGCACGAATGCGGTCTTGTTATCTAGCACATCGACGATGCCAGCCACCGGCTGAAGAACGTCATCCTCACGGATCTCGTCCTGACCACCGTGTCCCCCACCGTTGTTATCGCGTCCGCGACGGTCGCGGCGATTGCGACGGTTGCGGCGGTTACGGTTGCCACGACCTTCATCGTCATGGTTGTTGCGATCGTTATTTCGATTGTTGTTGCGGCCACGACGGTTGTTGCGGTTGCCACGACCGTCATCGTCGTTGTCTCGATCGTGGTTGTTGCGATCGTTGCGGTTATTGCGGTCGTTGCGATCACCGCGTTCATTACGATCATTACGATCATTGCGGTTGTCCTTACGATCACCGCGATCACCGCGATCATTACGATTGTCGTTACGCTCACCGCGGTCGTTGCCGTTATCGGAATCGTCGCGGCTATCGTTACTGCGATCGTCCTGATTCTCCTGGTCGCGCTGACGAGCACGGTTACGACGATTTCGACGCTGCTGAGAGCGGGACATCTCCTCGCGACCATCCGCGTTGGCGTCGTCACGCTTGTCGTTGCCCTTGTCGCTCTTGTCGGCGCTCTTGCTGGAATCCCTGTCCGCGCTTTCCGACGGCGATTCCTTGGCATCCTTCACCTTGGAACCGGTATCCGCAGCCCCAGCCGCAGCCTTCTTCGCGCGGGATTTCCGAGCAGGCGCGGAACCAGCAGCCGGGGCACCATTCTTGATGGCCTCAATCAGCTCATGCTTGCGCATGGCGGAGATGCCGCGAATGCCCTTGCTGGAAGCGATTTCACGCAGTTCTGCCATTCGGAGGGCCGCAAGATTCTCTGGGCCGCCTGCCGTGGCAGTGGTGTCCGTATCGGTCACGGATGTCCTTTCATCGACCTTCCCTGCAGTCACTCTCTACAGGGGCTATGTCATTGACACTTTTTCGTTCTTACTGCCCGCCACCGCGTGTGCTCCGTCGTCGAACCTTTACCACGGGCGGAAAAATATCCGCAGCTGGCGGGAAATTATCGAAAAAGCCAGGCAAAAGGCCTCGACGTTGAAACTAAACCGAGGCATCTTGCCTACATTATTTCCGCATCTCAAACCCGAGCGTCCAGGTCGAAGATAGTTAGGAAATTTTAGGTCCACAGCACCGCAAGACTATGTAGTCGCACTACTGATTTATGTGTTTTCAATGTCACGTTGCGCCATCGCGTTGTGTGAGCAACAGCGAAGGTCAACGGCATGCGGAGTACATGAAGAAGTACGTATCTAACCGCGTATTGAAAACGACCTATTGCCCAAGGATAGTCACCAAATAGTCAGGTAGCAACACTAGTTCTCACCTGCGTTTCGCTAGGTCGCGCGGCTGCGAGTCGGTACTGTAGAGCTTATGCGCAGTACGATGCCTCATATTCCTCTCAATATCGCTCAGATTGTGGAATACGGTCGCACCATTCACGGTCGGACTCCGGTGACCTCCTGGAACAGTGACGGACCCGAGACCACCACTTTTGCCGCCCTCGCCGCGCGCGCAAGTGCGCTGGCACATGCACTTCGAGATGAGCTCGGTATCGACGGCGACCAACGCATCGCTACCCTGATGTACAACTGCGCAGAACACTTCGAGGTCTTCCTCGGCGTTGCCTCTATGGGCGCAGTATTCCAGCCGCTGAACAAGCAGCTCATGCCGGATCAGATTGTGCACATTATCAATCACGCCGATGACCAGGTCATTATCGCGGACCAGACCGAGATTGAACTGCTCGCCGAAGTTCTTCCGCACTGCCCGTGCGTCCGCGCTGTCATCATTATCGGTATCGGAGATCTGTCCGACGTGGCCGAGCACCTGCCAGATGGCATCCCGTGGTACTCCTACGAATCACTCATCGACGGACGCCCTAGCCGCTTCGACTGGCCTGAGCTCGACGAAAACTCCGGCGCAGCCATGTGCTACTCGACGGGTACCGAGGGCGCACCTAAAGGTGTCGTCTACAGCCACCGCTCGCTGTACTTGCACAGCCTGAATATGCGCACCACTGACTCCTTTTCAATTTCGCACGGAAACCCGTGGCTGTGCTGTGTGCCCATTTATCACGTCCTGTCCTGGGGCGTGCCGCTGGCCTCCTTCATGTGCGGGGCATCGCTGATTTTCCCCGGCGCGGACCTCTCCGCGCCACGTCTGGCAGAAATCATCGAATCCTCAATGCCACGCGTAGCTCAGGGTGTGCCGACGCTGTGGATTAACCTCATGGCGCACTACCTCAGCAATCCTCCGAAGCGCATGAGTCTGCAGGAGATTTTCTCGGGCGGGTCCCCTGTTCCACCTGCGCTGATTCGACTATGGGAAGAGCGTTACGGTGTCGACGTCATCCACTTCTGGGGCATGACCGAGACTTCGCCTATCGGTACCGTGGCACGCCCTCCGTACGGAGCCTCCGGTGAGGCCCGCGAACGCTACCGTGTCAGCCAAGGGCGTTTCCCGGACATCATGCAGTTCCGCATTGTTGATGACAACGACCGCGTGCTCGACCTGCATGACCGCAACCAGGGGGAGCTGCAGGTGCGCGGCAACACGGTCACCGGAGGCTACTACAGCTCTCCGGAGGCTCAAGCTGGAGGCACCGCTCACTTCTTCCGCGGTGCGGAGGTCGACGAGGCTAGCGAACAGTTCACCGAGGACGGCTGGCTACGCACTGGCGATGTCGGCTCGATTACTCACGACGGCTACCTGACTATTCATGACCGTGCTCGCGATGTCATTCGCTCTGGTGGCGAGTGGATCTACTCTGCCCAGCTGGAGAACTTCGTAATGGAAAGCCCACAGGTACTCGAGTGCGCGATTATCGGCATGCCAGATAAAAAGTGGGGTGAGCGCCCGCTGGCAATTACGGTGCTGATGCCGGAAGTTGAACCGAGCAAAGAGACCGCGGAAATGCTCCGCGATGAGCTGCGGCCAAAGCTGCCGAAGTGGATGCTGCCGGAATACTGGGCCTTCGTGGACTCAATCGATAAGACCTCAGTGGGCAAGTTCGACAAGAAAGACCTGCGCTCGCACTTGAGCGCAGGCCAGTACAGCATCGTGAAACTGAAAGGGCCGGGCGAAAAGTAGGTGGTAGGCTAAGCCACCGGCTCGGCAGCTGTCCGCAGTAACGGCTTAGCCGTCGACCACGACCTTAACCGGCTCGCCGATTCCCAGCTCCATGACCTTGATGCCAGCCTCGCGGGCATCGTCCAAGATCTTCTCATCCACTGCAGTAGTTCCCAGAACCATACAGGTCGGGCCAGCGCCCGAGAGGAATGCCGCGTAGCCACGGTTGCGCAGGCGGTTGACCCACTCTGCGGTCACCGGCAGCACGTCGGAGCGGTACGGCTGGTGCAGGCGATCTCGCGTTCCCTCCCACAGCAGTTCCGGGTGGGACTGCAGCGCTGCGGTCATAACCGCAGTACGGGAGACATTGAAACGAGCGTCGACATGCGAAACATCGCTCGGCAGCACCTGACGGACCGCATTCGTGGAGGCGTGAAATGCCGGTACGAGTGCAGTCGCCTGAATGGATTTATGCACCGGAATGCTCACTGCTCGGTACTGAGGTGCGGTGCGACCATCGACAGGCTTGTCAGTCCAGCTGACCACTGCTCCGCCGAGGACGGATGCGCCAGCGTTATCCGGGTGGCCCTCGAAGACCGAGGATTCCTGGATTACCTGGTCGTCGGTAAGCGGGAAGCCGGCCAGACCGTTAGCTGCAGCGACACCAGCGACGGCGGCTGCTGCGGAAGAGCCCAGGCCGCGCGACTGCGGAATGGTGTTATGGCAAATAACCTTCAGCCCCGGTGCCTCGACACCTGCGGCGCGAAGGCCCGCGCGAATCGCGCGCACTACCAGATTAGACTCGTTGCGCGGCAGGTCGACTTCGCCCTCACCGTGAATCTCAACGACGACACCCGATTCGATGACCTCGACCTCGACAATGTCGTAGAGCGCGACGGCCAACCCCAGGGTGTCGAAGCCCGGGCCCAAGTTCGCTGACGAACCTGCAACCGTGACAGTGACCTTCTGCCCCGGGAAAAGCTCCTGTGCCATTTAGATATCCATTCCTTCGATACGAATGACGTTGTTGACGGCCAGAACCGCGTCGTTGGCGCGCAATTCGTCGACCGTTGCTTCCAAATCCTTCTCCAGCGCCTTGTGAGTCACGATGACCAGGCGAGCACCGTTGGCGCCCTCTTCCTGGCGGACGGTGCGCAGGGAGATGTTGTGATCAGAGAAGGTGCGAGCGACATCGGCAAGTACTCCGACTCGATCGTCGACGTGCAGGTCGATGTGGTAGCGGGTGCGAACGTCACCGAAGTCGAGAATCGGCAGGTTAGCGTAGGTGGAATCCCCCGGTGCGCGACCACCGTGGACAATGTTGCGAGCGGCGGCAACAAGGTCACCGAGCACTGCGGAGGCTGTCGGGTTACCACCGGCGCCGTTGCCGTAGAACATCAGGCGACCAGCGGCCTCGGCCTCAATGAATACAGCGTTGAAAGACTCACGCACAGTTGCCAGCGGGTGACGACGTGGAATCAGCGCTGGGTACACGCGGGCGGAAATGGACTCCTTGCCATTCTCGTCCGTGACCCGCTCACAGGTAGCCAGCAGCTTAATGGTGCAGTCTGCGCTCTTGGCGGCTGCGATGTCATCAGCGGTGATCTCGGTAATGCCCTCGCAGTGAACGTCATCAGCAGTCACGCGGGTGTGGAATGCCAGGCTGGCCAGAATAGCTGCCTTGGAAGCGGCATCGTGGCCCTCGACGTCTGCAGTCGGGTCGGCCTCGGCATAACCCAGGCGGGTGGCCTCTGCCAGCATCTCGTCGTAGTCCGCACCGGTGGAGTCCATCGCATCAAGGATGAAGTTAGTGGTGCCGTTGACAATGCCCATGACCGTATTGACAGTGTCACCGGCCAGCGAACGGCGCAGCGGCCCGACGACCGGAATAGCTGCAGCCACAGCAGCCTCAAAGAAAAGGTCGACGCCTGAGGAATCGGCAGCCTCAGAGAGCTCCTCGCCGTGAGCTGCGACAAGTGCCTTATTGGCCGTCACGACCGACTTGCCCGCACGCAGTGCCTCCAGCACAACGCGACGTGGGTAATCAATGCCACCGATGACCTCGACTACCAGGTCAACGCCATCGCGCTGGACCAGCGAAAAAGCATCGTCGGTAAGAAGATCCTGATCCACATTCGGACGCGGCTTGGTCTTGTCGCTCACAGCAATACCAACGACCTCGACCGGGCCGCCGATGCGGCGCTCGAAGTCCTCAGCCTTCTCGTTGAGCAGGCGGTAAACCTCAGTACCGACTGTGCCAAGACCTAAAATAGCGACACCAACTTTGTGGCCCTCGCCCTTTCCAGGATTATTCGTTGCGGCAGTCATCGTGGCGTTTCACACTCCAGGCTTAGTAAGTCTTGTACGGTTTCTCGTCTTAATATTTGGGTCACTTGACCATCGCATACCGACACTACTGGTGGTCGCGTCAGCATGTTGTAGCGGCTGGCCATTGCGTAACAGTATGCCCCAGTAGCAGCCAGCGCGAACAGATCACCCTCAACAATGTCGTCCGGGTAGTTCGCGTCATTAATCAGAATGTCTCCCGATTCACAGTGCTTTCCGACGACACGGGTGGGAATCCTGGAACCTGATACTTCGCGATTAACGACGCGACCATCATAGTTCGAGCCGTAAAGCGCCGGACGAATATTGTCGCTCATTCCACCATCGACCGATACATAACGACGGGTCATGCCTTCATCGATGGTCACATCCTTCAAAGTGCCCACTTCGTACACCGTGACCATGGACGGGCCAACGATGGCACGACCCGGTTCAACAGCCACTGTCGGAGTTTCAATGCCGATACGCTGCGCAAGCTTGTCCACAGCAGTGAGGATCTCGTAGGCAAGCGGAGCAACGTCAAGGGGCTGCTCGCCTGCGGTGTATGCAATACCGAAACCGCCACCGAGGTCAAGGGTGTTGAAGTGTTTCGAGATTTCAGTGCCGTGGCGTTCGACGAGCTTTTCCACCAGCGAGAACACGCGCTCGGCCGCGAGAATGAAACCGTCGGAATCGACAATCTGGGAGCCGATGTGACAGTGCAGACCAATCAGGCGCAGATTGTCGTCCTCTTCTACGAGGTTGGCAGCTTCCAGCGCTGAACCGGACGCGAGGGAAAAGCCGAACTTCTGATCCTCGTGCGCGGTAGCGATGAACTCATGGGTGTGTGCTTCCACACCGGGCTTCACGCGGACGAGCACGTCCTGCACCACGCCTGCTTCAGCCGCCACCTGGGACAGGCGACGCAGCTCCGAACGGGAGTCAAGCACAATTTTGCCGACGCCAGCTGAGATAGCATCGCGCAGCTCTGCGGTGGACTTGTTATTGCCGTGGAAGGTCATGTCCTTGGCTGGGAAGCCCGCAGCAAGAGCGATAGCCATCTCGTTGCCCGAGGCGACATCGAGATGCAGCCCCTCCTCCATTACCCAGCGGGCAATGGTCTTCGACAGAAAAGCCTTGGACGCGTAGTGGACATTCTCCGCGCCGCGGAAGGCCTTGGCCATCGAGCGGCAGCGGGAGCGGAAGTCCTGCTCATCGACGACAAAAACCGGAGTGCCAAATTCTTTGGCAATGTCGATCAGGCTCACTCCGCCAATTTCCACTGAGCCGGGATTCTCTTCGTCATTACCCCGACGACGGGCGGTAGTTGGCCAGACATGCGCTGGTAGTTCATTAAATTGAGTGGAATCGGGCCGGGTGTAGCCACCCAGCTCGAAACCATTGCCGTCGATAGGCACGAAACAGCTCTCTTTCTCCGTTACCCGGGCGGAGCAACGGGGTGTAGTTTTACGGGCGCGTTCGACTACATGCGCTCAGGTGCGGTAACACCGAGCAGCTGCAGAGCATTGGCCAGCGTCTGGCGGGTAGCCTCAGCCAGGCCGAGACGAGCACGGTGCAGCTCGGATACCTCTTCGTCGGCCTTAGGCAGAATCTGGCAGGTGTCGTAGAAGCGGTGGAAGACACCGGCGAGCTGCTCAGCGTAACGGGCAATGCGGTGTGGTTCCCGCAGGTCAGCAGCGGACTTGATGATCGCCGGAAACTCACCGATAGTGCGGATGAGCTCACCTTCACGGTCCTCTACCAGCAGGGAGAAGTCGGCATCTTCGCTGGTCACACCAGCCTCTTCGGCACGGCGGCCGATTGAGCACAGACGAGCGTGGCCGTACTGGACGTAGTAGACCGGGTTGTCGCTGGACTGCGAAGCCCACAGCCCCAGGTCAATATCCAGGCTGGAGTCCACGGAGGAACGGATTAGCGAGTAGCGAGCAGCATCGACACCGATTGCCTCAACCAGGTCGTCCAAGGTCACTACTGTGCCCGCGCGCTTGGACATCCGGACGGCCTTGCCGTCGCGAAGCAAGTTGACCATCTGACCGATGAGCACCTCGACACCGTCTGCGTTGTAGCCGAGCGCGGCAGCGGCGGCACGCAGACGTGCGATGTAGCCGTGGTGATCGGCACCCAGCATGTAAATGCACAGGTTGTGGCCGCGGTCGAACTTGTTCTTAACGTATGCGATGTCACCCGCAATGTAGGCTGCATCGCCGTCGGACTTGATGACCACGCGGTCCTTATCGTCACCGTAATCGGTGGACTTCAACCACCACGCGCCGTCAGCTTCGTAGAGTTTGCCGTTTTCCTTCAGGGAGTTGACAGCTGCTTCCACCTGACCGGACTCGAACAGCGAGTTTTCGTGGAAGTAAACATCGAAATCGGTGCCGAACTCGTGCAGAGACTCCTTGATGTGCTCGAACATCATGTCCACACCGATGACGCGGAAGTGCTCCTGGACCTCCTCCTCAGAGCCCTCGAGTGCCTGCGGATTCTTCTCCAGCACAGCAGCAGCAATGTCCTGGATGTACTCTCCGCCGTAGCCATCCTCCGGGGTCGGCTGGTTCCGAGCGGCGGCAACCAGGGAGTCGGAGAAGCGGTCAATCTGGCGACCGTGGTCATTGAAGTAGTACTCGCGGGTGACCTTGGCGCCCGTGGCGGACAGGACACGACCAAGAGCGTCACCGACTGCTGCCCAGCGGGTACCACCCAGGTGAATCGGCCCGGTCGGATTTGCGGAGACAAACTCCAGGTTCACGTCGAGGTTGGAGTTGAAATCGGCATGACCCCACTTCTCCCCCGCTGCCAAGACGTCCTCGACGATCTTGCCCTGGGCATCGGAGGCCAGGCGGATGTTAATAAAGCCCGGGCCTGCGATGGTTGCTTCATCGATACCCTCAGAGGCGCCGAGCGCTGTGGCAATTTCAGTTGCCAAGTCACGCGGCACCATACCGACACGCTTGCCCAGCTGCATAGCGATATTGGTTGCATAGTCGCCGTGCTCAGGGTTACGCGGACGCTCGACAGTCGGGTTTTCCGGCACGATAGAGACATCGGCATCGTGGGAAGTCAAAACCTCGACGGTGACTTTTCGGACTAGTACAGCAAGATCAGCAGGATTCACGATTGCCTATCCTATTAGGTCAATCGCAGTCGTGGAAACATCAGCCACCAAAAGATTCATTTGAGGGGCATCTGCAGGTCGTGGAGTCCGACTGCAACTAGCCATTTTCACGATCCAGGCGAATTTGCGTTGAGAACAGATTTAATCCGGGCCTAGGCGTAGCATTCAGGTAGGAAATTATTGCCTTATCCTCAACCCATTTTGGAGCGACCGTGAAAGTAGCACTTTTCGCGACCTGCATCGGGGACATGATGTTTCCGGATGCAGTGAGTGCGACAGCCAGAGTTCTCACGCGGCTCGGATGTGATGTGGTCTTTCCGCCACAGCAAACCTGCTGCGGACAAATGCACGTCAACACCGGATACCAGAAGGAAATCCTTCCTCAGCTAGACACCTACGCTGATGCTTTTGCGGATTCCTCGATTGACTACGTTGTCGCCCCGTCCGGTTCCTGCGCCGGCGCCGTTCGCCACCAGCATCCGATGATCGCGGGCCGCTACGGTACCCGTGCCCAAACCCATGCGGCACAGGCCTGCGCGAACAAGACGCTGGATCTCTCCGAGTTCATCACCGATGTCGCTGGTGTGACTGACGTCGGTGCTTACTTCCCCCACTCAGTGACCTACCACTCCACCTGCCACAGCTTGCGGGTGCTCAAAGTGGGTGACCGTCCGTGGCGGCTACTCAGTGCAGTCGATGGAATCGATTTGCGCGAGCTGCCCGGCGCGGCGGAGTGCTGCGGTTTCGGCGGCACCTTCTCGGTGAAGAATGCGGAGACTTCCGCTGCAATGGTTGCCGACAAGACAGCCAATATCCGCGCTACGGAAGCGGAGTTCGTGACCGCTGGCGATGCCTCCTGCTTGCTCAATATCGGTGGTGCGCTGCGTCGCCAGGACTCTGGCGTGCATGCCATCCATATGGCCGAGATTCTGGCCTCCACCAAGGAGACCCCGTTTGAAGTGGACAACCGTCAAGAAGCTTCCCTGCGAGGTGAGCAGTAATGGTCGCAATTAACGTCGGCATACCAGCCCTTCCTCCACGCGCGCCGCACAACGTCGGGCATCTGCGCGGTACGCGCGGGTTCACGGCCGCGGCGCACGAGGAACTCAAGAACACTCGCATGCGTGAAAATGTCGGTCATGCCACGCGTTCGATTCGTAAGAAGCGCGCGCATGTCGTAGCGGAGAAGAATGACTGGGAGCAGCTGCGGCTCGCGGGCAGCCACATCAAGCGCGATGTGATGGCGCGTCTGCCAGAACTGTTGGAGCAGTTCGAAGAGTCAGTGACGAGTGCCGGCGGTCACGTCCACTGGGCGCGGGATGCCGCTGAAGCAAACCGCATCATTACGGATTTGGTGAAAGAGACCGGCGAAGAAAAGGTCGTCAAGATTAAGTCGATGGCCACGCAGGAAATCGGCTTGAACGAAGCGCTTGCCGACGCCGGCATCACCGCCCGCGAAACCGACCTGGCGGAACTCATCGTTCAGCTTGCCGACGACATGCCGAGCCACATCCTGGTTCCTGCTATCCATCGCAATCGCGAGGATATCCGCGAGATCTTCCTCAATGGAATCCCCGGAGTCGACCCGGATTTGAAAGCCAATCCGGCCGATCTGGCCGAGGCATCCCGTAAGTTCCTGCGCGAGCAGTTTATGGAGGCCAAGGTCGCGATTTCCGGTGCCAACTTCGGTGTGGCCGAAACCGGTACGGTGGCCGTCGTCGAGTCAGAGGGCAATGGCCGCATGTGTCTCACGCTGCCGGAAACACTGATTTCGGTGATGGGTATTGAGAAGCTGCTTCCCACTTTCCAGGACTTGGAAGTATTCTTGCAGCTGCTGCCACGGTCGTCGACAGGCGAGCGTATGAATCCCTACACCTCCCTGTGGACGGGAACCACGGACGGCGACGGCCCGAAGAATTTCCACATTGTGTTGCTGGACAATGGGCGCTCGGCCACCCTTGCCGATCCGATTGGGCGTGAAGCGCTGAAGTGCATTCGCTGCTCGGCATGCCTGAATATCTGCCCGGTGTACGAGCACGTGGGCGGGCACGCTTACGGTTCGGTCTACCCGGGTCCGATTGGTGCAATTTTGTCCCCGCAGCTCACCGGCATGGACTCCTACGATGATCCGAATGCCTCCCTGCCCTATGCATCCTCGCTGTGTGGAGCTTGCTTTGAGGTCTGCCCGGTGCGAATTGATATCCCCGCGGCGCTGCTGGAGCTGCGACACCGTAAGGTCACGGAGCACCGCCCGCCGGTGGAGGGCAAGCTCTTTGCCACGCTCGGGTTCATCATGGGCAATCAGAAGCTGTGGGACATGAGCGCTAAGATGACCTCCCTCGCCCGCGTACTCGGGTTGAAGAACGGCGAGATTCACACCCTGCCACTTTTCCTCAGCGGGTGGTCGGATGTGCGTGATACTCCGATTCCGCCGAAGAAGCCGTTCCGCTCACTGTGGGGTTCGGAGGATTTCTCGGCGCAGCTGTCCCGTGAATCGGCAAATCAGGTTCCGACGAAGATTAATGGACTGTCGGATGACAACAAGCAGCCCGACACGTCCGGCAAGGAGGCCTAGCGATGTCCCATTCCTCAGCATCCGCGAACATTGCCAAAAGCGAAATCCTCGAGCGTATCCGCAATGCTCAGAAGATCGCCTTCGAAGGCCGTGACTTGGCCTCTGACGCAGGCATCGTCACCGGCGAGCCCGGTACACATTTCAACATCCCCCGCGATTACGAACGCTCCTCCGACCTGACGGCCAAGGAGATCATTTCGCTTGCCGACGAACGCATCGCCGATTACAAAGCCGATGTACGCCGCTGTGGGAGCTCGGCAACTGAAATCAATGAAGCTGTGAAGAAGGCAATTGCTGATGTCGGGGCTTCATTGATTGGTATTCCCGAAGGCCTAGACCGCGAGTGGGTTGCGGGGTTGGAGTCTGGTGGGGGTAAGGCCACCACCGAGATTCGCGTCGATACAGGTTTCACCGCCGAAGAGCTGGACGAGCTCGACGCGATTGTCACCAGCTCTGCTGTTACCTGCGCCGAGACCGGCACCATTTTTCTGGACGGTTCGGCCACTTCTGGCCGCCGCGCGCTGACCTTGGTGCCGGATATTCACATCTGCGTTGTGCCGGCTTCCACGGTTGTCTACGGCATCCCGGAGGCAATTTCCCGTCTACGCGAGAGTAATCCCACCGCTCCCATCACCATGATTTCGGGGCCTTCTGCAACCTCGGACATCGAGCTTGCCCGAGTCGAAGGTGTCCATGGGCCACGCACGCTGATTGTGATTATTGCTGGCCAGTAGCACCAAGGTGAATTGTCATGGGCGACTCGAATTCCTCCGCCAGGCTGTTCCGCTGGAAGAACGGTAACTAAACGTTTCCGCTAGGTGGCCGCTAAAACAAAAATCCCTCAAGCAACCAGGAAAAACCTAATCACTTGAGGGATAGAACGTGCCCCCGAGAGGAGTCGAACCTCCGACCTTCGGTACCGGAAACCGGCGCTCTATCCACTGAGCTACGGGGGCGTGTGGCACAAGTACAACAAGTGCAACGAGAAAAGATGTTACCACTTGGCTGGGGCGATTAGCGAAATGCCCCGCGCCCCAGCCAAATCTCCACTACGCGGCTTCAGAAACCTGGTCTTCCTCAATAGGACACACCACGGGCACGCCCTCGTCATCGAGTACGCGGGCTCGAATTCCATAGACGCGGGCCAAAAGGTCCGGAGTGAGAACGTCAACAGGACTCCCCTGGGCAACCACGTGGCCGTCGTGAAGCATGACAAGCTCATCGCAGTAGCGGGCGGCGAGATTCAGATCGTGGATTGCGACGAGTGCCAAGGAGCTCCGTGAGGCGACCTCCGCACGGACGAGTTTTAGGAGTTCCACCTGGTGACGCAGGTCGAGGGCGGAGGTGGGTTCGTCGAGAAGCATGATCTCGGGATCGCGGACAAACATCTGCGCGACGGCGACGAGCTGCCGCTGACCGCCGGAGAGCTCGCCGACGAATCTGTCGGCAAGGTGTTCAATGCCAACCTTTCGGAGAGCTACCGCCGTGTGCTCAATCTCTGAGCCACGTACCCGCAGACGCCCGGCGCGCCGCCCGGAGACCAGTACCGATTCGAATGCGGTCAGCGAGGCGCTGGCCGGTAGATCCTGCGGTACGTAGCCGACGACTTCGCGCAGTTCGGAACCGATAACCCGTTCATTGTCACGGGTCAGAACAATCTCCCCGGACATGGGCTTTCGAATCCCCGCCAGCGTGGTCATCAGTGTGGACTTGCCCGCAGCGTTTGGCCCGAGCAAACCCGTCACCGTACCTGGCTTCAGCGTGC
Organism: Corynebacterium sp. HMSC074C11; assembly: GCF_001809455.1. Classification (NCBI taxonomy): domain Bacteria; kingdom Bacillati; phylum Actinomycetota; class Actinomycetes; order Mycobacteriales; family Corynebacteriaceae; genus Corynebacterium; species Corynebacterium sp. HMSC074C11. Next base: position 30,722 of record NZ_KV797724.1, read on the forward strand.
GTATTGACGCCCCGCGCAGCACCTTTCGCTTGCCATAGCCTGCAGCTACGTCATTGACATCGAGAAATACGCCCATTAGTTCCACACCGTCCTCTTACGCAGAAAAACCAAGCCGACAAAGAATGGGACACCGACGATTGCGGTAATGATGCCAATCGGCACTGCCACACCCGGCACCACCGTGATGGATACCGCATGAGCTGCCGCAAGCAGCGCCGCGCCCGCCGCCATCGATGCCGGGGCAAAGAAGCGCTGTTCTTCACCGACCAGCATGCGTGCAATGTGTGGGCCGACCAGTCCGATGAAGCCGATGATGCCGGCGAAGGCCACTGCGGTTGCTGCCAGCAGCGAGGCTACAATCAGCGTCGCAATGCGCAGCCTATCCACATTGATGCCCACGGCTTTTGCTCGGGCATCGCCAAGCCGCAACACCGTCAGCGCCCACGCATAGCGGATAGTGAACGGAATAGCGATTAGCAGCGCCGCCGCAATGATACCGTTGGCCACCCAGTTCGCGCGCTGTAGCGAGCCCATCGTCCAGAACACAATCTGCTGGAGCGCCTCGGTAGTCGCGCGGTATTGCAACAGCGCCAACAGCGCTTGGAATAGAAACACCAGACCAATGCCGAGCAGAATCATCGATTCCTTACCCGAGCCGCGCCATACCGACGCCGCCGCCACAATCGCCACAGCGACGACGGATGATACCCAGGCCACGGCCGCCAGGTTGAACTGCGCATGCGGAATAATCACCCAGCCCAGCACAATCGATGCCGCCCCACCGAACGCCGCTGCAGCCGAGATACCGAGCGTAAACGGCTCCGCCAGAGGGTTATCGAGGATTGTCTGCATCTGTGCACCGGCAAGCGACAGCGCTGCACCAATCAGCACTGCCATCACCGATGCAGGCAGACGCAGCTTCCACAGCACCGTACGAGTGGTTTCGTCCACATCATTCGGGCTCACGATGCCACGGACGACGTCCCCCACGCTCAGTGCCATCGGCCCCACAATCGTCGCCACCACAAACGCGCACACGGCCAGCCCCACCAGCACCGCAATGATGGCGATTTTCCGTGCCGAGCGTCGTCGGTACTGTCGCGCAGAGTCGTAGGTCGTGCTTGACGACGGACACTCGTGCTGTTCGGTGGCGGGCTGCGACTCTTGACCTCCACTGCCGTTGGTGGAGGTGGACTCGCGGGGTTCGTCGTCAAGCCCTGACGCGGGAGCGTGCAGATTGGTGTAAGTCATCGGATTCCTTCTTCGATGGTGGAAGATGGGTTACTTGGTCGGCTCCAGCGCGGTGAAGAAGGTGCCGCTGAGTTCGAAGGGCAGGTAGTCCTTGTGGAACTTGGCGAAGTCAGCGACCGGGTCGAGGTCAGCGAACTCCTCTGGGTGAATCCACTTGGCGAATTGCTCGAGCGCGAAGACGTTGTACGGCGAGTCGTAGAACTGGTGGAAGGCGGCGTACAGATCACCCTTCTTCGGCGCGGTCAGGGTGTCAAAACCCGGAGTCTTCAGCAGGCCTTCCAGAGTGCGCTGTGCGGTCTCTGGGGTGGCGGTGTAGCCGAGTTCGACGTGTGGCAGCACTTCCGGCTTCTTCGGATCGAGCGCCCAAGAACCACCGGTGGCGATGATCTTCTCCGGCTGGACGGACAGGACCTTCTCTGCGGTCACGTCGCCCGATTCGGTGTCGAGGAGGCTGTCTCCGAGGTTCTCACCGCCGGCTGCTGTGACAAGGTCACCGAGGTTGGACTTGTTGACGGTCGAGCAGCAATCCTTGAGACCGGCTGCTCGCCAGACGAAGGTCTTTGGCTTGTCTTCGAGCTTGGCGGCACGTTCGGTGATCTCGTTGACGCGCTTTGTGTAGAAGTCGGTGAACTTCTTGGCATTGTCCTGCTCATCGACGATCTGGCCGAGGAGCTCGACGGACTTGGCGGTATTCTCCAGGGGCTTTTGCCGGAAGTCGGTGAATACGTACTTCAGACCTGCCTGATCGAGCTTGGTGAGGAAACCGGACTGCTCCGCGGCCTTCTTGTGGTCAAGGGTCATGACGACCACGTCTGGGTCGTGGGAGATGAGGTTTTCAACTGTGACATCGCCCTTGGCGATATTGCCGATGGTCGGCATGTCTTTCAGCTCGGGGTTCGTCTCGAAAAGCTTGGTTTCAAACGACGGTGCGCCCGAATGCAAATCGCTGCCCATGGCGACAACGTGGTCACCCGGGTTTTCTTGGTCAAGCATCGCGGTGACAAACATGGCGCGGCCTTCACCGAGCACGACTCGTTCTGGCTGCTTGTCGAAGGTCACAGTGCGACCTGCGACATCAGTGACAGTGAGTTCTCCTTTGTTGTCGGCAGCCTCGTTCGACTCTGCGTCCGCACCGCATGCTGTAGCGACGAAGCTCAGCGCTGCACACCCGATTGCGGCCAGAGTTTTGGTCTTTGGCGCGGTTTTAGCCTTGGCGAAAATATTGACTCTCATGCGTTTCAGTTTCTGCCTTGTTTATTTCTGCGTAATTTTTGGTACTTAGGGTGCACAAAGAGAAGTGAACAGTCACCCCTTTGCTTTAGGCACGCCTTACCTTACAGCTTGAAACGTAGAGAAAAAAGCGCCCTGCTAGTGGTTGTTTTACTAGCAGGGCGTGGAAGTCTTACTTCCTTTCGAGAACCGACTGGAAGCACCTCAGCATCACTTCGCGGTCTTCATTAGCAAGTGGTGAAATAACTTCCTGGCGAACAGTGTCTACATAATCCGGCGCCGCCTCGGCAAACACGTGCCGACCAACGCCTGTTAAGACGACGACATAATCCGAGTCCGGGTCTTCGCCGTGGTCTTCGGTGTGAATAAATCCGCGCTTTTCCAACCTGTTGGTATGCAGCAGCGCGCGGGGATGGTTCCACTTCAGTCGATCACAAATCTTGTCAACATGCAGAATCCCATCCTCTACCTCATGCAGAGCGATGAGCAGGGTAAAGTCCGCGAACGTCAGCCCGGTTCGAGTGCGTAGGCTTCGCTCGATATTGCGCTCTACCTCGCGAAAAGCAGCTACCATCGACTGCCAAAAGAGCTGTTCATCATCACTCAGCCATTCAAATGAGTTCATACTGCTCTAGGCTAATGGTGAGAGCCTCGTAGCGGAGACAAATGAGAAAACACTCACAAAAAACTTCTGGCTACTCTGCTTTTCCGTCGACTGAATCGGTGACCGTAGCATTGGCGGTCTCTGCAATCTTATCGAGCACAGCGGAAATCCCCTGATAGTCGATATTCTCACCGAGCACATCAAACAAAACATGGCGCACAAGCTTCACATGGTTCGGCGCCGCCTTCTCAATCACGGTTCGACCGTGTTCAGTAAGCGTGACATCAATACCACGGTTATCGCAGGCGCAGCGTTCCTTAGTTACTAGCCCGCGTCGCTCCATGCGAGTAATTTGATGCGACATTCGGCTGCGGTCCCATTCCAGGGATTCGCACAGGGTGCGCATGCGCACTACATTGTCTTCAGCCTCGGAGAGAACAACCAGAACCGAAAAATCTGCAGTGGAAATATCGAGAGAATCTTGCAGCTGAAGGTCGATTGACCTGTCAACGGCCCGTTTAGCGTTCAGAATTGAGCGCCATAACCGCTGCTCTTCATCACTTAACCACGGAACATCTTGCATATGTACAGAGCCTACTATCTTGAAACCAAATCCTGAATTTTCATAAACTCCGCTCCTGTCACACGATCAAAGCGGGCTTCATCGCACGTCAGGACTAATACCTGCATATCGCGCCCCGCTTTGGCAAGAGCATTATTCATCCGCCGCAAACGGTGTTCGTCTGAATAACCTAATGCATCATCAATAATCACCGGAGCGCCCTGCCCGCCCTCCATGACACCGGCAACGGCCAAGCGCAGCAGAATGTCCAGCTGCTCCTGCGCTCCACCAGATAGCTCATCGACATCGAACTTGCCATCGGCATTGGACCGTGACTCAATCTGCAAGTCCTCATTCATCGTGAACTGAGTTCCCGCACCGAACACACCGCCACCGTACTCTTCGAGCTTGCGCAGCAAGGGGTCAGCCAGCGCATTCCGCGATGCCACGCGTGCCTGTGTCATTACCTCCATGAGAGTCTTGGCGGCAGCTGCACGTCGACGCATTGAATTCCGATCTCGCTGTGTTCGCTCCACTACTCCCTCAGCTGCTGCCAGTTTCTCATTCGCGCTGTCGAAATAGTCCAAGTGCACCCGAATCTCTTGCCGACGCTTTTCCAGCTCAGCCAGGCGATTCTCAACTGCATCCCGTCGCTGCTTAGCGCCCGCGAGCGATGCTTCCACGTCGTCGGCATCCCGCTGCGCCAGCTCCTTCTGAGCCGCAGCCAGTTGCTCTTCTGCCGCCTCATAGTCCTTGCCTCGGTTTTCCACCGCAGCAAAGATCTCGGCGTCCGAGGCTTTTTCTCGCGTCGCCGTGAGCGAATCTTCGCGGACCTTCAGAACGGACCGAGCCCCTTCAAGCTCGCTGCTGGCCTTCGTATAGTTGGCGTGTGCAGGACGCTTCTCCAGCTTCGATAAGCGCATATCAGCACTGTCGCGCTCCGACTCGGCATCCCTACGCCCCACTGCAGCTTCTTCCAGCCGGGACTTTGCCGATACCAAGTCAATCTCCGTCGGCGCTTCCTCGCCCGCAAGTTCCTGATACCGCTCGCCGTGTACTCGTGCTTCTTCCTTCGCATCGTCCAACTCTGCTGTGAGCTGGTGATACTCCACACCGTCGGACACCGCAGTTATGGATGTCTCCACCTGGAATTTTGCTTTTTCCGCTTCCCGACGTCGTGTGTATGCCTTTTGTGCTTCCGCGACGGAATCAGCGCCTGCAACCTCAAGCTGTTCTTTGAGCGATGTCTCTGCTTTTTCTAGCTTGCGCTGCTGCGAATCTGAGCCGTCTCCGGGCTGTATAGCAACCGTGACGTCGCCGACTTCGATGGCCAATGGCTTAGTAACCGCGCGTTGAACTGTCTCAGCCTCCGGAGCTAGCCCCACTTTCTCGCCGTCGACCGTGACCTCCTGCGCACTACTAGCCGAGAGCTGCACACTCGGGCTCGATGCCTCCAGCACAGCGGCGGCTGTTGCAACTTCGCGTTCGCAGGTCAACAGTTTTTCCATTACCTCTTCGGTAACGGAATTCCGAGTAACTATCTCCTTGTGCTCTGCCAATTGCGCGCGGAGCGCATCGAGTTTCTTCACTCGCTTCGACAGAGCTTCAACCAAACCGCGCTTCTCTCCCAATGCAACTTCAGCTGCGGCCAGTTCTTCTGCCTTTCGAGCTTCGCGGTACGTGTTTACAACCGCATCGCGATCTTCCTGCGCCTTCTTTAAAGCTGCGACCTCCTTATCGAACGCTTCCTTAAATTCAGCAACTTTCTTCTCTGCAGCAGAATGCTGATCCTTGGCTTCTTGTGCCTGCTGAATGAAAGCTTCGCGCTCTTGCTGAGCCTGTTTAGCTAAGTCCAGCTGCTGCTTCGCCGCTGCAGAGACCTCCTGTGCCTGGGAGACGGCAACCCTGAACTTTTCGAGTTCTTCTAGTGCCTGGCCCCAGTGCTCGACTTCGTTTTGGGCTTCTGGCAACGATGCCCGCTGCGTTTGCTGGCTTTCTTCATTACGAGCAGCTTCCTCATTGAGCGCTTCGAATTCCCGGACCTTTTTCGCCGCTTCGTCGCGCACCTGCTGGGCTTCCGCCAGCTCCTTGTCTACGTCGGTAACCTGCTTGCGCTCTTTGCCATTTTTTTGGAAATAGTTGCCGTATTCGGCTTCAACGGCTTCAAAAAGGCCTACCTCTTCTGCGGTTTCCGCGCGCTGCCCCGATGCCGACTGCAATGCGCTAGTGACTTGTACATAACCGCCCAAGGAGAGGGTCTTTTGTGCTTGCCCCTGTTCAGCAACGAAAACCTGCCACAGGTTCTTGGTATCTGCATTGTGCATTCGGGCGGCCAGCCACTCCTCCGCCTGGTCATCTTTGAGAACCTCGGCTGTCGGAGAGTGGACGGTGACGATTGTGCCGGTGTCCTTGGTGCCACCAAAGATCTTGTCCAGCGTAAATTCGTAGCCGTCAAGCTCCAGCCGGAGCTTAACCTGCGGCTTTTCCTGGCTGGAGTGACTGTTCAGACTAAGCGCTTCGCTTGACCTGGACTTCCATTTTGTCGTCAGTGCAACGTGAATAGCTTTGGCGATTGTCGTCTTACCCGACTCATTTTCACCGGAAATCACTACCACGCCGCGCTCGGCGAGCCCTGTGATTGAGAGTGAATCAATCGCACGTACATTGTGTAATTCGATGTCGTGAAAACGCATGATCTATTCCTTCTCTCCGGCTAGGCGAGCCAGCAAGCGAAGCGCATCAGCTGCTGCGGTGGTTTCAGATTCTGATAGGGGTCTACCGCTCTCGGTTCGCCCTGTACTCAAGACCGTTAGTTTTTCTGCAGCTATGAGCGGATAACCGGTGAGATTGAGATTAGAGATATCCCCTTCGGACGGAACCACCGTTAAATCGGAGCCACTTTCCCGGCGATAAAGTGCAGCGAAAAGCTGTTGGTACTGCTCAAGTCGGTTTTCAAAGGTAGTCGACTCTGACAGTGTCACGGTTCCTCGCAATGAATACTTCACCGCTGTGTCTGTCTTCGTCTCTATACCGTCCAGTTCAGCAAAGAACTCATCGAGGTCTTCCGCGCCAGTGATATCCATGTCGATGGCATGAAAAGCCCACTGCCCCACTCGGTGGGAGGCCACGGTAACTGAGCCCTTTTCGGGGTCGTCCTCTGCGATGTCGACGACTAGCGCATTGCCGGAATCCCGTTCTTTGTCGTCATACGCTGTGGTTTCGTGCGCGCCGGAGAAATAAACTCTGCCAGCATGGTCAAGTTGGCTCGTGGAGTGGGAATCCCCCAGCGCCACATAGTGCAGCGCCCCACGGTCAATAGCCTGTTCCAAGCTGGTCAGATCAATGGTGGCTCCCGCATCAGCACCAAAGCCTTCTACTTGGCCGTGTGCGACCATCACTCGGATTCCATCGGCCGGCTCAAGCTCCGTGGCTACTTCCGCCACGATGTCGTCTGCCGAATACTTGCCGTGTACTGGCACACCGATGAGTTCCACCCCGTCACGGATGGAAATGGGCTCGCTGTCGCGAATTACGTAAACTCCTCGGTCTTCCAAAGATTCGAAAGCGCTACGTCGATAAATGGAAGAAGCATCAAGCGCATCATGGTTGCCGGGCAGGAGATACACCGGCACGGGTAGCTTGGCTATTCGCTCAAGAGCCCGCAAGAACACCTTGTCCGGCAGTGTATTGGAATCGAACACGTCTCCAGCGACGACGATGAATTCAGCGCCTTCGCTGGTCGCCAACTCACCGATGCGGTCGATGGCGTTGAGGCGACTTTCGTGGAACCTAGCTTGGGCTTCACCGCCATCGAGCTCTAGGAACCACCGAGTCATTCCCAGTTGCCAATCTGAGGTGTGAATGAATTTCATGACTAGCGCTCCTTTTGTCCCAGGCTCAGCGATTCCTGCAGATGTTGCCAACAATCTTCCAAATCGGCGACTGCACGAATGGTCTCTCTCGAAATTACGCAGGTTGGCTGCAATGCTTCATGCAGCAAACTACGGTCGGTAACTGTTAGTGGGTCAATAACCTCGAGCGAAGGAACACTGACTCGTTCCAAATCATTGCCCCAGTAGTCGGCTTCGACCGCGAAAAGCTCGGCAACCTTTTTCTGCTCGTTGTCACCGCCATCATTTCCACCAGCGCCATCCGCCTTCTGGGCGATTTTATTGGGATCCTCCCGAACCGCGCCGCCAAGCCCGAGGCGCTTTGGCGCAGTCCGGTTTCGCAGCTGTGTTAGTTCCTGAAGCCGGCGTTGCAATTCGCGCTGCGGATAATCGCGCAGCTGCATTAGCGACAGCGGATCACGGTCAATATCAGCGACAAGTTGAGCGGCGACTGCAACGGTGTGCTTACACACAGGTGCCGGGTCCGGGCAGGTGCATTCGCTATAAATGTGCTCTTCACCATCGCACAACAGCATTTCCATCTGCTCATACGGCAACTCGCCGTGCTCAAACTCTGTGAAGGCCGACGGATTGTTCACCAACCACCGCAGTACGTCGTCAGTTTGTTTCTGCTCCCGCCGTGGGAACCGAATAAAGACTGAAAATGGTTCCGGCTGGCTGCCCTGCACTTCCCCGATGATGTAACCATCCGCGATTCGAAGCCCGAGCACATTGCCGTCGAACCTGTACTTCTCGCCTCTGTGAACACGACCCGAATCGGCGCCACGGATGATGAACTCCCACACCCACCGGGCAAAGCTAGTACGTGGCTCGACCGCCACACGCGCTGAGGTTCCACGTCGCTGCTGCCCGGTAAATGCACCAGCCCAGTCCTGGGTGGCCAGGAGCTTTTCAATCGTCGAGCTGGTTGCTGGTGCGCTTCGCGCCGTAGTCCTTTTACGACCGCGCTTTCCAGAGGGACCCTTGCCAAACTCGGCAAAGATGACATTGTCGCCCCATGTCACGTCTCCGTCACCGGCCATTAGTACCACCTCTTCTGGACTCTAAACGGTGTCACATTGTTGGGAATCGAATCGTCATCCGAGGTTGCGGAATCCAATGCCGTGGCCTCCGGGTTCACCCGACCGGTCACCGTCCCACCGGACTTTGACTCCGCTGCGTCCATCGATTCACGCAGTGACTGAATCTTGTCCTTGTCCAATTGCCACAGTGACCGCAAACGGTGAAAATCCATCTCCGTCAGCTTGATTTCACCAGCGCGCACAACTGCATCCGCCAATTCTGCTTTTTCAAAAATCAGCTCGTCGATGCGTTCTTCAAGCGTTCCAACACTGACCAGCTTGTGCACATGGACGTCTTTACGCTGACCGATGCGGTAGGAACGGTCCGTGGCCTGGTTTTCAACCGCTGGATTCCACCACCTGTCAATATGAATGACGTGGTTGGCGGCAACTAGGTTGATGCCGACACCTGCCGCGAGAGTCGACAGCAAAATGATTGGTGGACCGTCCGGAGCATTAAACTCTGCCACTACTTTTTCGCGCTGTGCCGGAGTCATTGCCCCTTGAATAAACGGAATGTCCACGCCCAAGCGCTTGCTGAAATGAGGGGCAAGCATCTTGCCAAATTCCACGAACTGCGTGAACACAAGCGCGCGTTCACCGTTTTGCACAATCTCATCGACGAGCTCTTCCAACCGTGCGACCTTGCCCGAGCGATGCTGCCCATGATTAAGCAGCCCCGAGCCGTCGTGCTGGTAGTGCGCTGGGTGGTTGCAAATCTGCTTCAACTTCATGATGCCGCCGAGGATGATGCTCTTTCGCCCGAAGCTGCCAGAACGATTCCGCTTCGAGCGCTTAAGCTTGTCCTCGATATCCTTCACGGCCTCCTGATACAAGAAAGCCTGCTCCGTCGTGAGAGGAACCATCTCCACCTGCTCATTCTTCTTGGGCAGGTCCGGCGCGATAGCTGGATCCGACTTGAGTCGGCGCAGGATAAAAGGTGCTGTAATCGACTGTAATTGCAGCAGCATTTCCGCATTCCCATCACGCTCGATGGGAATCGCAAACTTGTTGCGAAATGCATTCGCTGAGCCCAGCATGCCTGGATTACAGAAATCCATGATGGTGCGCAGTTCGCCCAAGTCATTTTCCACCGGAGTACCAGTCATGGCGATGTTGTGTCGCGAGCCCAGGCTCCGCAGCGCTCTGGATACCTGTGCGTTGGGGTTCTTAATTGCCTGTGCTTCGTCAGCAATCACATGATCCCACTGCACTTGGGCGAGTTCGTTCACATCTCGGGTAGCAACACCATAGGTCGTCACAACAACATCGTGTTTCCCGATAAATTCTTGTAGTTCTCCACCATGAGGGCGGTTTGAACCATGCAGCAGCCCAACCTTAAGCTCTGGAGTGAACTTTGCCGCTTCTGCTGCCCAATTGCGCAACACACCTGTCGGAACCACCAGCAGCGAAGTCTTGTGCTCTTGAGCCGTAGCATCTGCTTTCCGACGGCAGCGCTCATACTCCAACAGCGCCAGAATTTGCACAGTCTTACCGAGCCCCATGTCATCCGCGAGAATGACACCAAAGCCGCGGTTGGACATATCCGCCAGCCACTCCACACCGCGCTGTTGATACTCCCGCAGCTCACCGACAAAACTCGGTGGCACCTCGACCGACTCTGCGAGGGCCGTGGAACCGTCTGAGTACTTCGACACCAACGCCTTGAGCCAAGAGGGATCCCTCGGGGCGACTGGCACTGCTGCTGGAGCTTGCGACTCCAAACCACCATCGAAGACCAGCTCTTTCAGGGTGGCTTGCCCCTTACCGGTTTCCTCCCCGGCCTTGGTCTGCTCCACCAAAAACTTCAGGGCTTCCCTAGCTACCTCTGGGTTCGCGTGCACCCAATGGTCTCGCAGATGCACTAGCCCCGTACTCGATGCAGCGAGCTCACGCATTTCCGCTTCCGTCAGTACGGCATCCCCCACGGCCAGCTTCCACTCGTAATCAACCAGTTGGTCAAATCCGAGTTTCGGTTCCGAACGGCGCCCAGCAGGCCCCGTCGGATCTAACTGGACGACTTCAGTGTGCAACTGCAGGGTGGTCTCCACTGACTTCCAGTTCGGCGGCAGCATCACATCGATATCAACCTTTGCCAGCTGCGAGATGCCATCAGTCATAAGCTCTATCAGCTGCTCTGAGGTCAGCAGCAGATCCAAGCCCGGGTGGCCCGCTGCCTTCGCATATTTGAGCGTTGGGAATGCCTCCTGTGCAGCCAATAGCTGCGGGCGAAGCAGCGACAGCACGGACCGGCGACACATTTCTGGATTCAGGCGCTCCGGAGCTGCGACGCCGATGCGGTAGTACATCCGCAATGGCCATAGAGTCTCATGTTCCACCGCAGCTGAACGAGGATTGAAGCGAGTTACTGAGCCCCCTTCTTCATCCGCTCGATCCTGCAACTCCAACAGCTGCGGAAGATCCACATCCGACAAGTCTTCCAGCTGGCCTTCAAAACCAACAGGTTCCTGCACCATTAGCTGCAGACGAACATCCTCACCATCGGCCGACAGTCTCCACTTTGCCAGTGACTGCGCCACCCCCGGCGTCGCACGCCCCAGGGACTGAGACTGCAACAACGACCGCACGAAACTCTGACGCTGTTCTGCCGGTTCATCCAGATCGGCCAGGAGCGCGTTGGTGACCCAATGAAACATCCGATTGATGAAGTCCTCAGCCACCGTGGCACCTCCGTTATCAATCAACACCGGTGGTGTACGGGAAATGACCTGACTCTGCCAAGCAATCTCACTCAGCCCCTCCGACATCCGCCACGTCGGCCACCACTCATTGTCTTCCCATGTCAGCGCCACCAATGCCCGCCCAGAGCGTGCGAAAGCATCCAATCCCTGTACAACATCCACAAAGAACCGAAGATCCGGTGCCATCGCCGCCGAGGCAACTTCCTCCTGCAATTGCACCAGTGCCGTCACCGCAGCCCATGGCGGGAACACCCATGTGGGTACCGCTTTCTCTACTGCCCGCCCCTTCGGTGTGCGCAGTTTTAGCGTCAGTTGCGCTCGACTCCCCTGGTCCAGCACTGCAAAAAGCCGACGCTGATGCGCCGGGACTTCCAGCAAATCCACGTCCGCAATAATCCGGTGCCCCTCTGGCCGCTCCACCCATAGGTGAAGACCCGAATCATCCTTCCAGACCGCGTGCAGCAGCAACGGCACCGCTGACTTAGCAACTTGATCCATTACTTCCTCCCCACTGCTTGCTCAGTCATCGCCTGCTCAGTCATCACCGTCTAATCACCCGGCGACTTCGCCACCAGATATTTGTTCAATGAAGATTCTGCCACGCACCCCGGATCAGCTTTTCCACCACACCACAATATTAGCACGCATGTTCGAATTATGTATCTTGCAAAAATTACTCCCCTTCTGCCCAAATACCCCTTTTCCCAGGTAATTTGTCGCACTTAACCGATTTTTAAAAGCTTTTTCAACGCTTCTTATCTTGCAATGCAGCGCATCACATGAAAACGTCGTATAGGCCACAAGAATTAAAAATGTGTGACTCGTGCAATAGTTCTGCCATGGTTCGCATGTGCCAGTAGGCTCCGATGACTGTCGAAGATAGTCCGGAAGCTGAAGCTGTGTTGAATCGCGAACCGCAGGTTCCACCGTGGACGTCGGCCACTTTTTGGCTCGATGCTGCCGCGTCGCTGTGAACGTCGTCAAGCAGACTTGATTAAGCGAAATTGAGTTGTGCGCCGAAAATGCTTTTTGGTGCGCTAGGTAGTGCGCGAGTCCGACTGTACGATTAATAAATAATGAGGAGTTGCCCTGTGGACCAACACACATGGTTCATCATCGCACTAGTCATTTATCTGCTGTTGATGGTCTACATCGGTTGGACCGGATGGAAAAAGACTGCAGAGTATGACGAATACATGATTGGCGGCCGCGGCCTACATCCGTTCGTCGCGGCACTGTCAGCGGGTGCATCGGACATGTCCGGCTGGCTGCTGATGGGTCTGCCCGGCGCGATTTACCTTTCGGGTCTGAACCAGACCTGGATTGCAATCGGCCTGGTCGCAGGAGCATGGCTGAACTGGAAGTTCACCGCACCACGCCTGCGTAGTTACACCAAGATTGCTCGTAACTCGATTACCGTGCCGTCGTTCCTGGAGAATCGTCTGCACGATACATCGAAGGTGCTGCGCGTTGCCGCAGGCCTGATTATTTTGCTGTTCTTCACCTTCTACGTGTCCTCGGGCATGGTGGCAGGTGGCCGTTACTGGGAGTCGACGTTCGGTGGCAACTACCTCGTCGGCATGCTGTTGGTAGCGGCTATCACTGTCGCGTACACCCTGTTCGGTGGCTTCCTGGCTGTGTCTTACACAGACACGGTGCAGGGCATCATTATGTTCATCGCGCTGCTGACGGTTCCGACTGTCGGCATCATCTACCTAATCAACAATGGCAACTCCGCCTCGGACATCTTCAGCTTCGCTGCAAACGACCCCTACCCGGGCAGCGAGGGACAGCCGGTCGAGACCTTCTTCGATCCGTTCGCTGGCATTCCGCTAATCACGATTATCGGTCTGCTCGGTTGGGGTCTGGGCTACTTCGGCCAGCCGCACATTATCGTTCGCTTTATGGCTCTGCGTAGCGCGAAGGACGCAACCGAGGGCCGCCGCTGGGGCGTTGGCTGGCAGGCACTGTGCATGCTCGGCTCGGTCCTCGTGGCTCTGACCGCGACTGTTTTCTTCGCTACGAACCCAGATGCTTCGGTCACTGATGCGTCTTCCTACGAGACTATCTTCCTGGACATGACCCGCATCCTGTTCCACCCGCTGATTGCAGGCCTGATTCTGACTGCGGTTCTGGCAGCAATCATGTCCACCATTTCCTCGCAGCTGCTGGTGTCTTCCTCCGCGCTAATCGAGGACTTGTTCAAGGCAATGGTCAACAAGTCCCTGCGTCCGAAGACCTACATGGCTCTCTCCCGCGTCGCGGTTGCGCTGATTGCCATTATCGCCGCAATCATCGCTGCTAACCCGAACAGCTCCATTCTGGATCTGGTTGGCTTCGCGTGGGCCGGCTTCGGCTCGGCATTCGGCCCGGTGCTGCTGGCCGCCCTCTACTGGTCGCGCCTGAACACGCCAGGTGCTGCTGCCGGCATGATCACTGGTGCGGTTGTCTCCTTCGCATGGGGCATGAGCTCGCTCAGCGACACTCTCTACGAGATCGTCCCGGGCTTCGCCGCTGCAACTGTCGTGATGATCATCGTCACGCTGGCTACGAAGGAACCGAATGAGAAGATCAAGGAAGAGTTCGACCACGCAGCAAAGCAGGCTCTGGTCTAACACTTCGATTTAGGCTTGGCCTCCGCTAGCCCCACAGGCTAGCCCCGGCGCATACCTACAAGGAACCGAAAAAGTATTTTTCGCGCCCAACTAGGTATGCGCCCTTTTTTATTTGCCATCCTAGCCGCCGTCTTGACCGCCGCCTTTGTCTCATCCTTTGCACTTACGCGAGTTCTCGTCACCTCCTCCCCCGCTGGGCCGGACGCCGAAGCCGTCGTCAAACAACTGCGCACTGTGCGCGTCGTCGCAGGCCGCCCCACCGTCACCGGGTACAAGCGCGAGCGCTTCGACGTCTGGGCAGGTTCTGCCGATTGCAATACACGCCATAAAGTGTTGGCGGCGTGGTTCGGGGGCTCTGTATGTTCGCTTGACGACGGCGCCCTGCGCGAAATCCCCGACCCTTACACGGGTGACCCGGTGGGTGCGCATGAGGTCGATATCGACCACATTTATCCGTTGGCAGCGGCGTGGGATTTCGGAGCCTACGCCTGGGATGCCGAGCGGCGTCGGCGATTTGGCAACGATATCGAGGCCAACCTCGCGCCCACCCGAAGTGCGGTCAACAGGGATAAAGGAGATGCCAGCCCGGCGGAATGGCTTCCCGAAGATGCGAAGGCGTGTGACTATTCGCAGCGTTACTTAGCGGTGGCCATTAAATGGGACCTGCCCGTATCTTCGGCAGACTGGACGGCGCTGGCAGCTGCGTGTGGGATCCGCGCTGGGAAAGGCACGAAATAGAGAAAATAGTGCGAGCACGTTAAGTTAAGGACTGGTCTTAATAAGGAAATATCCAGGCCACTCCTCGCTTGAACGCGAGGCCTACATTCAGTCGTGGAAAGGTAATACGTGCAAAACGTAGTTCTTATGGTTCACGTCCTAGCGGCAATTCTGCTGCTTGGACCGGTGACTGTCGCAATTTCGATGTTCCCGAAGCTCGCGCTTGCAGCCCGCGGCGGAGAGGCTGGAACGGTCGGCTCCGCGCGCACCATGCACGCCATTTCGCGCACCTACGGCATGTGGTCGCTGCTCGTGCCGCTGCTCGGCTTCGGTGTCATGTTCACCGATGTGTCGACCTACATGAAGTCCGGGGCAATGCACGCCGCAATCCTGCTGGCAATCATCGCCTGGGCACTGCTGTTCTTCCTGATCATTCCGCGTCAGCGTCTGATGATGGCCGGCCTCGGCATCGCTGATGAAGACGAGGATGTTGACGATCCGGAGTTCATCGAGCGTCGCAAGAAGGCTGACGAGCTCGACTGGGACAAGCAGAAGGGCCAGCTGGCCATGTTCTCCGGCATCTTCTCCCTGCTGTGGGTTGTCGCCGGCATCCTGATGTTCTTCATCTAAGGATTGAGCTCTAGCGCTTAGGCCCCGCGCCTACGCACACGCTCAGACACAATAAAACTGCCGGTGCGCCTGTACGTTTCGGCCCGACTTTTAGGGCTGGGAAGTACATGCGCACCGGCAGTTTTTTTATTTTCTAGGTCAGCGCCACGGACAGTGGTCGCGTGACGACGACCCCCTGCTCGCCTGCCTAACAGGTCTAGCGGCGTCCGCCTCGGTAACCACCGCGGCGGTCATCCCGGTCACCACGGTAGCCACCGCGACCGCGGCCGCGACCACGACCGCCGAAACCGTCACCGTCATCGAAGTTTCCACGGTAGCTACCCCGGCCACGTCCGCCACCACGGCGGTCATCGCGGCCACGACCACCACGGTATCCTCCGCGACCGCGACCGCCATCACGACGATCGCCACGGTAGCCACCACGGCCACCGCGGTAGTCATCGCTGTCGTCGACCGAGGTGCCGTCGTCAAGCTTCAGCCCAATGAGCTGGCCGGAAATGCGGGTATCGGAGAGGTTGTTGATGACTTCTTGCGGCAGGTTGGCCGGCAGTTCGACCAGGGTGTGGTCGCCACGGATGTCGATGTGTCCGAAGTCCTTTGATGACAGGCCGCCCTCGTTGGCGATGGCGCCCACAATGGCACCCGGGCGGACGTGCTGGCGACGACCGACGCTGATGCGGTAGGTTGCGGTGCCCTCGCGTTCGAATTCGACCAGGTCGGCGCGCTTGCCCTGACCGCGCTCACCACGGGAGCGACCATCGCGGCCACGGTTGCGGTCGCGGTCGAAACGATCACGGTCACGATCATGACGACGGCCACGCGGTGGCTCCTTCATCAGGAAGTCGCCCGACTGTGCCTGCGCAGCGATAGCAGCGGCGATATCGACCAGCGGAGTGTCGTGCTCTTCAGCGTACTCCTCGATGAGCTCGCGGAAGACCGGAACCTGCGAATCGGCAAGTGCCTCAGTCAAATCATCAGCGAACTTCTGCTTACGGGAGTCGTTGACCTCATCGACGGTCGGCAGCTTCATCTCGTGCAGCTGGGACTTGGTCGCACGCTCAATCGAGCGCAGCAGGCGCCCCTCACGCGGAGTGACAAACAGCAGCGCCTCACCGGAGCGGCCAGCGCGACCGGTACGACCAATGCGGTGGACGTAGGACTCGGTGTCGTGCGGAATGTCGTAGTTGACCACGTGGGAAATGCGGTCAACGTCCAGGCCACGAGCAGCCACATCGGTTGCCACCAGGATGTCCAGGCGGCCGTCCTTGAGCTGATCAATCGTGCGCTCACGCAGGGTCTGCGGGATATCGCCGTTGATGGCGGCAGCGGAGAATCCGCGGGCACGCAGCTTCTCAGCGAGCTCCTCGGTCTCGTGCTTGGTACGCACGAACATGATCATCGCTTCAAATTCCTCGACCTCGAGGATGCGGGTCAGCGCGTCCAGCTTGTTGCGGTGGCTGACCATCAGGAAGCGCTGGCGAATATTGTCCGCAGTGCGAGTCTGGGACTTGACGGTGATCTCTTCCGGCTCCCTCAGGTACTGCTTGGACAGGCGACGAATCGAAGCCGGCATGGTAGCCGAGAACAGTGCGACCTGCTTGTCATCCGGAGTGTCGGCAAGAATGCGCTCGACATCCTCCTGGAAACCCATCTGCAGCATCTCATCGGCCTCGTCCAGTACCAGGAAGCGCAGGTCGGAGATGTCCAACGAGCCCTTTTCCAGGTGGTCAATGACACGACCCGGCGTGCCGACGATGATCTGTGCACCTCGACGCAGACCCGACAGCTGCACTCCGTAGGACTGACCACCGTAGATTGGCAGGACCTGAATCTTGCCCAGGTGATCAGCAAACGACTGGAAGGAATCCGCAACCTGCAGTGCCAGCTCACGGGTCGGAGCGAGCACCAGCGCCTGCGGTGCGCGGACGGAGCGATCAATGCGAGCCAGAATCGGCAGCGCGAACGCCGCGGTCTTACCAGTACCAGTCTGAGCCAGGCCGACGACGTCGCGGCCGCTCATCAGAGTCGGGATAGTTGCAGCCTGAATTGGGGAAGGAGTCTCAAACCCAACCTTGCGAACTGCATTGACAATGTCATCCGGCAGCTCGAGCTCATCGAAGCCGACGGTGTCGTCGTCGTTGTCGTGTTTGTTCTTTTCGGCCTTCTTTTCGGCCTCGGCAGTCTTTTCTACCTTCTCGGTCTTTTCCTCAGCGGCCTTCTCTCCGGCCACTGGTGCTTCCTCGGCCACTACATCCTCGGCCTTCACAATTGCGTCCTCGCGCTGGTTTTCGCGCTGATCCTCGCGATTTTCCTCGACGCTGCCATTCATTTCATTATTAGCCATTTGGGGCTCTTCCTGGGCCTTTTCGCCCGCACACTCAATATTCAACAGTTGATTACTCACAGTTGGGTCGCACATACATGACCCGCCCAATTTACGTTCTTGTTTTCAGTGCTCTCACGTCGGAATTGCGATGACATCGCTTCTCTTGCACATACTTCGAAAAATTGCGCCCAAACCCAATTCAGCTTTTACTTCCGAGGAGGGGCGCCCATCATGCACTATGCACTCTCAAGCGTTTCACCAGCGAATTTATACCGCTGCCAGATTCTCTGCGACATTGTCGTCAGGATTTCACACCGACTGCCCAGACTACGCCACCGTCGGTCAAAAAACCATTTCCCGTTAGCAAGGCCACAACACTAGGTGGTCGATTTCTTGGATGAGGCCCGGCGCTGGGGCCGACGTCAAACGAGCACATTGCACCCACTTCGGGGTACCTATTTTGCAATTGCATGGGGTGAGGTAGTTAACATTTTCCCTACACGTTTGTACACATATCTGCTATTTTCCGCCGTGGAACACCCACCGTTCGGCGGATTTTTGCAATTTCGCAACGTATAAACCCAAGGTCACTAGAGAATGTCCAGCAATAACAACGCACCAGAAACGCCGCCGTCTTCGCCCCGGCAGTCCCCGCTAAAACCACATTCTCCCGAGGAGATTTCTGGGAATGGCAAGCAGGAAAATAAGGCACCGTCGAAGCTCTCGGCGATAATTGAGGTTCTCGGATTTCCGGGCTTTATTTTGGCGGGTTCGGCGCTGGCATTCTTCTTCCCCGCCCCGTTTACTCCGCTGACGGACTACATCACATATTTCCTGATGATCATCATGTTCGCGATGGGCCTCACCCTGACCATTCCGGACTTTAAGCAGGTCGCTAAGCGCCCGTTGGCGATTCTCTTCGGCGTCATTGCGCAGTTTGTCATCATGCCGCTGCTAGCAATTGCCGTGGCGAAAGTGCTCGGGCTTAACCCGGCGCTGGCCGTCGGTCTGCTGATGCTGGGCTCCGTCCCAGGCGGCACCTCATCGAACGTCATCGCTTACCTGGCACGCGGTGATGTCGCGCTGTCCGTCGCTATGACCAGCGTGTCGACGCTGGTCTCGCCGATTATGACGCCGTTTCTCATGCTCGTGCTTGCCGACGCGCACACGGAGGTCGACGGCCTCGGGATGGCGTGGAGCCTCTGCCAGACAGTCCTCCTGCCTGTGGTTGGTGGCCTGATCATTCGCTTTGTGGCCGACTCGTTTATTAATAAAATCCTGCCGATTCTGCCGTGGATTTCCATCCTCGGTATCGGCGGCGTGGTCTTCGGTGCCGTGGCCAAGAATGCGGAGAGCCTGGCGCACATTGGCCTCATTGTGTTTGTGGCTGTAATCATCCACAACGTGCTGGGCTACGTGCTCGGCTTCTTTGCAGGCCAGCTGGTCGGGATGCCGACTGCGGGCAAGCGCACGGTGGCCGTGGAGGTCGGCACGCAATCCGCGGGTCTGTCTTCCGGTATGGCGGCGAAGTTCTTTACCCCAGAGGCCGCGCTTCCGGGCGCGGTGGCCGCGGTGGTGCACAACATTACTGGCGCTATCTATGTGGCTATTTGCCGAAAGCTCGATGAAGGCAAGGAATCTAGCAAATCCGCTTCTGTTTAAGCTGTTTTCGCTTTGGCTTCTTTTGCTCCGCTGTTCGACGAGTGGGCTGGTAGAGTCTCGCGCCCGAATATCCAGCCCACCATCGCGACCAGCGAGATGACACCGCAAACAAGGAATCCGGCCTTGAACCCTGCGGCATCCACGATTGCGCCGACAATCAGCGGGCCGGAGATTGCTCCGAAGTCCTGAGCCATTTGGAAATTGGCGAGCACCTTTCCACCTTGGCGGTTGGCGCCGATGACGTCGGCAAGCACGGCCTGCTGCGATGGATTGATCATGCCAGCGCCGAAGCCGGCGAGGACTGAGAGAATCAGTAGCGGAATGGCGCCGCTGCTAAATCCGATTGCGCCAGTGAATACGCCGTTGATAAACAGGCCTGTGATGAGCAGTGGACGACGGCCGATGCGGTCGGACAAACGACCGGAAAACTGAAGTGCCGTAACATTGCCGAGCGCGAAGGCCGTCAGCGCGAAACCAGCTGTGGCAGTGGCAGCTACTGCCCCATCGCTGCCCGGTTCTGGGGCGCCGACATGGGAGAACGTTGCCGCAGCGAACAGCGGGACAATCGCGACGCGCACGCCGAAGTTCGACCAACCGTTGGCGAAGGCTCCGACTAGTGCGCTTCGATATGCCGAGTCCCGGATTGCCTCGGAGAACTTCAGCACTGGAGTCGTGCGCTTTGGCACTACGTGGCGAAGATGCTCCGCGCTCAGCGACATGCCGACCACAATCGTTGCCACAATCAGCGCGCCACCGTAGATGAAAAACGGCACCCGCATGCCCCATGCGCCCATTGCCGCACCAATAATTGGGCCAAAGACATTGCCCAACAGGAAGGCTGTGCCGTAGGCGGCCGAGCTCTTACCACGGATCTCCGGCGGTGAAATCCGCACAATCAGCCCCATTGCCGAGACCGTGAACATCGTCGAACCGATGCCTCCGAGCGCACGAAACGCCAGCAGTTGCCAATATGTCTGCGCAACACCGACAAGCAAAGTCGAGAACGCGACGATACTGATGCCGGTTAGGTACGTGCGTCGGTATCCGAGCTTCTCTACCAGCGAACCCGATGCCGGCGCGAAGATCAGCCGGAAAATGGAGAACGAACTGACCACGAAGCTGGCCGCGAACACACCCACATCGAAGCTGCGTGCGTACTGCGGAAGAATTGGAGCGATCAGCCCAAAGCCCAGCGCGATGATGAACGCGGCGCTGACCAGAATCCAAATCGCTCGCGGAATCGGCTGTTTTGTCCGGTCTAATTCACTCGACTGAGGACCCAGACCTTGTGATTCGCTTCCCACCTCCGATGCGATAGCCGGCTGAGATTCGCACTTTGCTTTACGACGAAGCAGGCCGCGCGAACGGGAAGCTGACAAGGTAACGGTCCTTTCTACTGTGCAAAAGAGAAAATAAAAAGCCCAGGAGTTCACCATAGCCCGATCTGCAAACAGTGACGATTACTAGAATGAGGCGCAATGACAGAACGCGGAGTTGAGATGAAAAAACGAATCGAAGTTGTAGGTGCGGTTCTTACCTACGAAGGAAAAATCTTCGCCGCCCAACGCGGCCCAGGTCGCTCGATGGAAAACTATTGGGAATTTCCCGGTGGAAAGATCGAAGAAGGTGAGTCCCCTCGTGAGGCTCTAGCCCGTGAACTAAGAGAAGAGCTAAAACTTGAAGCTGAGATTGGGAACCACATTCTCACTGTCGACCATGAGTATGACTTCGCCGTTATCTCACTGGCGACATACTTTTGTTCCGTTTCTTCTCCCGAAATCAAGCTAACGGAGCACACTGAATATCGTTGGTTAGAACCGGCCGAACTTTATTCCGTTGATTGGGCGCCAGCGGACATCCCTACAGTCGACATTCTTGTAAACGAACAATAATCAATACAAGCGACGCAGCGTGCATTTAGTATGCTAAAACAATGATGAATTCCCTGGTCGGAGACCTGCGATACGGCTTCATCGATAAAAACATCGTTGCCGACAAAAAATACAATCCCCGACTCATTCGCAACGATGAGTCGGCCACTATGTACAATGCGCTCCGCGAGGAGCTACGCACCGCTACGAGTTTCATATTTTCAGTAGCATTTATTTCTCCGGCCGCTCTTGCCATGCTGAAGGAGGATCTCCTTCAGTTTTCTGGCCCAATGACGATCATCACGTCGAACTACCTTGATTTCAATTCACCATCGATGTTCAGAGAACTACTCGAAATTGAGGGACTGAACGTCTACATCTACCCCGAGGATCATCACCGGGGTTTTCATCCAAAGGGATACCTCTTTTACAAAGAGGTTGAGCTTTCAGCCATCGTCGGCAGCGCAAATTTGACGCAAAAGGCGCTCCAGGAAAACGAAGAGTGGAATCTGCACTTTTCCAGCCACCAGAATGGTGATATCACGTTCCAAATTGAGACGGCCATTGATATGCAACGTAACCGTTGCATCCCACTAACTCATCAATGGGTCGATCAGTACGAACAGAACCGCGTACCTCCAGTTTCGAAAAACACGCACACAAAGTTGCTGCCCGAGGGCCCAGTTATCGCCAATCAAATGCAGCAGGTAGCGCTGTCGAATATCGCTGACTTGAGGCAGTCAGGCGAGCGGAAAGGCCTCATAATTTCCGCTACCGGCACGGGGAAGACGATCCTTGCTGCACTAGCAGTTAAAGGGCTCTTCCGGTTTCGGAGTGCGTAGCGGGGTG